>CALMOM010000090.1:1345-8272 GCA_937873305.1 uncultured Terriglobus sp.
CTGTCGCCGATATGCCGACTGTTCCATCTGTCGTCAGAACGCGCGCATTGCGCAGTTGTGGCAAGGCTTCGAACCGAGGCCGCAAATGCGAAATCAACCGCACCTGCAGCCGCCGCATTAGGTCCGACCGCGCGATAGCGAGGCTCCAGGGTTGCTCAAAAGGGTTGCGTACCGCACCGACGCCGCAGCGCTCCGCCACAAACAGCAGCGGACGCGCGATCTGCGGCAACATGTGCGCGTGCTTATGCGTGTCCAGATGCGTGACATCGATGCCTGCACGCTGCAGTTTCTGCACCTGCGCCGACGCTTCGCGCACCACATCTTCTTCTTCTACCTTGCCGCGAACCACAGCCAAAAGAAAGTCCGCCAGCGAAGGACGAAAGGTTTTGCCGTCGGTGCCGAGCAAGGAAGGGATGTCCGCCGGATGCGACACCGGCACGCCATCGGTCAGCACAACATGGCAGCCGACGCCGAGCCCTGGGTTCGCTCGGGCGATCGCAGCGGCGTCATCGAAGGCGGCGCCGTTTGCCATCAGCGTTGCAGAAGTCACCGCACCTGCGGCGTGTAGCTCGGCAATGGCACGATTGATGCCGCGGGTCAGGCCGAAATCGTCCGCGTTGATGATGAGGCGTGCTGGCATGAATGAGACGGGACGAAATCACGCGAAGCGTCGCAAGGGGTGTGGAGGCGCTTGAGGGAGAGTGGTGGGCAGTGAGGGACTCGAACCCCCGACATCCTGCTTGTAAGGCAGGCGCTCTAACCAGCTGAGCTACCAGCCCACGACCTCCTTGAGTCTAGGGCACACGGGCGTTCGCCGCAACCATGCCTCGCATTATGCATGCAGGGCAAGCACGATGCGATAGGTAAGAAATGATGCGACGTATGCCAGGGCTGTCATGTAGCCAAACTGCAGCAGCGGCCATTTCCAGCTGTTGGTCTCGCGCCGCACGACCGCCAACGTGGCCGTGCATTGCATGGCAAGGGCAAAGAATACAAGCAACGCCAGCGCTCCGGCAAGGCCGATTTCTGCCCGCAGCGCTGCGCCGGTGTTTACGCTGCCGTAAAGCGTTGCCAGCGTGCTGACCACGCTTTCACGCGCCACAAACGCAGTCAGCAGCGAGATGCCGACAACCTTATTCAGGCCCAGGGGCCGCAGGGCTGGCTCAATCCAGCCGCCGACGCGTGCCAGGTAGCTGCTGCCCACGTCCCCTACGTGGCCGTTGTGAAAGGGCATGTGCGACAGGAACCAGACGATGAGATTGAGCACGAGAATGACCGTGCCCACTTGCTTGAGAAAGACCTTGCTGCGGTCCACCACCGCCAGCAGCACGGTACGGAGCCGGGGCAGGCGGTAGTTGGGCAGTTCAATGGCAAATAACGCGGCGCGCCCCTCCAACACCTTGGAGTTCAGCAGCTTTGCCGTGAACAGCGCCGCAAGCAGGCCCACCAGGTACAGCAGCATCATGGTGACAGCCTGCAACCCGAGAACATCGCCCAGCAGCTTGCGCGCAGGAATGAACGCGGCAATCAGCAGCGCATACACCGGCAGCCGCGCGGAGCACGTCATGAAGGGCGCGATCAGGATGGTGGCCAGCCGGTCGCGCTTCGATGCGATGGCGCGGGTAGCCATAATAGCGGGCACGGCACAGGCGTACGCGGAAAGCAGCGGCAAAAAGGAACGCCCATTCAGCCCAACGCGGCCCATGGTGCGATCTGCAATCACCGCCGCGCGCGCCATGTAGCCGGAGTCCTCCAGCAAGGTGATGACCCCAAACATGCACAGGATAGTGGGTAAAAAGCCGAGAATCGACGCGATGCCATTCCAAATGCCGTCTACCACGATGGCGCGCAGCACCGTGGCTGGCAGGTGCGCGGAGAGGCTTGTGCCCACCGCGCTGAGCCAATTGCTAAGGGCCGTACCTGCTGGGTAAGCAGCGCGGAACATGATCTGAAAGGCAGCCGCGATGAACAGAATGCAGAGCACGGGACCGGCCACGGGGTGCAGAGCCCACCGGTCGAAAGCACGGGTGAAACGCGAGTGGGTGGGGCGACGGTAGGCACCAGCGCGGGTCAGGTCGCCACAATCCACACGGCAGGTGGGAGCGGCATTGCCGCCCGCCTGCAGCACGGGCAGAATTTGCGCGGCGGCCTGGCGGCCAGCCAGAAAGTTATCCACGGCGTCCATGCCGGTGCCACGGGCTGCGCTGATGAGCGCCGTAGGCGTGCCGAGTTCGCGCGCCATGGCGAGCGGGTCAATAAATCCGTTGCGCGCGGCGAGCTCATCCGCCATGTTAATTAGCAGAAGAGTTGGCAGGCTGCACTCCAGCACTTCGGCTATCAGGCCCATGTAGCGCTGAAGCTGCGTGCCGTCGACCACCAGGAGTAGCGCATCCAGCATGCCGACGCCGGGTTGCTTACCGTGCAACACCTGTACAGCAATCTTCTGGTCGTCCGATTCTGGTGTCAGACTCCAGATGCCTGGCAGGTCGATGACCGTTTGGCCGGACTTGAGGCGCCCGCTGCGGTGCTCCACCGTGACGCCAGAGTAGTTGCTCACCTTCTGCCGCATGCCGGTGAGGCGGTTGAACAGCGTCGTCTTGCCCACATTGGGCGGCCCAACCAGACCGATGGTCCGGAACGAGGGCGCAGATCGCGTCCTGTCCTGCGTGGCTGGCGAGAGCGTTGCGGTGCTCATCCGTGCGTCTCAATGCGAATCTTCACTGTTGCCGCGGTCTCGCGGCGAAGCGCCACATCAGCACCATCCACGCGAACGATAAGCAGGGTACGCGACGACAGAAAGCGTACCAACTCGACCTCGGCACCAGCATTCAGCCCCAGCGAGCACAGCTGGCAGAAGGCTTCGCCCTGCGTCACTCCGGTGACCACACCCCGCTTACCGGACTCCAACTCGGCCAGATGCAAACGCCCATCCCATTGCGCCTAACAGAAGCGCTATGGCTATGGTATCGCAACTGCGACCATTCTTGTCCACGTTCGCTGTTGGTCGCTTCAGGAATGACGAAACAGACGCCTCCAAAAGGGCGAGCCAACATCGGCAGAAGCATCGTTTCGCTCCACAACCATGGCGGACGGTGGCAGGGGACGTCCCTCAAACACCGAAAGGGGGTTGTTCACACAGACCTGGTCCGCCACCGCTTTGCCCATGCGCTTCTCCACCTGCTGCCAAGCCTCTAGCATTTTTGGCGGCCTGCGAAGCGTATCATGCGCGTCCGTGGCCAGGAAATGCACGGAGCCGGAGCGCAGCAGAGACCACGCCATGTCCTTTGCTTTGCTGCCAAAGGTGCCTGTGACGGATCCGGCAGTGACCTGCACCAGCAGGCCGCTCGCGATCCACTCCTGCAGACGCTCCGGCGTGCGTTGCAGCGTCTGGTTGCGCTCAGGATGAGTCAGGATGGGGGTCAGTCCGGCAACCCGCAGGTTGTAAAGGACCTCTTCGATGCGCGTGGGAATGTTGAAGTCCGGCAGCTCGATTAGCAGGTATTCGGTGCCATTGATGGTGTACCGGTCCCGGTTCTTTTGCGCGTCTTCCACGTTTTCAAAGTTCAGGTGAAAGTCGCAGCCCAGGCCCAGGGTGATGCGCTCAGCCGTTGCGGCGGGCAGGGCGGCCCGAACCTCGTCCAGCAGGGCCTGATTGCGCGCACGGTCGTAGCTGTATGCGTGATTGGCATGGGGCGTGGCGACGATGTGGGTGATACCTTCGTCCACGGCCATTTGCACCATGGCTACGGAGATGGCGATATCCCGCGAGCCGTCATCAATGCCGGGCAGCAAATGGTGGTGGATATCGATCATGCCGTTGCCAAACTGCCGATAAGGCTTTGGAAGAGCAGCAGGCCATCTGCTGAGCCCAGCAGCGCTTCGCTGGAGCGATCCGGGTGCGGCATCATGCCCAGCACGTTGCGGCGCTCGCTCAGCACGCCCGCAATGTTCTCCAGGGAACCGTTAGGGTTTGCGGCCCCGGAGATTTCGCCGGATGGTGTGCAGTAGCGGAAGGCGATGCGTTGAGAGTGCTTCAGCTCCAAAAGTGTGTCAGCGTCACAGAAGTAGTTGCCCTCCATGTGGCCCACCGGCATCTGCAACACCTGCGCCGCTGCCAGCGTGTGGGTAAAGGGTGAGTCCGTGGTTTCCGTGCGAAGGTGCACCTGCTTGCAGATGTAGCGCAGCCCGGCGTTGCGCATCAGCGCACCCGGTAAGAGGCCCGCCTCGCAGAGAATTTGGAATCCATTGCAAATGCCCATGACCGGACCGCCAGCCTTCGCGAAGCGGGTTACGGCGGACATGATGGGCGCAAAGCGGGCCAGTGCACCCGTCCGCAAGTAATCGCCGTAGGCAAAGCCGCCCGGCACCAGGATGGCGTCACAGTTTTCGAGGTCTTCCGACGCATGCCACAGAAACGTGACCGGCTGCCGCGCCACCGCGTCGATGACATTGTAGGTATCGTGATCGCAGTTGGAACCGGGGAAGACAAGTACACCGATCTTCATAGAGCTATAGGGTAACGCGATGCAGTCCTGATCCGCCCCTGTAGAGATCATGTTGTCGGTGTGGACAGCGCCATTCTGGAGAGGCCAATTCGCGCCGAGCAAGCCTCGCCAAGATCTGCCCGGTTGCATGACAACGCTGAGGCTGTGTGTGGATGTGTACGCCAGAGGCTGAAATGTCCGATCAAGCGCTCGAAGGCTGCTTCAAACGCATCCCAAAGGATCAGGAGACTAGGCAATGGCACCGGCAGAGCAGCCGCCACGCATGAAGCAGCCATCCATAAGTCAGCTGGCAGTTGCAGGCGAGGCACTGCTGGGCTGGTGGCGTGCGACTACGCTGGACGCGTTGATCGTGGGTGCCATCTGGTTTCTCGGGCTTTCGCTCATCCACGTGCCTTGGGCGCCGCTGTGGGCATTGGTCGGCGCGGTCTGCCAGTTTGTGCCGGGCATCGGCACGGCGCTTTCAGTGTGTGGGCCGGGCATTGCAGCATTCTTTGCCAGCGTCGGCACTGGACTCGACAAGCTGTGGTGGACGCTGGGACTCTACGCGTTGATCGCAGTAGTGGACGGTCTGCTGGTCCAGCCCTTGCTGCTCAAGCGGCAGACACTCGTGCCGTGGTGGGCTGCCATGCTGGGACCGATTGCTGGCGGCATCGCCTTGCCGCCCTGGGGTGCGCTGCTGGCACCGCCGTTGCTAGCAGTCGTTTTTGCGCTTCGGCGCAGCCGGGCTGTCGATCGGCTTTAGGCCAGCTTGTACTTGGATTCCGCCAAGCGGAACAGCGGTCGCCACACCAGCCGGTTGATAGTGACCACCATAAGCGCCATCACGATCGTCGCCAGCAGCAGCACGGCGAAGTGACCGGAGTCAGTCGCAGCGCTAATTTGTTCGCCCAGGCCAAAGGTCTGCATAGTTTGACCCCGCAGGTGGAAGTACTCCGCAATGATGCTGGCGTTCCAGGCACCGCCTGACGCCGTGATCAAGCCTGTGAGCAGGAACGGGAAGATGCCCGGCAGGATGATGGTGCGCCAGCGTTGCACAGTGCTGAAGCGGAAGAGCTTGGCCACTTCCTTCATGTCGCCCGGGATAGCCATGGCACCTGCCACCACGTTGAACAGCACGTACCACTGCGTGCCCAGCAGCATCAGCAGGATGGCCGCCGTGCCCATGCCCGCACCGCTCTTAAGCAGGAGCAGCAGCAGAACAGGGAAGAGCGCCGTCGCCGGAACGCTGGCGGCGATCTGCGCCAGCGGCTGGGCCACGCGGGCCAGCCTGGGTTGCGAGCCGATGGCTACGCCGACGGGCACCGTCCACGCTGTTGCCAGTGCCAGTGCCACGATCACGCGCAGCAGGGTGGCTCCGGCTCCACGCAAGACCATGCTGACCTGTACGGCGTTAACACCCCGCAGCAGGTGCATGGCCTGCAAAGCCGCATAGCCGACCACGGCTAGCGCAATGGCAGCAGCCACGATGCGCAGCACCGTGTTGAGCCTGTTTGCAGACGCGGTCTGCCAGACCTGTTGCCGTGCGGCGGTGCGCAGCGCTTCGCGGCGGTACAGGCGCTCGGTGAGCGGTGCTAGGCTCATGCGACCGAGGGCGTTGGCCGCGGAGGACTGCCGCAGAATGTGCAGCAGCGGCGAATGGACGCGCCGCTCGCTTTCCACCTGCTCGAATTTGAAGCGGTCGCTCCACGCGATGATGGGCCGCCAGATGAGCTGGTCTGTCGCCACAATGATCGCGATCATGACGGCAAGACCCCACAGGATGGCGCCGGTTCTGCCCTCACTGGCAGCGGTCTGCAGGTAACTGCCAAGGCCCGGCAGGCGGAAGTCGCGCGAACCCAACACAAACATTTCGCAGGCCATCAGGAAAAACCATCCGCCCGCGACCGACACCATGCTGTTCCAGATGAGGCCGATGGCCGCATACGGCAGTTCCAACTGCAAAAGGCGCTGCACTCGTGAGAAGTGGTACACACTGCTGGCCTCTGTCAACTCCCGTGGCAGGCTCTTAAGCGACGAGTAAAACGAGAACGCCATGTTCCACACCTGGCCAGTGAAAATGAGCACAATGGCCCCGAGTTCCAGGCCAAGCTGGTGCGTGTGAAACAGTGCCGTCATGGCCAGCATCACACCGGGCAGGAAGCTGAGCACGGGGATAGATTGCAGGATGTCCAACACAGCAATGAGCAACGGTTCAAGGCGGCGGCTGTACGCGGCGATGTACCCGTAGCCGATGGCGAAGATCAGGCTAAGGAGGTATGCCAATCCCATGCGCACTACAGAGTACAGGGCATACCGTGGCAGGGCGCGCGGCGACATCGACAGCACCACATTAGGCTGAGGTTGCCCCAGCCACAGACGCCCGATCTGCACGATCCCGTAGAACGCCGCCAGCCCAACGCAGGCCACCAGCAGATCGAGCAAA
>CALMOM010000090.1:8282-15963 GCA_937873305.1 uncultured Terriglobus sp.
GTCACGTAGGCCCTCGCCACTGAACCGATGGGGAAACAGTTTCATCCGGCAGTCTCCAGCGCCTCCTCACGGCGTCGCGTGCTGGGCAGCGTAAATCGTCTGCGGCCCGCATCGAATCCGAACAATTCGGCGTAGCGGCCCCAGTTCACTGCGGTCTCCAATTGCCGCAGTGTCTCTTCTTCACTGAACTGCTCGTCCAGCATGTCATGGAAGAAATCCTCAGGCACGCTGCCGTCGCTCTTGGACTCCAATGCGCGCACAATCTGCCGCAGCAATAGCACATGCTGCACGGCCACGTCGCGGAAGATTTCTTTTTGTCGCAGGATCTCTGCATTCGCAAAGGTCGCGCCCACAGCTGTAAGCGTTGCGTCGCCCTCGTTGATCGTCAGAAAGCCAAGCAGCGACGCAGCATCAACGATGGGCAACAGATCGTCAATCTCAAAAGAAAGGTCGTCTGCCAGTCGGTAAATGTCAGCCTTGCCGCTGTGGTCCAGCATCAGTTCCAAAAGGCCCGCAATGCCGCCGGGCCGGGCATGCGGCAGCATCTGGTAGCTCTGTCGCTGATCGCGAACGCGTCTGCCGTCGGCGGTACGCGGCAGCTCGGGTGGCTGCGCATCGGGCTGAGTCAACACTTTGTAGACGTAATCCACCAGTTGGGTAAAGGCGCTGCTCTTGCGGTCGCGCGGGTGCTGCAAAGCCACGCGGAAATCTGTGCGCACGTGACCAGGGTTGCGGCCCAGGACCAGAATGCGGTCCGCCAGCAGCACCGCCTCTTCAATATTGTGCGTCACGATAAAGATGGCCTGCGTGGGCATGGTCTTTTTCTGCCATAGTTCCAGCAGTTCCGAGCGCAGGTTCTCCGCCGTCAGCACGTCCAGCGCGGAAAACGGCTCGTCCATAAAGAGCACTTCCGGCTCGACGACGAGTGCGCGCGCAAAGCCCACCCGCTGCCGCATGCCGCCGGAAAGCTCCTTTGGATAGGCATGCTGAAACCCGTCTAGGCCCACCGTGTCCAGCATGTGCATAGCGCGGCGCTGGCGCTCTGCCAGCTCAATTCCGCGCGCCTGCAGCGGCGCTTCCACGTTCTCAAGTACCGTGAGCCAGGGAAACAGGGCAAAGCTTTGAAAGACAATGGACACGTTCATGGCCGCATTCTGCAGCGGCGTTTCGTGCCAGTACACCTCTCCTGCAGAGGGTGTAGAAAGCCCCGTGAGCATGCGCAACAACGTGGACTTGCCAGACCCAGATGGCCCCAGCAGGGCAACAATCTCACCTGGGAGAATTGCCAAGTCTGTGGGCGAGATCACCTGGATGCGGTTTTCGCTGGGCTGAGCATAGAACTTCTCAACGCGCTCTGCGCGAATAATGGCCTGAGGCATGCGTGCTCCAATTGTGTGCGACTCGTTGCCCCAGGGAGCGCGCGGCGTACCGGAGAACCGGCGGAAGGCCGCATTGTTTGCAGCGTATCATCTTCCGCCACCCGCGCCATTCACCGCTTTGTAAACTTGCAGTTCGCCCCGGCAGTGCTATAGAACTAGGGAGACATATGATGACTTCATCCACCAAGCCGCGCGTGCTGGTTGCGGACGACGAACAGGTGATTGCTAATACGCTCGCTATCATTCTGAACCAGGCCGGCTTTGAGGCGAAGGCGGTCTACTCCGGTGAAAATGCAGTAGAGACCCTCGACACCTTTGAGCCCAACATGCTGATCTCTGACGTCATCATGACCGGTATGACCGGCATTGAGGCTGCGATCAAGGTGAGGGCCAGATTACCTAACTGCAAAATCCTGCTGTTCAGCGGCCAGGCCGCAACGGCAGACCTGCTTGAGAAAGCCCGCTCGCAGGGGCACGAGTTCGAAATTCTGGCAAAGCCGGTACACCCAACTGACCTGCTTGCGAAACTCCGTGCCTAGGCATAACTGAGCGAGCGAGCGACAGAAAAGCCCCGGCAACGGGGCTTTGTTATGCTCGTTTGCCCTCGCGTAACTCGCGGGTCTTGAGCACGATTAGGTATTCATAGACGCTTTGAAGCGTGGCGTATGTCAGGCCCGCGTAGCCGTCCAGCACCGCCCCCCGCACAAACATCATG
Organism: uncultured Terriglobus sp.; assembly: GCA_937873305.1. Classification (GTDB taxonomy): domain Bacteria; phylum Acidobacteriota; class Terriglobia; order Terriglobales; family Acidobacteriaceae; genus Terriglobus. The sequence goes on from CALMOM010000090.1 coordinate 10,377, forward strand.
TAGCACCACTTGAGCACAGGCCGCAGCGGCAGCCGGAAAAACAGCGCTTTCTGCGCGGCCCGCCGAACAGCCCGATCTTTGTGGAACAGAGCTGTACGCAGGGAGCTCTGCTGAACAGCCGCACCGCTGGCCACCAGTTGTGCCTCCATGGTGGAGTACGTGTTGTGCTTGGCAACCCAGTGTGAAACGCCCTTGGAAAAGGGGTAGTGGTTCAGCGGTGCTTCCAGTTCCAGGATGAGGCCATCCACCTCCAGCACCTCGTTTACCTCGCGCACATAACGTGCGCGGCCCCGTCGAATCAGGCGCGTGTAATAGGGCGTGATCTGGGCATGTTTCAGCCAGGTATTCCAAAGGTAGTCGTGGCGCCGCAGCCGGAAGGCATCCACGTCCGCATCCGCAGCGGCAACAGCGTTCAGCATCTCTGAGGCAAGTGCCGGTGTAGGCCGTTCGTCGGCATCCAGAATCAGAAGCCACTCGTGGCGGAACGCCGGTGCCAGCATGGAGGCGTTGCGCTGGGCGGCATAGTTGTCAAAGGCGCGTTCATGCACGTGCGTGCCCAGCGAAGCGGCCATCGCCTGTGTGCCGTCGGTGCTGATGGAGTCGAATACGTGGACGTCATCAGAGAATGCCACGCTGCGGATGGCCCCCTCAATGTCGCTGACCTCGTTTTTGGTCAGGATGACGACAGAGATCATCGCGCCGAGTCCGTCGTTGGATTCGTCGCAGCGCGAGCATTTACGCGTGCCTTGAGGGCGGTTGCAGGATTGCCAGCGTAGACCGTCCATGCCTCGAGCGAAGGGGTGGCTACGGCGGCCATGCCCAGCACCGCGCCCTCTGCCACCTGCACCCCCGGCCCCACCGCCGCTTTTGCGCAAATCCAACTGTACGCGCCAAAGTGCATTTCGTACGCCAGCAGCGGGAACTCGGCGCGGTTGTACTCATGCGTCGCGCCGCACAGGTACGCACCCTGCGACACAATGACGTGCGAACCAAAGTGCATGGGCGCAGGATTGTAGATTTCTGCGCCATTCCCCGCGGTTACCTGGTCAGCGCAAAAGAGGTTCCATGGTGCCCAGATTTTGGAGGCGGGGTAAAAGTGGCAACCTGGCCCGAGCGTGGCTCCGAAGCAGCGAAGCAGCAGGCTGCGCCAGGCGTGCAGCGGGGTAGGTGATGTGCGATACAGCAGCAGGTGGACCAGGTTCCACAGCAGGCGCCTGGCCCGGTTACTAAACGAAAAGGCCGGGCGCTGATACGGATCTGCAATTTCAGAGGCCAGATTGTCCTGCGAGGAATCGTAGGCCGCAACCCGTACCATCAACGCCCTCCCCGGTGACCATACTTGCCGCTTGCCTGAGCCAGCAGGAAGAGCCTCTGTACGGTGCGCATGCTCTCGCGCAAGTCGAACCGCCGCTGGTAAGACAAGAGGGCATTCTTGCTCATGGTGTCACGCTCCACAACACTCAAGCTGTTCCAGCGTTGCAGTAGTCGAAGGGTGCCGTCAAGGGTGTCAGGCTCCGTAAAAGCACACCCATCGTCCTGGATCGTGTCAGCAATGTTTACTTCTGTCGAGAGCAGCACAGGGCGGCCACACGCTAGCGCCTCTGCCACGGCAATGCCGAAGTTCTCCTGGTGCGAGGGCAAAATGAATGCCTCAGATGCGTAAAAAGCACCCCATTTTGCCGCGCCGCGCAGAATTCCGGGCCAGTGGATGCGGTCCGCAATGCCTGCTGCAGCGGCAATCTGCTGCAATTCCGCGGCCCACCCGTCGCGGTCAGGACCGGCCATCAGCAGATGCAGGTCTGGATCATTCCCAGCCGTCTGGCAGAAGGCCTGAATCAGCAGGTCGCAACCCTTCTTGCGGTCAATGCGGCCAAGGAACAGGAGAAATCGCCGCTGCCGCAAAGTTGGAACCACGGCTTCAAACGCAGCCATCAACTCATTTTGCGGCGTGTCAGGGACCTCAACGCCATACGGCACAATGGCTGACTGCCAAGAGGAGAGTGCAAAGCTTTCGCGGGCGATCCGCTGCTCCGTCTCCGTGGTGAATAAGACACGCCATGCCCTGCGCAGCACCCAATATTCGATGGGGTACCAGTATGCCACCTTTTTCAGGTGCTTCAGCGGAAAGCGACGCTTGAAGTACGGGTCCAACATCCCGTGGGCAAAGACAAGGTAGGGAACACGCCGGCCGGCACCGAGCATGGTAGCTAAGCCGTTGAACTGCCACATCCCATTCAGTAGAAATCCATCGAACCGGTTCCGATTGGCTCGTAGCCACGGCAGCAGGCGGCGATGGTAGCCAAACACGCTGCTGACCGGGCCCAGGCCATGCACCGGGAACGGCAGGCCCTGCAGGTAGGGGGCATCGTGAGCGTCTAAGGTGACTACCTCGCCAGTGCACCCATCCTCCGTTTGCGAGAGCAGCAGCCGAACACCTTCGGCGGGTCCGCCCGCGGCGGGGTCAAGCGTGCTGATGATGTGCAGAATGTGCATGTGCGTCAGCCGGTGGTTCCAGGCAGGTTGGCTGTCGTTGCGCCGCTGGCATGGTGCAACGCGGCGCGCAGGCCAGCCACATCTTTCGCATAGCTCCAGCCAGCAATGATGTCACGGCTGTGCTCGCCCATCGTCTGTGCGCGGCCGGGGCTCAGGCAGGTTTCCAGCGCGCTACGCAGTGCGGCAATGTCACCGACCGGATAGGCAAAGCCATTCACCCCGTTCTGCACCAGGTCCGGCGTGCACCCCGCACTTTGCGTGACGATGACAGGCATCCCTGACGCCATGGCCTCATTGGTAATCAGGCCCCAGGCCTCGTGCCGGGAGGGTAGTACAAAGACGGAGCTCAACTCAAAGAAACGTGGCAACTCGCTCTGATTGCGAAATCCGGCAAACACAATACGTTCTGATCCGCTGACGGCTGCGCGCCTTTCCAGGTCTTGACGCATTTCACCATCGCCGACGATGAGCAAGTATGGCTTGGGTCTGTCCGCCGGCATTTGCAGCTGCAGGAAAGCCTCCACGAGGTGGTCGCAGTGCTTGCGCTCCTGCAGCTTCGACGCGAACAGAATGACAGGGTAGCCAGATTCGACGTTGAGCTCGCGCAGTAAGTCCTCTCGGGATGCGGCAGCGGCAGCAGACCGCTCCGCGAAGTAGTGGTTGTCTACCGTGTACGGCACCGGGAAGGCAGGGAATGTCTCCCCGAAGTAGTAACGCCAGTAAGCAGCGTTGCGCGACCCAATTGGCAACACGCCATGCACCAGGCTGCGGAGCAGGCGAAAGTAGCCGCGCTTGACCAGCAATTTCCACCCCGATCGTGAACGGTCCTCAAGCCATGACTCGGCGCGTAGAAGCACGGGCAGGCCGAGCGCCTTGGCCGCCAGCATGGCGTGCAGGGCGTTGATGGTGGAGTACCCATGAATCCAGACCGCATCGAACGGAATACCGTCAAGGCCGCGTTGCAGGTGGCGGTAGAAGCCGAATGCTATGGGGCTGGTTGGGCTCGGGTTCCCGGTGTCACGCAGGCGAGGCAGTACTACGTGGCGGTAGCCCTCAAGCAGGGGCGTGTCCCAGGTAACCGCCGTCCCAAAACCCTCGTCTTTGTAGCTACGCACCGAGAAGTCCGAGCAGAAGAGCACCAGGAGGTCGATATCAGGCTGAGCGGCAAGCAGCCGTAGTAAACCAGCTTGGTACTGAATAGGGTGGCTGACCACGTAGGCCAACCGGAAGCGTCTTGCGAAAGCTTGCAGCCCTTTCGGTTCGGTGGCAAGAGGCTTCAACGACTTGTGCTCACAGTGGCATACGCGAGCGCAATTGCGACGACTGTAGAGATGCCGCCGTTTTTAATGGCATTCCTAATAGCGCTCGTCGGGACCAGCACGATGTCGTCTGTTTGTAGAGCAACATCTTCTACGGAGCCATCCTGAATTTTTTTCAGGGGCACAGCCTGCACGGTTCGGTGTCCGTCGGTAAAACGAATCAACTGCGCATCGTTCATCTTGGCTGGGAACGTAGTACCACCGGCGGAACTAATGGCTTGCAACACCGTTGTTGGCACCGCACCACTGAGAGGGCTTGGGCCTGGCTTGTTCACAGCACCCACAACGTAGTAATTGCCAACCTGACCGACGGTAATAGTGTCACCGGCAAAGATGGGAATGTTGCCGGCAGCGCTATGAGTGGCGTCATTTCCAATGTCGACCACAATAGGCGCGGGCACGCCCGGGCGCTGGATGGTCATTACGGTACTGGCTTGCGTTACGGTACTGGCTTGGGTACTCACTTGTGCTGTAGTGCTTCCCGTGCTGCCCACGCGGGCCAGCACATCGTACAGCCGTACATGCCCAACAACCGGAACGGAGCCTCTTATGGCGCCGATCAGAGTCGCAGTATGACCGGGCGCCTCCACTACCTGGATCTGCACCTGCGCATTGTGAAAGGTCTGCGCTTGCTCGAAGCGTGCAGCAATTGCAGCTTCGGCCTGCTTGAGTGTGAGGCCCTCCAGTGGGATGATGCCACCCAGATTCAAGCGAATCGATCCATCTTGTGCAACCCGTTCGCGATCAAGGTAGGCCGGAACGACGCCATAGAGTTCGACGCTGAGCAGGTCGCCCGGCATGAGGACAAAGTCACGCTCGGGCGGGTACAAAATTGCGGGATCAGTTGTTATCACGGGGTGAACGTTTAACCCTGGTGCGGCTGTAGGTGCAATGCCCGTGAACTGGGCCATTGCTGTTCGCATCAGTACCAGCAGCAACACGAGAGAGAAGCGGAACCTTCGTGCGATCATGATGCGTTTTTCCTTCCGCTGCTGTCCGCGGCGCTTTTTGTCTCTGATGCTCCACTAGGGGTATCACCTGAGTACCCATAGTAGCCGTAGTACTCCGGCGCGCTGATATCCACCGAGTTGAATACGGTGCCGGTGAGGGCTGCGCCCGAGCGAACCAGGAGTTCACGGGAGCGGCGCACGATGTTACGGCTGCTCCTGCCGAAACGCACGACCAGAATGACGGAATCGGCGATGCGCGCCAGGAGGATGCCGTCCGTCACAGACAGAATCGGCGGCGTATCGATGAGTACGTGAGTGTACTTCGCGGCAGATTCCTGCAGTAACGACTGCATGGCCTCCGATGACAGCATCTCCGTCGGAAATGGCGGAATCGGGCCGCTGCATAACACATCCAGATTCGGAACCTCCGGGATGTTGCGGACAGCCTCGTCGAGCGTTGCACCTCCGGACAGCACCGTAGACAGACCCAACCGGCCGTTCAGGCCGAAGCGATGATGTACATTGGGCCGCCGCAGGTCACCGTCGATCAGCAGTACACGTGCCTCGCTCTGCGCCAGGGTGACCGCGAGATTTGTGGAAACTGTAGTTTTGCCCTCTGTCGGCGTGGAACTGGTCACCACGATGAACTTAGGACGCTTCCCGGTTCGCGCCAGCATGAGAGAGGTGCGCAGTGAACGAAAGGCCTCCGCAAACTGCGATCTGCTATTGCTAAGCACGGCGAGGTTGTCCGCCACAGTGTTGCCAGGCGCGCCAACTTCCTTTGCAGAGCGACGCGTGCGTGGAATGACGCTGAGCGAAGGCAGC
>CALMOM010000090.1:15973-26504 GCA_937873305.1 uncultured Terriglobus sp.
GGCAGCAGCGTAATGCGCTCGAGTTCGGCTACGTTGCGGATACCCGTATCCAGGCTTACCAGCGTAAAGGCGAGTACCAGGCCGATAATCAGGCCTACGGCGGCTGCTTTGCCAACGATGCTGGACCGCGGAGAGCGGGTCATGTCAGCGGGCCGGTAAGCAGGGTCGACGACGTCGATCTCGGTGGAGTCCAGCCCAGCCTGTACGCCGGCCACTCTTAGACGTGAGAGCAGGCTCTCATACAGCGTGCGGTTTGCCTCATAGGCTCGCTGGCGCAGAGTGTATTCCACCAAGGCGCCACGTAATTTAAATGCGTCGTTTTTCTGCTCGGCGAGCGCCGCCCCGGTTTGTTGCTCATTTGCCTGTGCCGCAACCAGCGCTTGCCGCGACTCCGTCAGCAGGCGGGTTTGCTCTGTGTGTAGTTCGCGATCAGTCTCCTGCAGGTGCGCTTCCAACGCCAAGATCTGCGGATTCTGCGGTCCAAGCGTCACTCGTTGCTGAGCCAGGGTCGCGCGTATGCCAGCGGCATCGCTGCGCAATCGCGACAGCTGCGACTGGCCACCGTTGACGTCGAGGTTGCTCTCCAGCAGATTAGGGTCGGAACTGTTCAAAACGCGATAGCGCGATTCCGCCAGGATGCGGTCTACCTTTGCCTTGCCTGCAGCAGTCACCAATGCGTCAACGGCGGCACCGCTTTCGGTGGTCATTTTTGTGCCGTCGAAATCCAACCCAAGCACGCCAAGACGCTTTTGGAGATCAATCAGTTCTTCCTGTGACTTCTGCACGTCCTGTTTCAAGTCATCCAATTGGCTCTGCAGCCATTTCGAGATGCGCTGTGTGGACTGAAAGCGCGACTCGAACGACCTCTGCTGATAGGCATTGATGACATGGTTGACGAGGTCAGCCGAAAGCTGGGCATCGGGTGTAACGCAGGAGATTTTAATGAGTTGCGTCCGCGGCACCAACTGAACCTTGATCGCGTTGTTCATCGCAGCCAGAACCTTTGCCCTGACTTGCGGATCGTTCGAGTCTAGGTGAGCCGTGGATACCTTGGGGCTGTACCCCATGAACTGCGCGTTGTTTGCCAGATTCATGTCCCGCGCAACACTTAAAAACAAGGAGTCGCTGGTGATAACCAGGACAGCCGTTTCCAACTGATTTTCCTGCTGACCGCTGACCGCGGCACCAAGGCTAAGTTCAGTGGCAGTGTTGGATTGCCGTACTAGTATCCGGCCCAAAGCTGTGTACAGCACGGGCTGCGTTATAGATTTGTAAATACCGTATAGCAGACTGAGAAGCAGGCAGGCTGCGATGACCCAGCGTCGCTTCCGGACAACACTTAGCGCCTGACTTAAGGCGCTCTCGTCTCCGAGGGATCCCGATGAGAACTCTCCCGGGCTGGAAGGCCTCACCTGGGACGAATCTGTAACGGTCTCCATTGCTCTGTAGTGTACCCGAGTGGCATACGCTGCTGGGAATGGAGGTGGCTCCTCAGGAACGTGCAATTTTGCATCTGTTCCGAAAGAGGCCTTCATATAACAAGCGCTTTGTGTATCGAGTTGGGGGCGTTTCGCACCAGGGGATGCTGCTGAGTTAGCCTTTGAACATGAGTTCGACGATAGAGATAGCAGTTGTCGGGTCGGGGTATGTCGGCCTGGTTGCGGCGGTTTGCTTTGCAGAGATGGGTCATCAGGTAACGTGCGTGGACAACGATCCGCGCAAGGTTGCAGCGTTGCAGGGCGGCGATTCGCTCATTCACGAGGAGCACCTGCCAGAGCTGCTGCAGCGGTATCGCAATGGACGCGTTACCTTCACCACGAATCTTGGTGAGGCAACCGCGAAGGCACAGGCCATCTTTATCGCTGTGGGCACGCCGCAGTCCGACACCGGCCATGCCGATCTCTCGTATGTGGAAGCCGTTGCTTGTGAAATTGCGCGGCACCTGGACAACTACAAGGTCATCGTCGAAAAGAGCACCGTTCCCGTCTACACCAACGAATGGATTCGCCGTTCTATTGAACGTAATGGCGTGGACCGCAAAATGTTCGACGTGGTGTCTAACCCGGAGTTCCTGCGTGAGGGTTCCGCGGTGTCAGACTTCCTCCATCCGGACCGCATCGTGGTGGGTGCGGACAGTGAGCGCGCGGCAGAGGTCTTGAAGGCCATCTACGCGCCTTTGACAGATGGTTCGTACTATGACCAGCAGGGCATCATTCCTGGCCGATTTTCCAGTTCTGAACCGCCGCCTCTCCTGCTGACCAGCACCAAAAGCGCGGAGATTATCAAGCATGCCTCCAATGCATTTCTTGCACTAAAAATTTCCTTCATTAACGCGGTGGCAAACCTGTGCGAGGCGACCGACGCCAACGTGCAGCAGGTAGCACAAGGCATGGGACTGGACAGCCGGATCGGGCCGAAGTTTTTGCGGCCGGGCATCGGCTACGGCGGCTCCTGCTTCCCAAAGGACGTCGCCGCGTTTCGCTCCGTGGCCGATCAGATGGGTGTGGACTTCGCCCTGCTGACCGAGGTAGAGAAGATCAACGCAACCCAGCGGAAGCGCTTCCTGTCCAAGGTGCGCTCCGCCTTGTGGACGCTGCGTGGTAAACGACTGGGCGTTCTTGGCCTGGCGTTCAAAGGCGATACAGATGACATTCGCGACAGTCCCGCCATTGAGATGGTCAAGATGCTGCTGGGTGAGGGCTGCTCGATTAACGCGTTCGACCCCGCCGGCATGGAACGCAGCGAGGCTGTGCTGCCAGCGGGCGACAAGTTGAAGTATGCTGCCGACGCTTATGCCGCTGCGGAAGACGCAGATGCCCTGCTGATTCTGACCGACTGGCCCGAGTTCGCGACACTTAACCTGGGCAAGCTGCGCACAGCACTCCGCTATCCCATTTTGGTAGACGGCCGAAACATGTTTGAGCCTGCGGTGGCCGCGCAGGCTGGCTTCAACTACTACAGCGTGGGGCGCCCGGCGGCGCACCCCACCCGCGACGAGGTGGCATAGTGGCGGACCTTGGAAAACGCGTCCTGATTACTGGAGCGGCGGGCTTCCTCGGCTCCCACCTCACCGATGCGGTGTTGGCGACCGGGGCAGAGGTCATTGGCGTCGACAACTTCTGCACCGGCAGCCCGGACAACCTGCAGCACCTCAAGCACGAAAGCCGCTTTTCGTTCGAGCAGGCGGATATCTGCAAGCCCTTCGACTTTGGACCGGTGGATTTTGTTTTCAATTTCGCGTCGCCGGCCAGCCCCGTGGATTACATGAAGCTGGGACCGGAGACGTTGCGCGTGGGCTCTGACGGCACGGTGAACGCGCTGGACCTAGCGCGCAAGTACAACGCCGGCTTCCTGCACGCATCGACCTCTGAGTGCTACGGCGACCCGGAGCAGCACCCGCAAACGGAAAGCTACTGGGGCAATGTCAACCCAATCGGCCCGCGCTCGGTGTACGACGAAGCCAAGCGCTTTTCCGAGGCGACCATCATGGCTTACCACCGCTACTACGGCGTGCGGTCCAGCATGGTGCGCATCTTCAACACATACGGTCCGCGGCTGCAGCCGAACGACGGACGCGTTATCAGCAACCTAATGATGCAAGCACTCTCCGGGGCGGACCTGACCGTGTACGGCGATGGTAGCCAGACGCGTTCGTTCTGCTACGTCTCAGACCTAGTTCGCGGCATCGTTGCGCTGGCGCAGTCAGGCGAACCGTTGCCCACTAACATCGGCAACCCCGTGGAATGGACCATCCTGGAGTGCGCGCACGCTGTGCTCAAGGTGACAGGTTCCTCAAGCAAGATCGTCTACCGGCCTATGCCCGTCGACGATCCCAAGCAGCGTAAGCCCGACATTACAAAGGCGAAGGCGCTGCTGAACTGGGAACCCGAGGTCTCGCTCGAACAGGGCTTGCGGTTGTCACAGGACTACTTCCAGAGCCGCGTCGAAACGCTCGCCGCAGTACGCTAGGAGCCGTCGCAGGTCCGCTGGGCGCAGCTTCGGCTGCGTCCTCTTGCGTTGTTAGAAGTGCGATGTGCTATGCAGCGTCGGAAACCAGGTCACCTGAAACGCTGCGGAGTTGCTGCCCTGCTGGCCTTGCTTGAAGAACGGCGCCACCCAGCGCTCGCTTTGGTACCACGCCTTCAGCTCCACATCACGGTTTAGGCGCTTCACTAGGTCGATACGCACGATGTTCTGCGTGGTGCCGCCGTTAATTTCGTGCCCGGTGCTGTCAAGGCCGCTATTGATGAAGTCCTTTGCGTTCTTCTTGCGTAGGTACTGCAGCGACAAGGTCTCGTTGCCGGATAGGTGGTATGTAAGCCAAGCCTGGCCACCCTTTGCTTCGCGGCCAATCCAGTCGCCCATAATGAAGCCTTTGTTGGTGTAGCCCTGCAGTTGTACCGTTTCAAAGTACACACCTTCGCCATCGGTGCTGCGATTGGTGACGTAGTCGGTGTAAACACCCTCGACGCGCAGGTCAAGACGCTGAGCACCGGGGATTTGGGTGAAGTAAATGCCGGGTCGCCAGCCCGCGCGGCGTGGCGCGCTGACCGGGAAAATGTCGTCGTGTGTGGTGGAGTCGGCATAGAGCGTGACGTACTTGCGTACGAAGGGCAGCCGGTAGGAGAACGTGGTAGAACTGAAGCGCGCGCCAGGGTCATTGCGTGAATACTTGGTTTGGTAATCTGTGCCGCTGGTGCCGAAAAAGCCCTCGAGGAAAGTATGCAGGTTGACCGGTGCATGGCCCGCACCGCCGAAGATGATGCTGCGCTGGAACGAGAACTGGAAGTTCGAAGTGGGATGGAGTGACACCATCTCCGAATGGATCCACGGATCGCGCGGGTACGTATGACCCTTGAGGCTGCCGACAAAGAAGTCGTAGCGAACATCGCCCAACAGCCGGCTGAAATATGGAATATGCAATGGTTCTACGCGATTGATGCGGAACGAGTAGATATCCTCCGCATTGTTCGACCAGGCCATTGCTCCACCCACACCGGGCCCCAACCAAGCGTCTGACTTTCCCAGGGAGATTTCGTGCCCGATCAGGTGCGCGGAAAGGTTAGCCTCAAGGATGCGGAAGCTGTTCTGCGAGGGCAGCGGACCCTCAGGGATGGTCGCCTGTGGCCGGTCCACTGTGCCCCACATGTTCGGCGTTTGCGGGCCAAACTGCGCGGGGTACTGAATGCGATTGTTTGCAGAAAGTTGTGCGGCCTGTGCGTAGGTGTAACCCTCGTAGCCGGGCGCGTGCTGGTACTCCGCGCGCACATATAGCGAGAATGGCCCTGCTTCATTGACGGTAGAGAAGCCGTTATAGGTATTAAAGCCGTTGGAGTACGGTCTGCCGTAATCGTTATTGAATGTGGTGCCCAGGTTCCAGCTATCGCGCAGCACGGTTCCGTGCACCAGCCGCACACCGGCGTAGGCGGACTCCAGGCCGTAAACTGCGCCACGGTTGGTGGGGCCGTCCTTGCGTGGCTCGTCGCGCAAGGCGTAGTACAGCCTATCCAGCAGCTCTAGCGCCTGCTCATTGCCGTCGAAGCGGATGTCGCTTTCCGACTGATCCAGCATGTGCAGCACGCTGCGGCGCGTCCACGGACGCAGTGAAAGAAAGGCCGTTTCGAGATAGCCAAGCGAGTAGAGCCTAAGGAGAGCAGGGTACATCCAGCTATCCATGGGGATGTACGTGGAGCCGAGCGGGTCGGGCGTAACGTACTGCTTACCGTCGTAGCTGTAGCGCTGAAGAAAGGGCTTCTGTCCAGGATAGGTCTCAGCGGCAGATGGCGCGAGCGCAATGCCGGGTGGCTGAGGTGACAGTGGCTGTATAAAAGGCGTGGGTGGCACGAAGTACGCCTGCAGGCGTGGTGCGGACGGCTGCGGGGCGTCGGCCAGTGCCGGATTGACTGAATTGGCCTGAGCTCCAGCAGTCGCGGCCAGGCTGGTGCAGAGTGAGAACACAAGCAGTGCTTGTCGCTGCGCAGCAGGGCGCGAAGGTACGTGAATGGTCGGCGACACGCATCCAGTCTACCTGTACCCGGAGCGATGACGTCATGGGATTGCAAGTCCGCGCCTTGCAAGGTGCTGCCCCAGCAGTCCCAGCGGATCCACCGAGCCAGGGAACGGTGCTGCATGGATGACCGCGCCGCCCCAGCCATTGCGCGCCCGCAGCAGGCATTCCTGCGTGACGCGGCACACGGCTACAGCATCCGCACAGTCCACCGGCAAGATGGGAACTCCTGTCGATAGCAGCCGCCGCTCCGCCTTCGCACGCGGCTCCGCGTCGCCACTGGCAAACAGCAGCACCGGAAGGTCGCGGTCCTGCACGAGCTTGAGCAGTGTTGGCAATGGAGGAAAACCGTGCAGCAGGGCGATTACGACCGGGCAGGGCGTACCCTGTTTAGCGGAGGCAGTGCCGGCTGCAGGCCTAGCCCAATCTGCAATACGCAAAGCCATGCCCGTGGCAATGGCGGCGCATTCTTCGTCACTGCCGCGCAATGCGTGCAGAGCGGGGCCATTGCCTTGCGGAACCCATGTCTCTGCAGTCATCCGCAGTAGCCGCGCATCACCAGTCACCAGCACGGTGTCGCGACGGTGCAATTGCGACAGCAGGGCTGCAAGCATTGCTACCGGTTGGTGGAGAAGGAGCAGACGGTCTGACCGTGGCAGGTCAGCGGCAAAGCCGGGATTTTCAACAGCAAGGCGCAGACGCTTTGTACCGGTGTACATACCGCGCATGGTGGCATCGCTGATGAGCGGCTGGCCCAAGGCTCTCCCTATGTGGTCGGACTACGGTGGAGCGATGCGGGACGGCAGAAACTACCATCTCGCCAGGGTGGATTACCGCAGAGACGGCTCCGCGGCTTCTGTTGCGATGCGGAGATCAGTAAACGCCTTCTGTACCACGGATGCGTCAATCTCCCGCTCGCGGGCAAGCTTAGATAGTGTTGCAGCCACGATTGCTGCCGCATCCACCTCGAAGTGGCGACGTAGGTTCTCGCGGTTGTCACTGCGGCCAAAGCCGTCGGTGCCTAATGCGACCAGGCGAGAACCGAGCCATGGTGCCAGCGAGTCCGGCATGACTTTCATGTAGTCGCTGGCCGCGATTACAGGTCCCTTGCCGCCGCCAAGGGCGGAGAGCAGATACGGCTGACGCTCCGGTTCTGCGGGGTGCAGGCGGTTCCAGCGCTCCGTCTGTAGTGCGTCGCGACGCAGTTCGGTGTAGCTCGGAACGCTCCACACATCGGCTTCGACACCATACTGCGAAGAAAGCATCTCCTGCGCCTTGACCACCTCGTTCAGAATGGTTCCGGATCCGAAGAGCTGCGCCTGTGCTTTGCCCTTCAGCGCGGGCTTGAACTTATACAGTCCGTGCAGGATGCCATCGCGCAACCCATCGCCCGTGGGCATCTCGGGATGGACATAATCCTCGTTGTACATGGTCACGTAGAAGAAGACTTGCTCGTTGTCCGCGTACATGCGGCGGATGCCATCCTGCAACACCACGGCGAGTTCATAAGCGTACGCCGGGTCGTAGCTGACGCAGGTGGGCACCGTGCTGCTGAGCACGTGCGAGTGGCCGTCCTGGTGCTGCAATCCTTCACCCAGCATGGTGGTTCGGCCTGCGGTGCCGCCCATCAGGAAGCCCTTGCCGCGTGAATCGGCGAAGGCCCACACCATGTCACCAATACGTTGAAAGCCGAACATGGAGTAGTACATGTAGAAGGGAATCGACGGCACGCCATAGTTGGCGTAGGCCGTGCCAGCGGCAGTAAAGCTGGCCATCGAGCCTGCTTCGGTAATGCCCTCTTCCAGGATTTGGCCGTCCTTTTCCTCCCGGTAGCTCAGCAGCATGTCGCTGTCGTGAGGTGTGTACTTTTGGCCTTCGCTGGCGTAAATACCCACCTGCTTTACGGCAGACTCCATGCCAAAGGTGCGGCCCTCGTCGGGCACAATGGGCACAATGAGCCTGCCGAAATCCTTGTCTTTCATCAGAGCGCGCAGGATGGCCACAAACACCATCGTGGTAGACACAGTGCGGCCCTTTGAGCCTCCGAGCCACTCCTTGAAGAAGTCCATCGACGGCGCATTAAAGGTGAACGGCTTGACCTCGCGCCGGGGCAGGTAGCCACCAAGTTCCGCGCGACGCGCTTGCATGTACTGCAACTCGGGGGCGTCTGCGGCAGGCTTCCAGGGCTTGCCATCCTTTGCCTGCTCGTCGGGCACGGGAATGTCGAAACGCTTGACAAACGCGACCACGCCCTCGTCGGTCAGCTTCTTCTCGTTGTGCGCGGCGTTGCGGCCTTCGGTCGAGCCGAAGCCGTAGCCCTTCACAGTCTTTGCCAGAATGACAGTCGGGCCGCCCGTATGCTCTACCGCACGCTTGTAGGCGTTGTAAACCTTTAACGGGTCATGACCGCCACGGTGCAGCTTACCCAGTTGCTCGTCGCTGTAGTCCTTCACGAGTTCGAGCAGTTCCGGGTACTTGCCGAAGAACTCCTGCCGCAAATATGCTCCGCCCTTGGCCTTAAAGGCCTGAAAGTCACCGTCCACGCACTCTTCCATGCGCTTCAGCAATAGGCCGGCATGGTCGCGCTCGAACAGCGCATCCCAATCCGAGCCCCAGATGCACTTGATGACGTTCCAGCCAGCACCGCGGAAGACGCCTTCGAGCTCGTCGATGATGCGCTTGTTGCCGCGCACCGGGCCATCCAGCCGCTGCAGATTACAGTTGACGACAAAGATCAGGTTGTCGAGGTTCTCGCGCGTTGCCAGGCCGATGGCTCCCAGCGTGTCAACCTCGTCCGTCTCACCATCGCCCACAAAGGCCCACACCTTGCGGCCGGTCTCCGGGATGAGCTTGCGATTCTCAAGGTAGCGCATGAAGCGCGCCTGATAGATGGCGTTCAGCGGACCAATACCCATGGACACCGTGGGAAACTGCCAGAAATCCTGCATCAACCATGGATGCGGATAGCTGCTCAGGCCTGGGTGGTCGCGCAACTCATGACGGAAGTTGGTCAGGTGCTCTTCGCTCAGGCGCCCTTCGAGAAAGGCACGGCCGTACACGCCTGGCGAGGCGTGACCCTGAAAATAGATGAAGTCTCCAGGCTGCTCTGAACTATCTGCCGCGGCGTACTTCGCGCGGAAGAAATGATTAAAACCCACTTCCAGGAGTGTCGCCAGCGACGAGTAGGTGGAGATGTGGCCACCAATGCCCGCGTCTTTCTTATTCTGGCCGTGCACCATCGCCATCGCATTCCAGCGGATGAGCGATTCCACACGGCGCTCCATGTCGCGGTCGCCGGGATAGGGCACTTCGTCGTGCTTGGGGATAGTGTTGCGATAGGGTGTGGCGAGTTCGTTCTCTGCGTGGACGCCAGCCTCACGGGCACGCTGCCGCAGCGCCAGCATCAGGTCTGCGCCCTGCTGCGGCCCCTCGGCTACAATCATCTCGTCGAACGCCTCAATCCACTCGGCAATTTCCTGCTGAAGATCCGCGTTCACGGGTGCTGCTATCTCTGTCGCCATTGTGATTACTCCCTCGGTCGCCAGAAAGAGGCACCGGCACGATTATATGGGTCGTGAAAGACGCTCATTCACAGGCGAACGTGGTTCGTGGCGGTACGGGTTAGGTTGAATAGTCCGCGTTGATGTGGACATATTCCACTGTGAGATCGCAGGTCAGGAAGCGGCAGCGGCCCGCGCCTGCACCCAAGTCAATCGCGATCGTGTACTCGCGCTGCTTCATGCGTTCGTGCACGATGGCCTCGTCGTACCCGGAGGCGCGCACGCCATGGTCGAAGACGAGCACGTCACCGATCGTCACCGTGACCTGTTCCGGATCAAATGAAACGCCCGCGTAGCCGGCGGCGGCCAGGATGCGGCCCCAGTTAGGGTCGGCGCTGGACCAGGCTGTTTTGCATAGGGGCGAGTGGGCGATGCTCTTGGCCACTCGCTTCGCAGCGGCGTCGTCCGGCGCGCCGGTCACCACCAGCATAACCACATGGGTGACACCCTCACCGTCGTCAATGATTGCGTGCGCTAGTTCATCGCACACCCGCTGCAGCTCCGTGCAGAACTCGTCCTGAAAGCTGCGCGGCACCACGTCCCAGCGCACGCCGCTCGCGCCGCTAGCCAGCAGCAGCACGGTGTCGTTGGTGCTGGTGTCGCCATCTACTGAGATGCTGTTGAAACTCGCCTCAACAGCGGGCTGCAACAGCACGCGCAGATCCGCTGGCTCGATGTGTAGATCGGTGAAGAGGTAGACCAGCATGGTGGCGTGCGGAGGCCCCAGCTGCGGGCCGATCATGCCCGCGCCCTTGCAGCAGCCGAAAATGCGCACCGACGACTCCGCCGCATCCAGGCTGGCCTGGGCTGTCTTCATCCTGGTGTCGGTCGTCAGAATGGCGCTGGCAAAGGCCTCGGCCGCCGCATTGTTGCTGCTAAGCCGTTCCGCCGCGACGGGCAGAGCGCTCAGTATCTTCTCTACCGGCAGTGGCACGCCGATGATGCCGGTAGACGACGGGAACAC
>CALMOM010000090.1:26514-31055 GCA_937873305.1 uncultured Terriglobus sp.
CACCTCTCCGGAGGCGCACCAAAAGAGGCGAGCCGCCTCCACGCAGGTCTGCTCTGCCGCCGCGATGCCTACAGGGCCGGTGGCGCAGTTGGCATTACCAGCGTTCACCACTAAAGCCCGCACGCGGCCCTCGTTCGCAGCCATGTTACGGCGCCCCACGATGACGGGCGCGGCCACGACCTGGTTGCTGGTGAACATAGCAGCTGCAGCGGCGGGATGGTCAGCCACTGCAATGGCCAGATCGGGCCGGCCGCTCGCTTTAATACCGGCCTTGACGGCGGCCCAGCGAAAGCCGCGGGGCAGTTCTTTACGAATGGAGGGCAATGCCGTTCCTTTGCTATGTGTACGGCTACCAGCTTGCGGCGTTCACTGGCATCACTCCGCCGGTGCGCGCACTTTCCAGTGCCACTTCAATAATGCGTGCGACGTGAACGGCAGCACGTGCGGGTACCGCCTGCTCTGCCTTGCCACGAATGGCATCGGCCACGTTGCGGTAGAAGGCGCGGTAGTCCCCCCGAACCGTGGGTAACTGCGTCTGCTCCACCTTCGCAGGGTCTGCCGGATCAGCCGCCAGACTGAGTGTTCCCCATGCTGCGGCTGGTTCGTCGAGCCACGGCTCCGGGCTGTCCAGATGCGGTACTTTCGCACCCTCAATGATGGCGGGCTCCTGCGGGTCAAGCCCGAACTTGACGTAGCTGCCACGGGTGCCCTGCAGGCGATACCGCGGACCCGGGTTGACCGCCAACACAGTACTGCCAGTGCGCACGGTGAGTTCGCGGCCATCCGCACCGGTGAACCATAGATGCAGGTCGAAGGCGTCTGCCGTGTTGCCCTGCTCGTCACGGTCGCGGCGCACATCGGCCCACACGCGCTCCGGCCTGCCAAACAGCGCAAGAGCCTGGTCAATCAGATGCGGCCCGATGTCATAGAGCAGGCCGCCACCCTCCGCATCGTCGCGCCATGCCCCAGCTTTAGCTAGTGGGCGATAACGGTCGAAGCGCGAATCCAGCGTCACCGTGCGGCCCACTGTGTCGCCACTGATCAGAGCCTTCAGAGTGAGAAAGTCACCATCCCAGCGGCGATTTTGGAAGGGCACCATCAGCACGCCCTGAGCCTTTGCCGTGGTTTCCAGGTCTTCTGCCTCTGCGCTTGTCACGGTGACCGGCTTGTCGCAGACCACGTGCTTGCCCGCCAGCAGCGCCTGCCTGCTTAGCCTGTAGTGCGTGTTGCTAGGTGTGCTGATGCACACGAGTTCGACATCGCTTGCGAGCAGATCGTCGAAGCTGCGTAGGAGCGCGACGCTGGAGTAGGCCGTGGCGGCACTGTCGCCCGTGCGCTGGACGATCGCAGAGAGTTCGAGCGCAGGCACTGCGCTGACAAATGGCGCGTGAAATACGCGGCCCCCGAGGCCGTACCCAACCACACCCGTTCGAATGCGCTCCATCGTTTCTCCGTCTACCCGGCCCGCTGTCTGCCAAAGCTGCGAAGACCAGCATAGAGCTTCTGCGTGAACCACGTACCAATGTCGCGAGCTTACGAGCAAGAGCCTGCGTCACTGCAAAAGGAACGGCTGGCAACGATTCAGTCACGGCTTGCACGATTTTCTGCATCGGCGGCTCGTACCCGTTGCATCAGATACTCAATCTGAGCAGTAGGAGCCATAGCGTGGGCACCGCGTCGTCAGCCGACCGCGCGTGACACATGGGAGAGTATGACGGCAGATCGACACGTATCCGGCTGTACCATGCGCCGGGCACCGGGCAGAGCGCTAAGGTTTACGGCACTGGCTGTTACCATTCTTGTCCTGCCACTGGGCGCACAGCAAACCTCACAAGGTAGCAATGGGCAGGGGCAGGGCACATCTGCCGGCGGCCGTGCAGCCAGTGGTCCGGCTACCGTGCAGGCGGGGCAGCAGGCTTTGCAGACCATTTCCGGGAGTGGTGGCAGTGTGCAATGCAGTTCGTCGGGCAGCGGCGGCAGTGTCAGCAGCAATGATTACCGCGGTTCGATTGTCAGCGGCACTGCTACGGCTGGTGTGCTTGAACTCTCGTTGGACGATGCCATCCAGCGCGGCTTCCGCACCAATCTCGGCATCGTCTTACAGAGTTCGCAGGTGCAATCGGCCAATGGCAGCCGTCTACAGCAGTTGCAGGCACTGCTGCCCACCGTGACCGGCTCCGCGACTATCACCGTGCAGCAGATCAACTTGGCCGCATATGGCCTCAACTTTCCGGGTATTCCTACGATCGTGGGCCCGTTTCAGACCGTAGACGCCCGCGCATACCTGTCGCAGTCCCTGTTGAATGTGCAATCCATTCAGAATTATCTGGCGGCGAAGCATAACTTCCAGGGTGCAAAGCTCACCGCAGAAGACGCACGCAACATGGTGGTGCTAACCGTAGGCAACGCATACCTGATGTGTATCGCGGATGAGTCGCGCATCACCGCGGAAGAGGCTGAAAAGGCAAATGCGAAGGTGTCGCTGGACCAGGCTACGGCCGCGCATGACGCGGGCACCAGCCCTCGGCTGGATGTGCTGCGTGCGCAGGTGGATTACCAGAACGCAGACCAGCAACTAATCCAGGCCCGCAATACTCTGGAGAAGGACAAGCTCGCGCTAGCACGTGCGATTGGCCTGCCGCTGGAACAAAAGTTCCGCCTTGCCGATGCCGTGCCGTTTGCCGCAGTCGCACTTTTGACGCCGGAGCAGTCGTTCAGCGAAGCACTAAAGCAACGCAAGGACCTGCAGGGGCTGGCAGAACGAGTGAAGGGTGCAGAGTTGCAAAAGAAAGCGGCCGTTGCGGAGCAGTACCCCAAGGTGGACGTGACCGGCGACTTTGGCACGCTGGGCCGCACCCTCGGCAGCAATCATGGAACCTTCACGGCCACGGGTGAGGTATCGGCACCCATTCTGCAGATCGCCAAGACGCGTGGGGACGAGGCCGTTGCCGATGCGCAGTTGGAACAGCAGCGGGCGCGATACAGCGACCAGGTGCAGCAGGTAAATGCAGACGTGCGCAGCGCTTTGCTGGACATTGAAACCGCTGCCAAGCTGGTCGAAGCCACGCGCAGCAATGTGGACTTGGCGAACGAGGCCTTGAGCGAGGCGCAGCAGCGCTTTCGCTCAGGCGTAACCGACAATCTGGCCGTATCAGACGCGCAGGCGCAGACGCAGCAGGCAAACGACCAGTACATTAGCGCGCTGTACCAGCACAACGTAGCAAAGCTCTCGCTGGCGCGTGCCGTCGGCTATGCCGGTACCGACTATAAACAGGCTCTACAACTCGGAGGAAAGTGATCGTGGCAGATACCGATCAGCAAGCACCGAACGCGGCTCAGCAGCAGGGCGGCGATGCCCCTCAGGCTTCTAACCAGCAACTCAGTGGCAATCCACAGCAGGATAACAACCAGGCCACGCCGCCCAAAGACACTGACAAGGCTAAGCCGGTGGAAACGCCAGCCGCCAAGGCGCGCCGTACCTTCCTCATCGTCACCGTCGTCATCCTGCTCGTGCTGGTGGCCGTCTTCTTCTACTGGCGATCCACCTTCACAGAGGACACGGATGATGCGCAGGTGGACGGTGACCTGTACCAGGTATCAGCCCGTGTCTCCGGTCAGGTTGTTAAGGTCAACGTGACCGACAATCAAAAGGTGAACCAGGGCGACGTCATCGCGGACATAGACCCGCGCGACTACCAGGTTGCGCTGGAGCAGGCCCAGGCCCAGCTGGATAACAGCAAGGCTGCCTTTGTGCAAGCCAACAGCAATGTGCCCATCACCAACGTGCAGACGCGGACGACGCTGTCGACATCCGGCTCGGATGTAACCACGGCACAGGCCTCTGTCGCGCAAGCGCAAAAACAGGTTGCAGCCGCGCAGGCCCGAGTGGACCAGGCCAAGGCGAACGCGCTGAAGGCCCAGCTCGACGTGGATCGCTACACGCCACTGGTTGCCAAGGACGTGATCAGCAAGCAGCAGTTTGATCAGGCCGTTGCTCAGGCCGCTGCCAACAATGGCGCGCTGCTGGAAGCACAGCAGAACGTCGTCGCCAACCAAGCTGCGGTAGCACAGACGCAGAGCCGTCTGAACAGCGCCCGCAGCGACCAGCAGCAGGCCCGTGAAAATGGCCCCAAGCAGATTGCGATCCAGCGCGCCCGGGCACAGGCCGCCAACGCCGACATCGAGCAGAACGAGGCAAAGGTTGCGCAGGCCAAGCTGAACCTGAGCTACTGCCACATTACTGCGCCCACCACAGGCATCATCAATCGCAAAAACGTCGCTGTCGGCCAGAACATCTCGGTGGGTCAAAACATGCTCACGATCATCCCACTGGACAACCTGTGGGTCACCGCCAACTTCAAGGAAACCCAGCTGCAGAAGATGAAGGTAGGCCAGGCTGTAACGGTGAGCGTGGATGCGCTCGGTGGTCGCAAGTACCATGGGAATGTCGTGCAGGTGGGCGGGGCCACTGGTTCGCGGCTTTCGCTCTTTCCACCGGAAAATGCAACGGGCAACTACGTCAAGGTGGTTCAGCGTATTCC
>CALMOM010000091.1 GCA_937873305.1 uncultured Terriglobus sp.
GAGTCAGGAGGTGCACATGAATTTCGCTTCCACCACTCTTGCAGAGGTTGTTGAGAGCGCGATGCAAAGCTGCTCCTGGGTCGCGGACACCCATCCTCTCGAGATTCAGGTAAAGCCGACACTCAGGGTGTATGCCGACGCAGAAATGGTGAGCAAGGTGCTCTGTAACCTGCTGGAGAATGCCGCAAAGTACTCCGAACCCAAGTCACCCATCTTTGTGACCGCGGAAGAGCGCGATGGAAGCATTGTGACCAGCGTGGCGGACCGCGGGGTAGGCATTGAAGCTTTGGAGCAGGACTTGATCTTTGACCGCCTCTACCGCTCCCGCATGCGAAACCTGCAAGTGCCGGGAACCGGCATGGGGCTGGCGATCAGCAAGGCGATTGTGGAAGCTAACCGCGGAGCACTCTCCGTCACCAGCCAGGTAGGCCGCGGCTCTGTGTTCAGCTTCAGCCTGCCGGCAGGCACCTAAGCGGCAAGATGCGGGATTCAGTTCTGCTGTGGTGTGTCACTGCGTCACGGTAGAAAGAGACCACACTCGAAGACGTAACGCACCACCTGGGACCGTGTCCGGACCGAAGTTTTTTTGAAGATGGTCTGAAGCAGGGCCTTGACGCTGGCCTCGGAGACGGAGAGTTGCGCCGCGATCTCCTTGTTGCTGAGACCTTCTGTGATCCATCGCAAAACCAGCAGCTCTCGCGCACTGAATGAGGCCTCACCTGTTGCTGGCTCAGGGGCCGCCTCGGCCTCTTCGAGCAATAGCAGATTGGCGCCGCTTGACACCCACAGGCGTCCCTGCAGCGTGCGGTCGATGGCGACGAAAAGATCGCTGATGGGTTCGATTTTCAGGAAAACACTGGCGGCAAGGGTGTGAATTGCCCTGCGCAACTGGTCTCGATTCGCGCCGGCCGTGAGAAGAATGGAAGCTGTGGATGGCTGCACGCGGCGTAGCGCATCCAGGACGGCAAGCCCATCTTCCGCCTGATCAGACGTGTTCAGTTGCAGATCGATCAGGGCAAGATCGAAGACCGCACCTGCATTAACGTGGGTGAACACCTCGTCAAGGCTTGCAGCTTCAGCCACCACCTGAAAAGAGGCGTTCGCCTCAAGCACTCGTTTGAGACACTCCCGGAAGAGTTGGTGGTCGTCCACCAGCAACACGCGTGCTGGCGGAGCGGGCCTCATGCGCGCGCCACCTGGAGGGTGACGATGAAGCAGGCACCAGGGTGGCGTGCCTCATAGGAGAGCTCTGCCTGAAAGCTGTTCAGGATGGCACGGGAAAGATACAAGCCAAAGCTTGCAGTCCTGGGTGTTGCCCAAAAGGAGCGAAAAAGCTGGTCAGGGTTGCTCACGCCGGGCCCATTGTCGCTAAAACGCGTCAGCACGGTGGTCTCATTCTGCTGCACCTGGATGTGCACCTGCGGTTCGGCGGTGAACTCCAGGGCCGTTTGTGCATTTCGCAGAATGTTGAGAAACACCTGCATCAGGCCGTGCTGGTCTGCCCACACCTGCGGAAGGTTGCCGGGTACGTCCCACTGAAGCTCGATGCTGTGTTCTCGCAGCATCGCGTGTGAGACGATGCGCAGCTCTTCCATGCAGTGCTGCAAGGGAAGAACGACTGCTGTTCGCTTTGCCTGCGCCACGCCAACGGTCGCCATGCGCTCGAGCGTGGCTGTGAGTTGCTGGAGCGCAACAAAATCCGGAGTTGTGGACAGGTTCGGTGCCGTTACCTGCAAATTGCGCTGCACCAACTGGATTGCGGTACTCACATTCCGCATTTCATGCGTGACTGCCCCCACGGCAAGCCTGGAACTATTCAGCAGCTGCTCCATGGCTGCCTCTTCCCGTTCCCGGAAGTCGTCGGAAACGTCTGTGACCATGGCTGCGGTGCGGGGTCCGCGTGAGGTGTTGTAGGTGGAAAACCAGACTTCGGCGAGAAACGGCGTGTTCTCATTTCGCAAGCCCTGCGCCTGCATCATGGTGCGCAGCGGCCGCTCCGGATTTGAGCGGTGTGAGACGCGGCCCAGTGCAGGAATCAGGGTGCTCACGTCTTTCCCCAGCAAAGCGTCGGCCTCTGAGGCGCTTCGCTCGAACATCTGCCGTGCCGCATGATTTGCCTGCACGATGAAACCGTTCCCGTCCAGTGTAAAGATAGCAAGAGCCGAGCTGCCGACCAGCAGACTCAACTGCTCCTCTGCCTCACGTCGCGCCTGATTCTCTGCTTCGAGTGCCTGGATGTGCAGCTGCTCGGAGCGAACCTTCAAGAGTGCTTCGCGTATGTACAGGCCTCCGGCGGCGAACGCCATGAACGAGATCAGGTCGCGTGGAATGCCCTCAAGAGTGTTCCACGTGAAGCTGTCAGAGTATTCCGCGGTGCCCGTGCAAAGTATCGCGGCGATCAGTATGTGCCAGCGTGGCGCTACGGCTCCGACCATGGCCATGGGCACAAGGTAGAGAAAGCTGAGTGGAACGCCAAAGGGAAGGCGCCGGTCGAGCACAGCAATGGCTGCGACCATGCACGCTGCAACCAGGGAAACAGCCAGCGGCCGATCTCGCCAAAAAACCATGCGAAGCACACTCCAATCTTCATGGTAGGCGTGCCCTGTTGCGAGGTCTTTATCGAAAGATACCTCCGTCACGGCGCGAAATGCTTCTTTTTCGAGACGGGCAGAGTTCCTAAACCTATAAGCTGGGGACATGGCCAATCCCCGCGTTGGACGCGCTGCGAAGAAGATGCTCATGTCCGCATCCACTCCCTCCTTTCGTGCAGTGTGGGCCGTCGCTGCGCTGCTAGCGCTGCAGGGCTGTCATGGCAAAGAGGCGAATCGGGAGGCTGCAGAAGCGCCGCCCAGCACGCCGGCTGTTGTAGATGCAAGTAACGACAACTCTGTCCATGTAGCGCAGCCGCAGCGTTTTCCGCTCACCGCGGCCGTTTCGCGCTCTGTCTTCGACACCCTGAATGTCACCGGCGTGGTGCAGCCAGACGTATCGCGCGAGGTGCCGGTATTGTCGATCGCCAACGGTCGCGTGACAGCCCTGCACGTAGGGCTGGGCAACACCGTGCGGAAGGGGCAGTTGGTAATGGACGTGCAGTCGCCGGATGTGGCGCAGGCATTCCTAAGCTATCAAACAGCGCTGGCGAACGAGCAGCTGGCGAAGACGACCCTGACGCGCGATCAGTTGCTGTACGACAAAGGTGCCATTGCAAAAAGCCTGCTGGACATCGCAGAGAACGGCGAGGCAGACGCGCGGGCCGCGCAGGTGGCGGCAGAGCAGGAGTTGCGCATCCTGGGCGTGAACAAGGATCACCCCAGTGACACGGTCCACGTGTATGCGCCCATCTCCGGCATTATCGTCTCGCAGAACACGACCGCGGCTGGTGCAGCGGGCATCAGCTTCGCCGGATCGGCGGGGTCGCTGACCATCGCGGATCTGTCGCACGTGTGGGTCGTGTGTGATGTGTACGAGAACGACCTTGCCAGCGTCCACTTGGGTGAAGCGGCTGACATCCGTTTGAGCGCCTACGCTGACAAAGTCAGAACGGGCACCATCTCCGACATCGGCGCCATCCTTGATCCGGCGCTCCGTACTGCCAAGGTGCGTATCCAGGTGCAGAACCCCGACAACCTCCTGCACATCGGCATGTTTGCGACCGCCACATTTCATGGAGCGCGTGCGCACAATGCCGTTGCGGTGCCCGGAACAGCGGTTCTCCATCTGCACGACCGTGACTACGTCTATCTGCCCACGGGTACCGGCGACTACCGGCGCGTGGTGATCCGCTCTGGCCAGGCGCTGCCGGGTGGTGCGGTCGAGGTCCTGTCCGGCTTGTCCGAAGGGCAGCAGGTGGTATCGAACGCGCTTGAGTTGCAGAACACGGCAGGGCAGTAATGATTCGGAAACTCGTCGATTTTGCTCTGGACAATCGCTTCATCGTCCTAGTCTTTGCGGTGCTGTTGTTCGGCTGGGGAGCCATCTCGTTCCACAATCTGCCTGTGGAGGCGTACCCGGACGTCGCCAACAACTACGTGACAGTCATCACGCAGTGGCCGGGGCGCGCAGCGGAAGAGGTGGAGCAACAGGTCA
The DNA here is from genome assembly GCA_937873305.1 of uncultured Terriglobus sp. Classification (GTDB taxonomy): domain Bacteria; phylum Acidobacteriota; class Terriglobia; order Terriglobales; family Acidobacteriaceae; genus Terriglobus. The sequence goes on from CALMOM010000091.1 coordinate 4,087, forward strand.
CGGTGCCGCTGGAGATCGGCTTTGCCGGCATTCCGCACATGACGCACCTGCGGTCCACGTCGCTCGCAGGCCTGTCCAGCGTCACGATGATCTTCGACGACGACAGCATCAACGATTGGAACCGCGCCAAGGTCATCGAGCGCATGACGCAGGTACAGCTGCCCAACAATCTGCAGCCGCAGATTGGCACGGACTGGAGCCCGGTCGGGCAGATCTACTGGTACACGCTCGAAAGCACCAACCCCATGTACGACACCATGGCGCTGAAAAGCATCGAGGATTGGACGCTGGAGAAGAACCTGCGCACGGTTCCGGGCGTGGTGGATGTGTCCAGCTTTGGCGGACCCACGCGGGAATACCAAGTCGTTCTCGACCCGGCAAAGCTCGTGTCGTATGGCCTCACCATCGCACAGGTGAAGCAGGCCTTGGCTGCCAACAACACCAACGCGGGCGGCAGCTTTATTGAACAGGGTGCGCAGCAGATCAACGTGCGCGAAGTGGGCCTGTATCGCACGACGGATGACATTGCAAATACCCCTCTAAAGGCGCAGAACGGTACGGCGCTGCGCATACGCGACGTCGCTACCGTGGTGCAGGGCCCCAAGGTTCGCCTGGGACAGATTGGCAAGACCATCCGCGCGGCAGACGGCAAGCTAATCAACAACGTGGACGCCGTAGAAGGCATCGTCGCTCTGCAAAAGGGTGCCGACTCGGACGTGACGCTCGAAAACATTCACGCCAAAGTGGATGACCTGAATGAACACGTGCTGCCACCCGGCGTAAAGCTGGTGCCGTTTCTCGACCGCAGCAACCTGCTGCACCTGACCACGCACACCGTTCTGCACAACCTGACAGAAGGCATTGTGCTGGTGGTGCTCATCCTGTTCCTGTTCCTGGGTAATCTGCGCGGCGCGCTGATTGTTGCCATTACCATCCCGTTTGCCCTGCTGTTTGCGTCCATTTGCCTCGACCTTCGGCACATCCCAGCGAATCTGCTATCGCTGGGCGCGCTGGACTTTGGCATGGTGGTGGATGGTGCTGTGGTGATGGTGGAGAACATTGTTCGCCACCTGACGCACAGCCGACGTAAGGACTTGACCGTCGCCGAGCAGATACGCCTGGCCGCGCATGAGGTGCAGCGCCCGGTGTTTTACGCCATCGGCATCATCATCACGGCGTACCTGCCTATCTTTACGTTGCAGTCCGTGGAAGGCCGGCTGTTCAAGCCCATGAGCTGGACAGTGGCTTTCGCCCTGCTGGGCGCGCTGATCTTTTCCATGGTGCTGGCACCGGTGCTGGCTAGCTTTCTCTTTAAGAACGGCACCACGGAGTGGGAGAATCCCGTTCTACGCTGGCTGACCGGGCGCTACCGCGTTGCGGCACAGTGGGCCATTGAGCACCGCCGCATCACTGTGGGCGTGGCCTCCGCCGCCTTTCTCGCGTCCATCCTATTGGTCGCTTCTGGCGTGGTGGGTTCGGAGTTCCTGCCACACCTGGATGAGGGGGCCATCTGGGTGCGCGGTACACTCGCGCCTTCGACGGGCCCGTCGGAAAGCCTTGCAGTCGCCAACCGTTCCCGCATCATCCTGTCGGCCTTTCCTGAGGTGAAGCAGGTAGTCAGCCAGATTGGCAGGCCTGATGACGGCACCGACACGACCGGCTTTTTCAACACGGAATACTATGTCGATTTGCTGCCCAAAGAGAAGTGGCGGCCGGTTTTCCGTGAGAATAAGGACGAACTCATCAACGCAATGAACCGGCAGCTTAGCCAGCTGCCGGGTGTGATCTGGAACTTCTCCCAACCCATTTCGGACAACGTGGAAGAGGCTGTGAGCGGCGTTAAAGGCGAGCTCGCCGTAAAGCTCTACGGCACTGACCTAAAGACGCTGGAAGAGAAGGCGGACGAAATCATCGGCGTCATGGGCAAGATTCACGGCATTCGTGACCTTGGCCTGTTTCGTGTGATCGGTCAGCCAAATCTGAACTTTGTGGTGGATCGTGACGCCGCGGCGCGTTATGGCATCAACGTCGCCGACGTGCAGGATGCCCTTGAGACTGCGGTGGGCGGCAGCGCTGCTACCACGCTGTTGGATGGCGAAGCGCGCTACGATGTGGTGGCGCGTTATGCCGGCCCATACCGCTCCACGCCGGAAGCGATTAACGACATCCGCATCGTCTCGCCCTCCGGCGAACGTGTGTCGCTGGCGCAGGTGACCAAACTGGCGACGACGGATGGTGCCGAGGAGATCTACCGAGAGAACGGATTACGGTATGTCGCCATCAAGTATTCGGTGCGCGACCGAGACCTGGGTTCCACTGTGGAAGAGGCAATCGCCAAGGTGTCACGCCAGGTACAGTTACCGGCGGGGTACAAGATCGACTGGGCCGGTGAGTATGAAAGCCAGAAGCGTTCCTCCCGCCGCCTGCTGATCGTGCTGCCCATCACCATCCTGTTGATCTTCATCATCCTGTACACGATGTTTGGTTCGGCCAAGTGGGCGACGCTCATTCTGGCCAATGTGGCCATGGCACCCATTGGCGGCCTGCTGGCGCTGCTGGCCACCGGCACCCACTTTTCCGTGTCCTCGGGCGTTGGCTTCCTGGCACTTTTCGGTGTGTCGGTGCAGACCGGCATCATCATGCTGGAGTACATGAACCAACTGCGCGCCAACGGCGACTCGCCGGAGACGGCTGCCATTGAGGGGGCTGTGCTGCGTCTGCGGCCTATTCTGATGACCATGCTGGTGGCCACGCTGGGCCTGCTGCCTGCGGCACTCTCCCACGGCATCGGGTCCGACTCGCAGCGGCCGTTTGCCATCGTGATTGTAGGTGGCCTGGTGGGTGCGCTCATCATCAACGTGTTCCTGTTGCCGACACTGTACGTCTGGCTTGCCCGCCCTGACGACGTGCTGCCATCGCGTGACGAGGAGTTTGCCCATGAATAAGTACGCGTTGCAGTTGTGTGTGGCGTGTGTTCTTGCATCTTCCTTGCCGGCCTGTCTGGCGCAGGGTGCGGGTGCTGGCGGTGGTGCCGCCGGAGCAGGCTCTGCGGGCAGCGGTGCCGCGGGTGCCGCATCCGGCACCGGTGCAGCAGGGCAGGCCGGTGGAGCCGCTGGTCAGGCGGGTACAGGGGCGCAGGGCGCACGCGGTGCCGGAGCCCAGCAACCCGGCGCAGGGCCCACGAGCTACGCGGCGGCGGCATCTGCCGGCAGCGATCCTCGTAAGCCACCGGCAGCAAAGCCGGGTGCGTTGACCCTGCAGCAGGTGGTGGACGCGGCGCGGCAGCGTAACCCCACACTGCTGGCGGCAGAGCAGAACCTGCGCGCTGTGCGTGCCCAGGAACTGCAGGCGGCTGTGCGCACCAACCCATATCTCGGCCTTGCCGGCTCAAACGTCACACTTCCCGCGGACGGCACGAACCCCTATGCCTATTCGGTACAGGTGTCACGCCTGTTCGAGCGGGGCAACAAGCGAGAATATCGGATCGAGAATGCGCGTGCCACCACCGCGCAAACTGAAGCGCAGTTGCAGGACACAGCACGACAGACCGAGATGGCCGTGCGCGATGCGTTCACGGCAATGCTCATTGCAAAGCAGGTGCTGCAGCTATCGCAGGCTCAACTTGCAGATTTCCGTCACGAGGTTGAGATTGGCAACGACCGCTTCCAGGCCGGCGATCTGGGCAAGCTTGACTTCGAACGCCTTGACCTGCAGTTGGGCTCGTTTGAGGCGGATGAACAGAACGCGCTGATCTCCGTGGAGCAGGCTTCCGATCGCCTGCAGACGCTCATGGGCGTGCCAGTGTCGTCTCCTGACTTCGACGTCATGGGGCCCATCGTGCCGCCGGCAGTGGCACAAAGCCGCGAGGAAATGCTGCGCCTGGCCCTGGAGCGCAGGCCTGATTTGAAGGCGGCCACGTTCGCGGTGAGCGCTGCGGAAGCAGCTTCGCGTTTAGCCATTTCAGAGGGCAAAGCGGACCCGACGCTGGAAGCCGAATACGACAAGACCGGCCATGACAATTCCGCGGGCTTCAATGTCAACATACCGCTGCGACTCTTTGACCGGAACCAGGGTAATAAGGAGACCGCGCGTTTGCAGGTGGAGGCTGCGCGCCTGACGGAGCAGGCCACACGCAACCAGATCGCGTCTGATGTAAATCAGGCATGGAGCGCGTATCTGCATGCAAAGGTGCTTTCCGACCGTTTCAGCGCGCACTACCTGGATGAATCGAGCGACGTGCTCTCCATTGCGCGGTATGCCTTCGACCATGGCGGCTTAGCCTTGATCGATTACCTGGACTCGCTGCGTGATGCGCGCACTGCAACCAGCGATGCGCTGAATGCCTATGCGCAGACATGGAATGCGATCCATACCCTGACCGCTGCCACTGGCACGGACGTTGCTCCCTGACTTTTGCGCGGAACTTCTGCCGGACGGCCGTAGCTGGTACGGCGCGCGTCCATCCTGTAGGAGCGCCGCTGTGCACCTGCACACAGTGAAGCCGAGTAAGATACCGCTCCTCGCGCTGCTTACCCTGCGCTCGCACACCTTCCGCGAAAGTAACTGCGGTTAGGAGGCGATGGCATCGTCAGGATGGGTGGTCTTGAAGGGGAGGAACAGCGTGAACACGCTGCCGCTGCGCTCCGGCACCTGACTGCTGCGGAATCGCAGGCGCCCATGGTGCCGCGCGATGATCTCCTGGCTCAGCCAGAGGCCGAGGCCGGTACCGTGACTCTCTTTGGTGGTGTAGAACGCGTTAAAGAGCTTGCCCTTCGTCTCGGTCGACATGCCTGTGCCGGTGTCGGCCACCGTGATCGACACCCCTTGCACCTCGTTGGGCCAAAGGGTGCTGTTGCG
>CALMOM010000092.1 GCA_937873305.1 uncultured Terriglobus sp.
TCCTGCCGAATCAGCGATGCCACCAGATACGGGTCTAAACCCTGGCTATTGGCGTCCGCCGTCAGGTCGCCCCAGTAGGGCCGTGGAAACAGCAGCTGCCAGTATTCCTGCGGCACCTCGTTGATGGGCAGTGTATAAAACGACACGCCACTGCGCTTGATGGCTTGCAGGGCGCGCACGTTTTCGCCGTAGCTGGTGTAGATTTCGGCCTCGGCCAAGGCACCCCACTGGCCGCTGGTGCCGCTGGCTTGTATCTCTGGCGCGATGTACTCATTCAAGGCCGCGTTGGCCAGTAGCCGTGCCTTGATCAGGTGCGGGTCGTTCTCCGGCAAAGCGGCAACCAGACTAGCCGCTGGCGCAGGACGGACGCTACCCAGCACCGCGGCAGGTGCTACAGCTGGCTGTGTACTCAGTGCAGCCAGCCGCTGGCGGGCCAAGTTGGCGTAGTAGTAGTTGCGATAGGCACCCGTGAGTGCGGTGTAGAAATTAGCTGCCTGTGCTGGATCTTTGTCCTGCTCCTCATACAAGCGCCCGCGCCAATACAGCGCACTGACCGCCTCCGTGCTGCCAGGGTAGCGAGCGATCTGCTCGTCCATCAACCGCGCGGCAGCGGTATAGTCGCGCGTGCGATAACTGAGCCACGCTGCCCGCCAATGCGCAGAGGGCGCGTAGGTGCTATTCGGAAAGTACTGCACCAGTTTGGTGTAATGCCCAATTGCCTGCGCGGCATTGCGCTTGATCAGGTACATGTTGCCGCCGGAATACAGTGCTTCCTCCAGCCAGCGGCTGTGGGAGAAGCGCTGCTCCATCTGCTGCAAGGCAGCAGCATGCCCGGCTTGGTCGCCCTCGGTGCGCGACAATTCCGCCAGAATGTACAGCTTGAGCGCGGCACTGTCATCGCCGGTGTCGGGCAGTGCTTCTGCCTGCCGCCGTGAAAGCTGCTTCAAGCGCAGGTCGCAGACCGCAGCGTAGATCTCAAGGGCATTGCGGTCCGACTGAGAGAGCGTTGCGTCGCTGCGTTCGACCTCATGGTAGTCCGCGCCTGCCTCCGCATAACGCTTGGCGTTGAACAGCGCATCGGCGTGCAGCTTCCGCTCACCTGCGGTCGGGCCCGTTCCCAACGCCTGCAGCGCGGTCTTGGCCTGGGTGGCTTCTGGTGAAAATGGCAGGCGCACGTAAATCTGCCGATACAGCGTCGCCGCCGCGTTTGTATCACCGGCAGCTTGCCGGGCCTTGGCTTCGGTCAAAAGGTAATCTGCGGCAGCTGCCCGCTTCTGGCCTGCCAGTGGCGTCAGCACACGCAGAGCATCGGTGGCATCGTTGTTGGAAAGGTGAGCATTGGCCAGCGTGACCGGTGCGCTTGCCGCGAAGATGCTGCCCGGGTTCCGCTCGGCAAAGCCGGTGAGCAGTGTAATGGCGGTACCCGTGTCGTGGTTTTGCAGCGCGGCCTGTGCACCAAGGTATTCCGCATAGTCCTGCAGCGCATCGCCGCTGCCAGCCTGCCGGTAGGCAATCACGGCATCACCGTAGCGCCGGTCAGCCGCATACGCGTGGCCCATGGCGAGGTACGCAGCCGAAGCAGCTTCTCCTGGATGCGCCTGGGCGTAACTCTGAACACCTGCAAACGCGCCTGCAGACCGTGACGAGGCAAGCTGCTGCGCCATGGGGCGCAGGGTGGACGTGGCAACAAACGCGGTAAACAGGCGTCGGCTCTGCGGCGTGGCATCGGCTTGTACCACCGTTGTCCGCACATGCCCGGGCTTGATGGCCGCACGAGTACGCGCGAGCTTACCGCCGGAAGCCGCCCGACCCGCACTTCCTTTGGTCACGACACCCTTGGCCCGCGCAGCATGCTTGCCAGGCACCGAGGCTGCCCCGCCACGCGTACCAGTAGAGCCCGCGTCACTCCTGGTGTGGGTGGCAGCGGGCGTGGCGTGCCGTTTTGTGGTGGCACCATGCGCCATCAGCACCGATGCCAGCAATGCCGTTGTGTAAAAAGGCTTCACCCCTACACTTTAAGCCGCTTCTTCATCCCGGCTACGCCGGAAAGCGTACCGGAATAGGAACCAAGACAGGTCCCGTGCTGAAATTGCACAGGCAGATGCACCGGAGTGAGTGCCAAGCACACCTGCTGCAGAAATCAAGCGCGTAGCACGCTCCTGCCTGCATGAGCCTTTCGGCGTTGCTGCCAGTGCCAGGGAGAAGTACACTGGCCTGAGCGCATGCCTGTCATTGAACAAACCGGTACAGAGGAAGTTCATCCGGACGTAGCCCTTGTAGAAGCTTCACGAAATGGCGACACCGCAGCATTTGAGAAGCTGGTGCGTCAGTATGACCGGCAAATCTTCCGTACCGCGCAGCACATTACGCAAAATCGCGAGGACGCCGAAGACATCACCCAAGACGTCTTTATGAAGGCGTACAACAAGCTGGACCAGTTTCAGGGCAATAGCAAGTTCTCAACCTGGTTGACCCGTATCGCCGTCAACGAGAGCCTGATGCGGCTGCGCAAGCGCAAGACCAGCCGTACCGTGTCCATGGATCAGGATGTGCAAACCGACGAAGGCTCCATTCCGCGCGATTTTGCCGACTGGACGCCCGATCCGGAACAGCAATACGGTACTTCTGAACTGGGTGGCATCCTGCAGCGCACCATTGCCGGTTTATCGCCGGGTTTCCGCACCGTTTTTACGTTGCGTGACATCGAAAACCTGTCGACTGAAGAGACGGCGCAGGCGCTTGGGTTGAGCGTACCGGCAGTCAAGTCGAGATTGCTCCGAGCGCGATTGCAGTTGCGGGAACGTCTAAGCCGCTACATGAAGCGCAAGGACGGGAGCGCCAAACCGTGACCTGCACCGATTTCCTGGCACGCATGACCGACTACTTTGACGGCGAGGTTGAGCCTGAACTGCTCGCCGAAATTCAATCGCACCTGTGCGAGTGCCACCATTGCGAAGTACTGGTGGATACCACACGGCAGACGATTCGCGTTTACCGCGACCACCAGGTGTACGAACTAACAGACGAGATACGGGAACGCACCGTGAGTCGCATCATGTCAGCGTGTACGGGCAAGCACTAGGCGGTTAAAGGACAGTAAACAATGGGCATCCCTGGATGCGCATTGTTTGCTCCGTTCAGGCTAATGAACCACTTGCTGGAACAGGGGCGAGTTCAACAATTCTGAGAACTGTCCGTCCGAGGACCCATACGACACCTGGAGTGTGCCCGAGTTCGAGTCGATGGAGGTATCGTTCAGCGCCGTTTTCTCCATGCTGCTGCCCTGCGTACGGCGCATAAGAGCCATACCCTTCATCAAAGTGGCGGCTGTAGCGGCGGTCACCGTATCAGACATGACGACTGCCATGTCGAAGTGAATGCCGTTCGCGAAGTCGACCGTGTAGCGTGAACTCTTCATGCGATTTTTCACGCTGTCGTAGTCGGTGAGCGACGCCGCATCACCGAGCACGGAACGCATCATGGTTTGGGTTCCCCGCTGGTCCAGCAGACTCCATAGCGCGCGTGAGTCGACCACGTTCATTTCATTCATCATGTCGCCATTCGTCAGCATGTTTGGCACCACGCCGTCGCGTGCATCCAGTCCAGACTTGACCGAGGACAGATCACCAAACAGCATCGTCGTCTGGTTTAAAAACACGACGCTCAAACCCGCCGCGCCCATGGGATAGATGCTGTAGTTACGAATCACCTGCGGCTTGGTCTTCTGTTTGGTCCAATTGGCCTGGATTGCTGACGTTTGGAACTGGCCCTGCGCGATGCCCACCGTCCGTGTCTGCGTGCTGCTACCTGGCACGCGGAATGCGGCAAAGGCCAGTGTGTCGGCGTCGCGGTCTACCCGCAGGCCGCTGGTCTTGAGCGCAGTCTCCAAACGTTTCAATTCCGGCGGCATGATCTTTTCTTTCAGGTTCATGGCGGCGGGTGAGGCCTGCATGGCGCGGTAATCCACCACAATCAGCTGCTGCAGGTCGTTCGGAATGGATGCCTTTGCATCGCCACTCAGCTGTGCCGCCCGCGCCTGCATAAGCCCTGCGGACACTCCTACTGCCGCCACCACCAACGCCTGCTTCCAATGTGTGATCGCCATCGTTCTCTCCTCTGTAGCGTCGTACCGGCCGTTCATGGCCATTCCAGCGGCAATTGTAAGCGCTGTTCCAGGATGCGCTCTCGCACTCGAAACCCAGGTATTTGACGCGCCCACAGCGCGAGGGTCTGATCGTCTCCCTGGGACACCGCTAACGCCTGCGGCACCAGGCCGATCAGTTCCCCTTCAGCGATGGTAGCCCCTGCCGCCGCAGCCAATCGCTCCACGGCCGCATGTACCTGTGAGACGGGCACCGCACGGCAGTCGGTGACGTTCACGCTCACCTGCGCCCTGCCGTCCACCAGCACACCCATGGCCTTTACCCCCTGCAGCCCACCACTGCTGGCGCGGATCTCGCGTGCGATGCTCCGCGCCAGCTGCAGCGTTCCATCCTGCAGAAAGACGTTGTAGGCCACCAACACATCACGCGCGCCCAGCAAAGCAGCACCCGCTGTGGAGTGGAGTTCGCACGTGCCCACGTCAGGGCAGCGCAGCGGGTCTGTTCTCACGGCATCGCGCAGGCCTTCAAATTGCCCCCGCCTTACATCTTCCAGGCGGACGCGGTCAGGACGTCGGGCTGCTGCCTCGTAGAAATAGACAGGCACGCCATAACGCCGCCAGATTTCCAACCCTGCGTGGTGCGCCAGCGAAGCGCATTGTCCAAGGGTGTAGCCGCTGACGGGAACGAAGGGAACAACATCCGCCGCGCCGACTCGAGGATGAACACCGGACTGGGCGTTCAGGTCGATCAACTCCGCCGCTCGTCCCACACCTCGAACGGCCGACTCAGCAACAGCATCGGGCGGTCCCGCAATGGTCACCACGCTGCGGTTGTGCGAGGGGTCCATGGAGCAGTCCAACAGGCTGACCCCGAACACCCGCATGGACCGCACGATCTCGCGAACAACCGCCTTATCGCGTCCCTCTGAAAAGTTAGGTACGCACTCTACAACTGCTTCCACTCCGGTCACAGACACTGCGCAACTCTCGAGCGCTTCACTTCCACCAGCTATAGCCGATCGAGAACTGCACACTTGCATTCACGCCGGGGTTCCGGTCGCCCAGGCTCGCGGACGAGATGTGAACGCCATTCGCGGCAAGGTCCAGCGACTGTCGCGGCTTGGTAAAGTAGTGCAACCCGACACCGCCCTGGGGAGTGAAGTTCCAGACGCTGGCATCCGCATTTGGGCCATCATTGCCGAGGTTCACCGGCCCTTCGCCGTAGGCAGGGTATTTGTGATTGGTCCAAAGCAGACCACCCGCTGCCTGCGCGTAGGGCATTATGCGATGCCCCGCCGTGAAGTTCCAGCGCAGAATGATGGGCGTTGCCGTAACCCCGTGAAAGGTGCCGCCCACGGTGTACGGTCCTGCACAATTGATAACCGTGCTGACTGCTGTGGGAGTGCAGCTGTACCGCTGAAAAGTAGGTGTACCTGACTGCCAGTACGGAAACAGCTCGCCGGCATATTCGAAGTTACCGCGGAAAGCCCCCTCACCGATTTGAGGGGTTAGCACCTTGCCCAGGTGAACGCCTGCCATGTAGAACCGAAAGTCGTCGCGGTTGTCGGTCAAGCCCTTGCCGCCCTGAAAAAGCACGCCCATTTCCCATGGCCTGCGTTCTGCTTCAGCCTGCACGGGCGATTGCTGCACCACGGACTGGGCGCTGCCCGTGGAGGCGATGAGCGTGGTACCGAGCGCGGCAACTACTGCCATCGTTGTCTTCAAAACTGTCTGCCTCTGACCGCTTCGCATACGAAAGCCGCCTCCACGGCGGCTCCGTCACGCGTTGTTAAGTTCTTGCCTAGGCCGGAACCTGAGCTTCATCCATGTCGAAGTTGCTGTACACATTCTGCGTGTCGTCCAGGTCCTCCAGCACTTCCAAGAGGCGCAGCATGGCATTTGCCTGCGAGCCTTCCAGCTTCTGGTACGTGCTTGGAATCATGGTCACCTCGGCGTGCTCTGGCTTAAAACCGGCCTGCGACATAGCGTCACGCACGGCTTCGAAGTCCTTCGGTGCGGTTGTAATTTCCCAACTTTCGCTTTCCTCGCTTAAGTCGTCGGCACCTGCCTCCAGCACTGTCTCTGTCAACTTATCCTCGTCTGCACCATCCTTGTCGACGAGGATCAATCCCTTTTTGACAAACATGTACCCGACAGAACCCGTTTCGCCCAAATTGCCGCCGTTCTTACTGAAGGCGTGGCGTACCTCGCTGACCGCGCGATTACGATTGTCGGTTAACACATCGACAATCACTGCGACACCGCCGGGGCCATACCCCTCGAACGTAATTTCCTCGTAGAGCAGGCCTTCAATTTCGCCGGTGCCGCGCTGGATTGCGCGCTTGATGTTATCTGCCGGCATATTCTCGGCCTTTGCGGCGAGGATCGCGGTGCGCAGGCGTGGATTGCCGTCTGGATCACCCCCGCCCTGCCTGGCGGCAACGGTGATTTCCTTGATCAGGCGGGTGAAGACTTTGCCCCGCTTGGCGTCTGCCGCGCCCTTCTTGTGCTTGATGGTTGCCCATTTACTGTGGCCAGACATGTTCGTTCCTCTACTTTTGGGGCATAGACACCGGCACCATGCCCGTGTGACAAGCGGCAGTATACCAAGGAGAGGCGGCGCCCGGCATCAGGGTAGTTCCGGCGCGAACAACTCTTCATAGGTCTCGCGTCGGCGGATCAGACGAGCGCTGTCGCCCTCCAGCAGCACCTCTGCAGGACGCAGGCGGGTGTTGTAATTCGAACTCAGTGACAGGCCATATGCACCTGCATCCAGAATGGCCAGCAGATCGCCCTCTGCGGTCACCGGCAACGAGCGGTCGCGGGCAAAGAAATCGCCGCTTTCACACACCGGGCCAACGACGTCGACCAGTTCGATTGCGGCTGCCGCCGACCGCTGTACCGGCACGATTTCGTGATGCGCCTGGTACAGCGCCGGACGAATGAGGTCATTCATGGCCGCGTCTACGATGACAAACTGCTTGTCACCGTTCCGCTTGCGGTAGAGCACGCGAGTCACTAGCACAC
>CALMOM010000093.1 GCA_937873305.1 uncultured Terriglobus sp.
GTCGAAACGGCGGAACATGCGGTCTGCGGTGGTGTGGTCGAGGCTCTGGCGGTTATAGTCGACGATCCACCAGCAGTTGCGCACGTCGTGCTTGTAGCCCTCGATCAGCGCCTCGTAGATGTTGCCCTCGTCGAGCTCGGCATCGCCCATCAGCGCGATCATGCGGCCGGCCTCCGCCTCGGCCAGCGCGCCGTGCGCGATCAGATAATCCTGGACCAGGCTGGCGAAGGCGGTGATCGCGACGCCCAGGCCGACCGATCCCGTCGAGAAATCGACCGGGATCTTGTCCTTGGTGCGAGACGGGTAGCTCTGCGCGCCGCCCAGGCCCCGAAATCGCTGGAGCTGGTCGAGGCTCTGGTTGCCGAGAAGATAGTGGATCGCGTGCAGCACCGGCCCGGCATGCGGCTTGACCGCCACCTTGTCGTTCGGCCCGAGCGCGTGAAAATAGAGCGCCGCCATGATCGCGGTCATCGACGCGCAGGACGCCTGGTGGCCGCCGACCTTGAGCCCGTCGCGGCTGTCGCGCAGGTGATTGGCGTTGTGGATCGTCCAGGACGACAGCCAGCGCAGCCGCGTGTCGAGCGCCGACAAATTGTCAAGCAAGTCGGCCGGGCGGTTCGTCGAGGAACGCAGGCTGTCCGGATCATGCGCTTGCGAAGGGCTGGGCGATGGTACGGATCGCTTGGTCATGCGGCCCCGCGCATGAAGGCGTCGGCAACAAAGTTGAATTGATCCGGAACTGCATGCTGGATGAAGTGACTGGCACAGGCGACCACCTGACAATGGCCCCCCGTCTCTTCCGCCACCACGGCTCCGGTCGCCTCCTGACCATCGCTGTAGCCGCCCGTGATCACCAAGGTGCGTATTCCGGCAGAGCGAACAGCGTGTGCCGCGGCAAGCATGGCGGCCGGCGAGGTCATGCGAGATTGAAGCAGTGAGCAGCCGAGCGCGCTTGCCGCAGTCTCATCCTCGGCCACGCCGGCAGCAACGCTATTCTGTTGTCCTGTCTCGGAGCGGCCAAGGTTGCCCAGAAAGGATCTGGCAAAGGCGGCCGGCGTTTGCGACCCCAGCAAGTGGCGCATGACGACATCGCCTGCCGCTTTCGCGGCAGGATCATCAGCCGCACCCGGTCGTGCCGCCAGCATCGGCTGCAATGCAGGTTCGATGAGGATCAACGATCGCACCGCCTCCGGCCGCAACGCAGCCGCGAGCAGAGCTTCCGCTCCACCGAAAGAGTGGCCGACCAAGTGGGCGCCATCTCCCAACAGTTCCGCAATCAAAAGCGCGTCGGCTTCCATGTCGTCGGGCCCTCGCGACGGACTTTCTCCGAAGCCAGGCCTGTCGAGGAGTTCCAACCGCCAGCCTTTGTCAGCCAGCGATTTCTGGCCGACGAAGTTGGCAGGTCCGCCGCCGATACCGCCCTGTACACCGCCGTGAACGAGGAGCACGCGCTCTCCCTGTTGTCCCCAACGGGTGACATGAACGGGCAGAGTGAGAGCATTTGGCGGCGTCGGCCGCTCAGGGCATTGGGCGAGGAGCTTGGGATTGACCGACCCAAGCTGCAGCGTCGGCATGTGCGTCTCTCCGTGCCGCGGAAGAAGGCGGCAACATACGGGGTTGAATTGTAGGCAGATGGTCTGCCCCAGTGAATGTCGACTTACCCGCGACCGGCGTCTGGCCGAAGCCTTCAACCTGTTGGATGTGATAGAAGCGAGGTATCACACTAGCCGCAAAGCGAGCTTGCCCTTTTCGCCTCAACAAGTGTCCATTCCGAAATTGAAGCCATGGCCAGAAGCCAGAGGTTAAGCGAGATATTCTAGGCGGCCACAGCCGGCGATCGCTGCAACGCTACGGCCTCCTCTTCCTGGATTGCCCGCTCGAGCACACGTCGTGCTTCAATGCTCGCTGCGTCAGCCTTGAGCGCAAGCGACCAGCTATCTCCGCGGCGATTGATGACCTGTTGCTCCGCCTCAAGGACGGCTCGATCCTCCTCGAAGGCTTCCGAAACGCCATTCAGGAACAGCTCATCCGCTTCGAAATTACCCAACGCATGCGCCCGAACCGAAGCCCAGAAGTAGTTGGTTGTCGTTGCAGTCTCGGGCGTCATGGCGTTCATCACCCACAGATTCAGCCCGTGATCGTATTGACCTTCGAGCGCCCCCGTGCCCGCTTCGGCTCCACCTGTGTGAATTATGATAAAAGCCGGTGCTACATACGTCATACTCGACCAGCGATCGATGTTCTTGCCTTCCGGTAGTACGCCGGCCTTAACGTAAAGGGGCGGCTGTGGAATATCAGCAACCAGCCGCGTCGCGTTTACCCCGTTCTCGGTTCGCTGAACTTTCAACTGCGCTTTGCCGCCAAAGGCGGAATTACCTATGGTACTTGTATGGACGTATCCAACATGACTTAGGTCCATCAGGTTATCGATGATCAGTTGGTAGCTCGCCTCGACGTGGCTGGTTTTGCCGACGGCGGCATGCTTAGGGCTGGTGAGAAGCCCAAAATCAGGGATCATAGAATCGTCCGCGGCCACAGGGTCGCCCATCCAGATCCAAACCCAACCGTAACGTTCGGTGACTGGGAAAGCCTTCACTCTTGCAGCTGGAGGTATGAAGCTCTGACTTGGAGCCTCGATGCAGCGCCCATCTGCATTGAACAACAATCCGTGATAGCCGCAACGGATTCCTGCTTCGTCGCAGCGTCCCATCGATAGCGGAACATGCCGATGTGGGCAGCGATCCTCCAGCGCGCCGATGGCACCGTCCGAACCTCGAAAAAGAACTATCTTTTCTTCGAGAATGGTTCGTGCGAGCGGTTTACTAGACAACTCAGCCGTCCAAGCGGCGACATACCAGCTATTACGAAGATACATTTTGTCTCAACCTACATGACCGATGCTGTGTTAAAGCGGCGAACCTTATCTGATCGGAATCGTCTCAACACCTCGTGGACCGCTTGGAGGACGTCGCTTAAGGTTGGCCTCCTCTTCGCCGGCCTGAAAACGCTGCTTGAGTTCGTTAGGGTCGATATCTACTCCGATCGGATTGGTTCTAAAAGCCTCGGTGAAGAAGAACTCACCCGCTTCCTCGACGGTGTCATAGTTATCGATCTGGAACTCGAGCTGATTTCCGTCTGGATCCGCATAGTAAAGCGATGTTGTCGGACCATGATTAACTGGCCAGATCGGCTCAATGCCGTGCGCGCGTAGCCGGTCGTGATTTTTAAGCAGCGTATCGAGACTGTCATAGGTGAACGCCACGTGGTGCAGACCCGCCTGTCCCGCCGGCTGCTCCGCGAGCGAAGGCACCTGGATGAATGCCACGCGGTGGTGCTCGTCATCGTAGGCGAGAAAAGCAATCGTATCGCTTTCGAACGCTGGCTTGGCATTCAGCGCGACTCTGTACCATTCGAGCATCTCTCTCAACCGGGATGTCCGGAAGACTACGTGGGCGAGCTTGATCGGCGATGCGATTTCATGTTCCGCAACAGCCTCGCTCGACGCCGTATCCGGCGCGACCACATCCGCCATTCTATCTCTCCTGCGCGCAACAGCAGCGCGATAGCCTAGCGTAAATCACTTGCGGCTAAACGATCTAGATACCGACGCCGCCAATCCGATGCCTGCCATCGATCGCTGGCCGTTCCACCGGCTGGATGTTATGCATGCCATCTATCACACTTACGATTCCGCCATCCTCACATGGAGCAAGCGGCCCCTTATCAGGCGCGCGAGGAGAGGCAGATGTTTGAGGATCAGATTGGGCGAAGTCCGCTCGTCGTCATCGTTGGCGCGGGGCCGGCCGGACTCGCAACTGCGTTGGAACTGGGGACGCGACACATCCCGTGCTTGGTACTGGAACGAAGCGAACGCGCTGGGCACGCTCCGCGTGCCAAAACAACACACGTGCGCACCCGCGAACTTATGAGGCGTTGGGGCATCGCAGATGCGCTCGCCTCCGCATCGCCCCTGGGTTTGGATTATCCTAGCGACGTGCATTTCGTGAC
>CALMOM010000094.1:0-3002 GCA_937873305.1 uncultured Terriglobus sp.
GTCGCGGACAGGATTGCCGATGTTTTACGAGCGTTGACGGCCTCGGACGTGAAGGAAGGTAAGACCGTTTCCCCACTCATACCGGGAGCGCAGATAATCGTCGCTTCCACTACGGTGCAGGAGTCGCTGCTGCTGACGTTGATGAATCCCAACGTCTGTGTTTTGCTGCTCACGCTTGGCATGCTGCTGATTTACTTGGAGGTCAATACACCTGGAGCGTTCGTTCCTGGTATCGCGGGCATACTGCTGGCGATGCTGGCCATGTACGCACTCCATCTCTTGCCGCTTAACCTGCTGGCTGTCCTGCTGTGCTTGCTGGCCAGTATGATGCTGCTGCTCGAGGGCCGCTTTCCCTCGCATGGCCTCCTCGCGTTTGCGGGCGTTCTGTTCTTGGTCGTATGGCTGGGCAAGTTAGTCAATGGTCCGATTCCACAATTGCAGGTAGAGTGGAGCATCGCCTGGGGCGCGGGCATAGGCTTCGGAGGCATAACCGCAGCCCTCATTGTGCTGGGGCTGCGTGCTCGTCAGGCCAAGTTCAGAATCGGCGCGGATGCAATGCTGGGCTGGTTAGCGGTCGCGCATACGGCGCTGGAGCCGGAAGGCAAGGTGCTTGTGCGCGGTGAGCTATGGTCTGCCCGCCTGACAAGCCAAACGTCCAGCGTTGCCGCCGGAGAGCGAGTCAAGGTGCTGCGTGCGGACGGGCGCATTCTGGAGGTTGCGGCACTGCCCCTTGGCGACGCCGCGTGAACTGGCGGGTTCGGTCAAGTACACTTGGAGGTGCCCGGTCGTCGTACCCGGCACGAGGTTTACGGGCTGATGCCAAGGCGGTTCTACACAGTTTTTTTAGGGTGCTCTCTCGTTGCAATAGCATCGGCAGCATATGGGCAGGACACTGCTATAGTCACGCGGACCAGTCGCCTTTTAAGTCACTTCGACCTTGGCATTTCCGGCACCGCACTATTCACCAAAGCAGTAACAGGGACTGTGAACGAGAGTGTTTTGGGAACTCCGTACAACATAACCCAGAGCGTCAGCACCTCAGCTGGTGCGCTGGCGACGCTTCGAGCGCAGAAGTCAGCATGGAAGGGCGTGGAGCTCAATTATGGGTATGGGCGCTCGTCACAAAGTTATACCTGCTGCAACAACAGCACAACCACGGGCGCATTCCAGGGACCCTTCTTACCGCAGGCGACCGTAAATGAGTACACCCTTGGATATCTGGCGCGCCCTGAACGGACCGTGTTCGGCCTCAAGCCGTATCTGAGCGTAGGTGCGGGCAGTACAGAGTTCAAGCCCACTCGCAACGGTGGCCAAGGATTACAGCCGCAGGCACGGGCTACATACTATTACAGTGTGGGTGGTGAATCGTATCTGGTGGGCGACCTCCTGGGATTTCGGTTTGGCATACGTCAGTTGTTCTACAAGGCTCCAGATTTCGGGCAGAACTACCTAACCATTCACAAAACGACGTTTACCACGGAACCGCAGGTTGGGCTGTACCTGCACTTTTAACGCTATGCTGTTGCTCTCGTATCGCACGATTTCCGAGAGGGCTCAATGAACTCGCAATATAACGAGACTGATGACGACCTGCCGCTGCACCCACGTAGCCATCGCGGCGAGGCTTACGGGCACGAGGTCGAGGGCACCCATGCCGCCGACCGTGAGGTAACGTTGAACACGGGCGTCGTCCTTGGGATCTTCTTTGCCCTGGCGCTGCTCTGTGCGGTCTTCTTTGGCTTTGGCTACTCCATAGGTCACAAATCCGCAACGCAGGCAGCAGCAGCAGTACCGGAGCCAGAGGTTGCCGCTACTGTTGAAGGCAGCACGGCACCGGCTCCTAAGACCGGCACAGGCCCATTACTGCCGGTGCCTGAATATGTTTCGCCGGCCGGTGCGAAATCTGCGTCGACGGCAGCCAAACCGTCAGCCGTGATAGTTCCAGCCGAGCCCCGCGCGCCTACCAACCAGGCCCCGACGGCAGCCACCGACTCTCCCCGGTCGGTTATAGAGACGCATGGAGACAAGGCTGCCAGCCCTGTTCAATTGCCCCCCACTGTCTCGTCCGGCACCATTTACGTGCAGGTCGCGGCAGTGAGCCACCAGGAAGATGCTGACGTGCTGCTCAGTGCCCTGCGCCGCAAAGGGTACACTGTGCATCCCCGCAGTGACCCAGCAGACCAGTTAATTCACGTTCAGGTTGGCCCCTTCAGCACCCGTAAGGAGGCTGACGCGATACGGCAGCGCCTTTCAGGCGATGGCTACAACGGCTTCATCAAGTAGCGACTTAGACGGTCGGCTCTTCGGGCCGCATATGCTCAGGCAACGCCGAGATCAACGCAGCCCGCACTGCGGAGACCAGCGCAGTACGCGTCGGGTACTGCGTTGGATCAATCGCGGGTAGAAATTGCACGAGTGCCTCACCAGGAACGATCTTGTTACTGCCCTTGCGCATCATGCCTTCTGTTCCGGAGATGGCGATGGGCACAATAGGTGCGCCTGTCGATTGCGCAAGGTGGAATGCACCTGCCTTGAACGCCTGCAGCCGCCCATTCGGCGAGCGTGTGCCCTCTGCGAAAATGAGCATAGAAAAGCCGCTGCCCACCACCTCTGCCGCCATTCGCGCCGACTGCACGGCGGCGGCGCGGCCACCCCCGCGCTCTACCGGCACGCAGCGCGCCAGCCGCCAGGCACGTCCCAGCACGGGAATACGCAAAAGACTCGCCTTGAGCATGATGCTGGGCGTACCGGGCAACAGCTGTGCAATCACCGGGGGATCCAGGTTGGACACGTGATTTGAAAGAAATAAGCAGGCACGGTCCTCCGGGATGTTTTCGCAACCGCTTTGTTCCACGTGTATACCCGCGGCGCGCACGGACGCACGTGCAATCCACTTGCCCGCGCGGTACATGGGACCCACTCTGCCTGACAGCAGCGTGTAGGGAATCAGGACCAGGCCGGCTGGAACTCCGAGCCCAAAGATCACAGCGACCAGCTTGAAC
>CALMOM010000094.1:3012-7754 GCA_937873305.1 uncultured Terriglobus sp.
ACATCAGCGAGCCTCAAGCGCTGCTGGCAGCTTGGTGTAAATGTCGCCAAAGCCGCCATTCGACAGGATTGCCACAACGTCGCCGCGACGCAGTGTCGGCGTAAGCGTGTCCGTAATGACATCCGCGTTGGGGAGGACCTGCGCGGACACGTTTGCGGTGTGCAAACCATCTAGAACAGCCGCAATGTGCAGGCGCTCTTCCTTAGGGATGTTGCCGCTCTGGTAGACCTCGGCCAGGACCACCTGATCTGCAAGGGACAGGCTTTCGATCAACTCGCGTTCGAAGACATTGCGCCGCAGTGTATTGGAACGTGGCTCGAGTATGGCGATCAGACGCCGGTCAGGGTAGGCCCCGCGCAGGGCGCGTAGGGTCTCGCGAATCGCAGTCGGGTGGTGTGCAAAGTCCTCAATAATCGTAATGCCGTCGACCTGCGCACGCACCTGCAGGCGGCGCTTGACGCTTTCAAATGTTCGCAGCGCCTCGGTAATCTGGTCAGCGCCAATGCCCTCACCTGCCGCCAGCGCTGCTGCCGCAGTTGCGTTCAGCGCATTGTGTTCGCCCGGCATTGGCAGCTGCAAATTTGCGAAGTGCTGTCCATCGCGCAGCAGAGTCCAGCGCGACGTGGCACCTGGCTTGAAGTCTACGATGCGCCAGTGGGAGTCCGCCTGAAAGCCATAGCGTTCCACCGCGCAAAAAGCCCGTTCCACGCATTCACTAACAGCGCTACTGCCGTCAAAGGCTACCAGGCGGCCACTACGTGGAATAATGTTGACCAACCGCTTGAATGCCGTCTTGACGGCGGCCAGGTCGGCATAGATGTCAGCGTGATCGAACTCCACATGCGTCAGGATGGCAGCCTGCGGAAAGTAGTGCAAAAACTTTGGCCCCTTGTCGAAAAAGGCTGTGTCATACTCATCGCCCTCCAGTAGAAACGGCCGGGTGTCATGTACGGCGAAGCTGGTACCGAAGTTCTCTGCAACGCCACCTATCAGGAATGATGGTCTTAGGGAGGGCAGAGCCTGTGAGGCGACCTGGAAGATCCAAGCCGCCATGCTGGTCGTCGTCGTCTTGCCATGCGTGCCCGCCACCACCAGCGGCTCATGTCCGCGCAGGAATTCATCGTGAATCAGGGCCGCCATGCTGGTGAACGGTACTCTGCGATCCAGCACTGCTTCCAACTCTGGATTGCCGCGAGAAATTGCGTTGCCAATGACCACCAGATCTGGTGTCGGTTGTAAGTTGCCCTCGTTGTACGGCTGCATGGGCTCGATGCCCATGCAACGCAACTGGTCGCTCATCGGCGGGTATGCTGCAGCGTCTGACCCGGTAATGCGGTGGCCGCGTGTCTGCAACATTCCCGCAAGCGACGCCATGGCGGTACCGCAAATGCCGATCAGGTGAACGTGTTTCGCTTCGATTTCAGTTCCAATCACGGGTTCTACTCTACCGCCGATTCGAGGAACTGGAGAGACGCTGCAGAGGTACAGTCAAGCCGGACGCGCACCCCAAGCGGCAGGGTGACATTGGGCGCGTTGACGTGACCGGATTGCAGGCCGATGGCGACAGGTCCATTGAAGTCGCGCAGGTTATAGCGCAGGGTCTCTTCAATGAGGCCTGCCTCTCCCGGTGAAGCACAGCACTGCTCCATGTCGCCGAAGACGATGCCACGCACCCGGTCAAGCAGGCCCGCATAGCGCAGGTGGAATAACTGGCGATCCCACTGGTAAGCCCGGGTGTTCACTTCTTCCAGGAAGAGGATCAGGTCTCCGGGAGGTGGTTGCATGGCATACGGCGTACCCAGTGACTCCGTCAACAGCGTAAGGCAGCCGCCCACCAGAGTGCCTTCCACCGCTACTCCCAGCTTTAGCGCGCGCATGCCCTGCCGGCCGTCCACTTGCCACGGCGTGGTGCCCTCCAGAGCGTGCTGCCAAGAATAGAGGTCGACACCGCTTGCAAGCGTTTCACCGCGCGCAAAATCCGGCGACACCATGGGCGCATAGAACGTATGCAGCCCGCATACCTGCGCGAACCACAGGTGAAGCGTCGTGGGATCGCTGTACCCGAGAAACGGCTTTGGATTGGCGCGGATTAGCTCCGCATCCAGCAGCGGCAGCAGCTCTGCCGTCCCCCATCCGCCACGCGTGCACAGCACCGCGTCATAAGTGGAGTCGGCAAACGCGGTATGGAGATCAGCCGCTCGGACCTCCGCCGTTCCCGCATAATTCAGCGGCCCTGCAGCAAGGGCCGAAGAGAGCAACACTGGCTCATACCCAAGCTGCGCAAGCCGTTGCATGCCCAGGCGCACCTTCTGTTCCACTGGCGTACTAGCGGGGGAGATGACAGCGATGCGAGCACCCGTGCGAAGCCGCTTCGGCTTAATCACGATGCAGTCTCCAAACCCTGTACGCTGACCTGTCCTGTACACACGATGTCTGACGGCCCTGTCAGCATCAGCTGCTCACCCGTTCGCCAAACCACGCGCTGCGCACCGCCGAGCGAAGCTGCCAGCAACTCAGGAGCGCAGCCCCGAAAAGCGATGCTGGCTGCGGCCGAGGCAGACGTGCCGGTGCCAGAAGACTGTGTTGGTCCAACACCACGCTCATAGATACGAAATGCAATCTCTGATGGAGAAAGTACCTGCACAAACTCGACGTTGGTACCACGCGGAAAGTCAGCATGCGTGCAGATGCGTGCGCCCAGTTCTTCCCACGGCAAGCCGTACGCGCTGAAGTCTGGCGCACGCGTGAAGATGACAAAGTGCGGATTGCCTACGTCCACAACCGCGCCCGCCACACCGCCCACATTCGTCACTTGGACCGTGCCTTCTGTGATCCGCGGCTCACCCATGGCCGTTTCTATTTCGAAGTGCTCACCCGCGCATTCCACCACGCGGCAGCTGCGAGGCCCACCATGCGTGCCCAGCGTTACGGCGCGCAGCCCTTCGCTGTACGCCAGCCACGCTGCGACGCAACGCGTGCCGTTGCCCGAGAGTTCTGCCTCCGAACCATCTGCATTGAACAATCGCAGAAACAACGAACCGTCCGCACGCCGATGGAGGAACTCTACACCGTCCGCACCCACGCCGAAATGCCGGGAGCAGAGCTGTCGCGCAACCTTTGCATGATAGCCCTTAACAAGTTCTTCCTTAACCACGAGAAAGTCGTTTCCACAGGCGTGAGCTTTCACGAACGGAATCATCGTGCCGCTTCACCCCAGGTGCTGCGGTACAGCCGGGCACAGGGCTGGCCGGTGTTGCACAGCACCTCAATCTCGGCAAGACCCTCCGGGTGAGCCGCAACGGCCTTCGCCACAGGATCGCCCGCAAGGGCAACGATCAAGTGAGCGAACTTCGCGGGCTGCTGCCGGGCGCGGTCGAAGCTCTGCGAGTCCAGCGGGCTTATCAGTGTCTTTAGTGGCAGCCCTGCATCCTGGATTGCTCCGATGTGCTCGTTCGTATCGAACATGATGGTGCCGCCATCGTAGAGGCGTAGTATTTCTTTCGACAGCGCCGTCTCAAACGGGATGCGTGTGCGGGAGTTTACTTCTGCCTCCTCGAAAACGAGGGGTGGCGCGGAAAGCCAGTGCGGTACGCGCGAGACATGTGAGTTGCCGTCATCGCGCACCCTCTGCAGAAGCACGCCAAATGTTCCCATCATTCCAAACACGTTGACGATGACGCACACCAGCACTGCAAAGAAAAAGATGTCCGCAAGCTTCTGTTTACGTTCACGCAGACGATGCTCTACAGCCGCCAACGCCACCGCCGTGCATATGGCAAAGGCGGGCAGCAACTCCATGCCATAGCGCGAGTTGTAAAACGACCCGGGGTAGAGCTGTGGTACAAAAATCGGGATGTGGCCCCACGCGACTGAGTACACGTAGAACCGCAGGGGCAGCCATACCAGCACGGCCACTAGCCGCGGCAGGCGCGACCGCACCATGAGCCAGGCCCCTGCTAATGCAGTGAACAGCATAACGAATCCAAGCTCATACGCCACGGTGTCAGCCTGTGCCGCCCGCGTGAAGTACAGGAACGCCCATCCAGGATTGTGCATACCGCGGCGCGGCAACGAGCCAGCGGGTGTGGTATTCTCCTCGATGGCTTTGGCCGAGTACGGCCCACGCATGAAGTCGAGCCAGTACCCCTGGTACTTGGCGTTGTACGCAAACCATAGCAGCGGGCCTGCTGCCGCCAACACCGTCATCGCAAGAAAGGCGGCCCGGGTTGTCCGCCTGATGTCGTCTGCCGAGCGCCACCACGCCAAGGCCAGCAGCACCCATACCGCGGCACCCACAATCCAGCCCTCATAACGGGTAAAGATCATGGCCATGGTCAGGAAGCCGCTCACCACCATGCGGCTGCGCGCCCGGCCTGCAGCACCTGTTTGCAGCGCGTCTACTGCCTCCCAAGCCACTATGGTCGACCAAAGCAGCAGCGCGAGAAAGAGCGGCTCGGTCATTGCAGTGGTGCATAGATACAGCAAATTCGGATTGAGCGCAAAGAACGCCGTGCCTGCAAACGCCCAGGCCGCAGGCACCAGCTTGCGGCACAGTGCATAACATCCCGTCACCGCAAAGACATACGCAGCCAGCGAGGGCCATGCCCCTGCGATGCCGTTCTGCCACCAGTCCAGCCGCTGCACAAATGGCAGCATCAGCAGGTGCGGCAGCGGCAGCCAAACGCCGCCCAACTGCGCCAGGCCAGGGTAGCGAGCATCCACGATGCGCCGTGCAATGCCCA
>CALMOM010000094.1:7764-25046 GCA_937873305.1 uncultured Terriglobus sp.
CATCGCCGTAGAGCAGAAGCCAACCGCGTGACGCGCACACCAGCAGCGCAAGGCACGCCAGAACCACGGCGGCCAGCGCGATAGGCATCAGTTCCGGACGCGTTGCCGGGTAAACCCCATTCGGATCACGCGAGGCAAGCTGCTGCCGTGGCGAGGCCTGCTTCGGCAACTGCTGTTTCGGGCGGCGCTGGCCGGGCGCGTAGGTGGTGCGCGACTTAGCCACGCTGCAGGTCACCGGCACTGTGTTCCACCCTCATGCTACGCGGCGCTTTCCAAGTCGAGATGTGAGAGTTCGCGGAAGACCTGGAAACGAGCATCGATCTCTTCACGCGTGGCCTCCTGGAGTCGCTCTGTGCCAAAGCGCTCCACCGCGAACGAGCCCATGACGCCACCGTAAAACAAAGCTGTGCGAAAGACTTGCGGCGTAAGCTCCGGCTGCGACGCGATGTAGCCGTAGAAGCCACCCGCGAAGCTGTCCCCCGCGCCCGTGGGATCTACGACAGTTTCGATCGGCAGCGCAGGCGCTCGGAACGGCGTGAGGCGGCCACTGCCTGCGAACGAACGCTCGCTGAAATACGCTGTCGCGCCGTACTCGCCGTGCTTGATGACCAGCGACTTTGGCCCCAACTCCATTACCTTCCTCGCGGCGGTCACCAGGTTGTGCTCGCCCGTCAAGAGGCGCGCTTCGCCGTCGCTGATGATGAGGATGTCCTCCTCGCGCAGCACCTTCAGCAGGTTTTCGCGGTGGTCGGCAATCCAGTAGTTCATGGTGTCGCCTGCCACCATCTTCACGCCGGGCAACGCCTCTCGCACACGTAGTTGCAGCACCGGGTCAATGTTCGCCAGGAAGAGGTAGTCGGACTCCTTATAGCTCTCCGGGATCTTCGGGTCAAAGCTGCCAAAGACGTTCAGGTCCGTGCCCAGCGTCTTGGCCTCGCTCATGGTGCCTTCGTAGCTGCCGGTCCAGTGAAATGAGAGGCCGTTGGCGTGTTCGATGCCAGACGTATCCACGCCTTTGCGGGTCATCACGGCTTCATGCTCGGCGGTGAAGTCGTTCCCCACGACGCCGACAACACGCACCTGCGTAAAGAAGGAGGCCGCAAGCGAGAAATGTGTGGCAGCGCCACCGAGAATCTTTTTTCGCTGACCTGATGGTGTCGTCAGAGTGTCAAACGCGACCGAACCTACAACAAGAATCGACACGAATACCTCAAATACTTATTGATGAAGCATTAGACGAAGACCTTTGTACATTGCAAAGATCAGATAAGAGATGAAGAGAAGCACTAAGCAATTAATTACAAACTCCACGAGTAGCAGTAGAAACCCACTTGCAGCATGAGACATTCCAGCCAGAAGTGAGCTATCTACTGCGATTTCAAAGGCTATCGCGAAGCCCGGTAGAACGAACGGGAGGATGCATGAATGCACCAAAGCATAAAGTCCCCGGTTCGGTAGAACTGACAACAAGGTTAGGCATAGCTCAAAGCAGAATATGAACAGCATAAAGCGCTTATGAGTCAACGCAAGCAGGCGCAATCTAGGCCTCGTATTTATCCAAAAAGATCGCCAGCTTCTCACGCGTAGCGGCGGGAATCATCTTCTTATCCGTCATCACAGCGAACTGCAGCGCGTTCGCAACCGGCGTGCCGCTGTTGTCCTTGGGCAGTGCGCGTACGGCACCTTTCAGCACTTCCTGCGCGTTGGCGGTGTTTTCGTGGATGACCTTGATGACCTGCTCGACGGTGACATCGTCGTGGCCCTCGTACCAGCAGTCGTAGTCGGTGACCATGGCCAGCGTGGCGTAGCTGATCTCGGCTTCGCGAGCCAGCTTGGCTTCCTGCAGGTTGGTCATGCCGATGACGTCCGCGCCCCAGCTGCGGTACAGGTTGCTCTCGGCGCGCGTCGAGAACTGCGGGCCTTCCATGTTGATGTAGGTGCCGCCCAGCTTGCCCACGACGCCCGCGTCCTTGCACCCCTGCTCGAAGGCTTTCGCCGCCACCGCGCAGATGGGGTCACCAAACGCGACGTGGCCCACGATGCCGTCGCCGAAGAAGGTGGCGTTGCGCGCAAAAGTGCGGTCGATGAACTGGTCAGGGATGACAAAGTCGGTGGGCTTGTGCTCGGCCTGGAGCGAACCCACGGCGGAGATCGACAGAATAAAGCTGACGCCCAGCTGCTTCATGGCGTAGATGTTGGCGCGAAAATTCAGTTCCGTGGGCAGGATGCGGTGGCCGCGACCATGCCGCGCTAGAAACGCCACGCGTCGGCCTTCGAGCGTTCCTAGGACAATGGCTTCGGACGGATCACCGAACGGCGTCTCCACCCGGATCTCTTCCGTTTCCGTAAGCCCCGGCATGGTGTACAACCCGCTGCCGCCAATGATGCCGATCTCTGCCTGTGCCAAACTGCCTCCGTGCGGTACAACCAACGCTGAGTATAACGACGCATCGCGTCCCCGCTAACGGACGAGCTGCCTGCCCAAGTTTACGGCCGCACGTGGCATGCCGATTCCCGGCAGCAGCCGTGCGAGTCCGAGTGTAAGTTCGCTGCTTGAGCCACTTGTCTGAGCAGTCTGCAGCGGCCCATGCCCCTGCGAGTCGCGGAACATCGTTTCCAGCTTACGCGCCGTGCCACGGTCAAAACCCTCGGACAGGAACACCCCTGTGTCATCCAGCGTGATCCATACGTCGCCTTCTTCGGTGGTGAACAGGAGATGGTCATCGTCGCCGTCTTGAAACTCGACCGGCTTGATGCTGTTGTACTTGCGAGGCAACGCGCCGGCGTACACATTCATAAAGCTGCGTGCAGAGTCATGGTTCTTCCATTGCGAGTAGTACAAGACGCCAATCGAGCCCTTCCGTGTCTTCTCCGCAACAGATGCAGAGCGCCGCTGTGCCGCATAGTAGATGCCACCCGCCCATTCCTCTGACACTGGGCCCGCGAGCTCACGGCCGCCGAACAATTCTGTGATCATGCGTACGTCTAGCTCGCCCATTACGCCCACGTCGTAGGGCTCCCACTCCTTGTCCAGCAGGCTATGAATATCTGGCATGGTCAGGATGGGTACCGGTACGTGATTGAGGTAGTCCTGCGGGTGAAGAATCTCATGTGATGATGACGGTGGCCGCTGCAGTGCCTGGGTGAACGCCGCATCCACACCGCTGGTGACCAGAACGGCCTGCTCAAAAGCGAGTCCTGCACTGTAAGGAAACAGTAATGACTGCTGCAGCAGAAGTGGCGCGCGCGACAGCACGGGAGACCCCGTGGTGTCCATGGACAAGTCACGCAGGCGAGTCCCAAACTCCGGCGCTGTTGCCAGCGTTTTGCCACTATCTTTCAGCTCGTAGTCAACAAAGGTCACCATGCCCTGACCTTCGGTCACGGACTCACGAGCCGTTGAGGCCTCGTCCAGAGTGACATGCTGGTTGTCCTCGCGCACGGTGTGGCTTATCCCTTCCGGTGCGGGGCTGCTCCACTTTTCCAGGTGTACCAGGTCGTCCTGCAGTGCATGAGTTAATTCATGCGCAATGACCGGCTTCTCATCGTCTGGTTTAACCCAATCGATCAGGTTGACGGTGCGCGTCTTTGGATCGTAAAAGGCTGCCACCTGCTCGGAGAGCAGACTCAGCAAAAAAGGGCGCAGCTGAAAATCCGATTCCAGCAGGCCAAACTTCTTCAGGACGAGTGCGGAGCGCTCCAGGCGCTTGGTGCCCTCATCATCGTTCATCTTGCGGGCAAGTTCATGCGCGACTTCAGCGCGCGTCAGCAGCTTGCGCTTGATCGGTCGTGTCGCTTTCAGGTGCGAGTCGTTGCTGACGAACGCAAGAATGTCATCGACGGAACGGAATAGCGCTGTGGCCTGCTCCTTTGTGATCTGGGTGTCGCTGTCCGGCGAGGCCATGGGTTTCGACGGCACCGTTTGCGGCGGCGGGTCGGGCATGGGAACAGTCGGTTTCGGCACCTGTGGGACGGCGCACGTGCTCGCCAGCAAGGCAGCGCAAGATAGCAGCATTTTCGACACGGCAAATGGCAAGGCAGTAAGTGCTCCAACCTAACGAGACGCAAGCCAGCGACTCTATACTTGAGAGTGTACGGGTTCTCTTCCGTTAGACGAGTGCCACCCCAAGCCGATGAGCGACATACCCACCACACTCTCCTCCTCGGAGAACGCGACCTTTCCCCCCGTAGCCTCGGTGCTGCTGAGCACTACGTTGGACACCGACGTGCCTGGGGCTGGCTGGCTGGCTGTGACCGGTGAGGACCGTGTTCGCTGGCTGAATGGCATGGTGACCAATTCAGCGCAGGCGCTAACGCCCGGCGAGGGGGCGTACACCTTTCTACTCAGCGCGCAGGGCCGCATCCAGGGTGACGCCACTATCTGGGCAGAGCCCGACCGTCTGCTGTTGCAAACCTCAAGCGGGCAGGCCGCCCCCATGCAGGCGATGCTGGATCGCTTCATCATCATGGACGACGTAGAGTTGGTTAACCTGATTGGAAGCGTCTTCGGCTTAGCGGTTGTAGGCCGCAGCGCACCCGATCTTTTGCAGCGTGTTGGCCTGCCGCAGGCTCGGCCTTCCAAGCTGCTGAGACGGCAACCTGTCGAGTGGCGCGGCCAGCACCACCATCTGGTGACGGCATACAGTCCGTTGGTTCCCCGCTTTGAACTCTGGTCTGCTACCGAAACGGCGATGAACGCACTGCAGGATGCCCTACTGCAGGCAGGTGCCGCTTCACAAACAGCAGAAGACCTCGAACTCTTGCGCATTGCGGAGGGCGTTCCGCGTTTCGGGATGGATATTCGCGAGCGCGAGTTGCCGCAGGAGACAGGCCAGGCGCGGGCGCTGCACTTCAACAAGGGTTGCTACCTTGGACAAGAAATCGTGGAACGCATTCGATCCCGCGGCAACGTGCACCGCACCTTTGTGCAATTCGCACTGACCGGCTCGGCTGCAATACCAGGGACGGCTCTGCTGTCAGAAGGGCGACAGATTGGGGAGTTGACCAGCGTGGCTAGCGCGCCCATTGGGGGTGAATGTCTTGCGCTTGGCTTTATCCGGCGTGAGGCACTGGAGCGTGGTCTGCTCATCGAGTACCAGGGTGGCGTGGCGGAACCGCGTACGCCAGCCGTCGCATCATAGTTTGGACTGCAGCAAAGGACAGAAACGGTCATGCCCGAGCAAGACAAGCCCATCGTTATTAACGACAGACGTAGATTCCGCGACAGGGCCGAGGATGAACAGCCCCGAACCGAAGCCTCCAATCGGGCTGAACTTCAGCACGAGGCCACGCACACTACACCCGCGGAGGAAATCCCCCACACCAATAGTGCCCACCTGATTACACCCGTGCCCGAGCCAGTCAACGCGGAGACCTCAGCCGATGCAGAGATGGTGGACGCACCTGGCGCAGAAGACACGGCTGCGCTGCCACCGCCACCCACGCCAGAGGAGATCCAGCAGGTTCGCGCAGCGTACGAGCAAACTGCCGATCGCCTGGACACGATAATGCGGTCACAGAACCTCGGCGCAGAACACCTGCCACCCATGGACTTCAAGCGGCTGGTGCAATCCATCTATATGTCCGCCATGATCCAACTGGGAGCGGGTACCCAGCAGGGGCAGCAGGCACGGGTGGACCTGATTGGCGCGAAACAGAGCATCGAGATGCTTGCCGTGGTCAGCGACAAGGCAGCCGGCAACCTGTCGCTCGACGAAGAGCAGATATTGCAGTCGGCCCTTTTTGAGCTTCGCATGGGCTTCCTGGAGATTACGCAGCTGCTGGCACGCCAGGCTGCAGCCAAACAGCAGACCTCTTCCCAAGGCCAGACCGGTGCAGGCGGGTTCGGTGGCGGCGGGTTCACAGGAACTGGACCCCGGATTGTCCAATAGTTACGTTTCCACCGGCGTTGTGCTGGCAGAGTTCATGTTTCTGGGCACGGGTACTTCGATGGGAGTACCCACGCTAGGCTGTCGTTGTGCTGTGTGCACATCTGATGACGCGCACAATGCGCGCATGCGGTCGTCTGTCATGCTGCGCTTTCAGGATCGTGTGGTGCTCATCGACACGGGCCAGGACTTCCGCACTCAGGCACTCCGCTTTGGCGTGGACCGGGTGGATGCCGTGCTGTACACGCACGGCCATGCGGACCATGTTCTGGGCTTTGATGACCTGCGCCCACTGACCTTTGGTAATGCTGCGCGCCTTCCACTCTATGCAGACGACCCCACGGCCGATACGCTGGAACGCATCTTCAGCTATACCTTTCGCGAGCGTGACCGGTACCCCACCAGTGCGCGGGTCGACCTGCACCGTCTATCGAGCGAACCAAGCACATCCATTGACCTGTTTGGCGTCTGCTTCCAGCGTGTTCCCGTGGTGCACGGTCGCAACGTCATTGCGGGCTACCGATTCGGATCGGCGGCCTACCTGACGGACATGAGTGACATCCCGGAAGAGAGCTTTGCCCTGCTGGAGGACCTTGACATTGTGGTGCTCGACGCGTTGCGCCGAGAGCCTCACCCCAGCCACTCGCACCTGGAGAAGTCCATTGCGCTGGCCGCGCGCATCGGCGCCAAACAGACGTATTTCACCCACATCTCCCACGATCTGGACCACGCGACGACTGAGGCAAGCCTGCCCCTTAGCATGCACATGGCATACGACGGTCTCCGCTTGACGTTCCCGATCGCCGGAGGTGGACACGTCTCTACTCGGGAGCAGGCATGAAGATCTTTCGCAGCCTGGACGATGTCCCCAGCGGCTTTGGCCCCAGCGTCGTCACGATTGGCAACTTCGATGGGGTGCACTGCGGTCACCAAAGCGTTATTCGGCAGGTGGTCGGTAGGGCCCGCGAGCGCGGCGCACAAGCCGTGCTGGTGACGCTAGACCCGCACCCCAGAAATGTGCTGCGGCCACAGCAGCCTATTCGCCTCATCGCCAGCCTAGAGCAAAAGTTGTCCCTCTTACGCACAACCGGACTCGATGCGGTCGTGCTACTTCCCTTTACGGAGACTTTGTCTCGCATGAGCGCCCCTGACTTCTGCATGACGGTTCTGCAGAACGGGCTGGGAGCCATCGAGGTCCACGAGGGCGCGGATTTCCGCTTCGGTTATGGCGGTGAAGCAACTATGCAGACCCTGACAGTCCTTGGAAAGCAGTATGGCTTCGCCACGGAGGTCTTCTCTCCTCTCTACATGCGAGGTGAGGCTGTGTCGTCGAGCCGGATCCGGAGCCTCGTCTCGAATAGCGACGTCAGCACGGCCCGGCACTTGCTGGGCCGGCCCTTTGCGGTAGACAGTACACCCGCCCGCGGTCGAGGGTACGGCACCCGGTATGCCGTGCCGACCATCAATCTCGCCCCTACATCGCTCCTGCTGCCAGGGAACGGCGTATACATCACTGAACTACAGGTGGGTGCGGGAGAAGAAGCTCAGCACTTTGAGGGTGTGACGAACGTGGGCAACCGTCCCACCTTTGGTGAAGACTCCTTCGCGGTGGAGACGTTTCTCTTCCGCTTCTCGCCAGTCGATCTCCAGGAAAACACGCCACTGCGCCTGACTTTTCTTAAGCGTTTGCGCGAAGAGCGGCGCTGGCCGTCACCGGAAGCGCTGAAAATCCAGATCGCGAGGGACGTAGCTACTGCTGAACGATGGTTCTCGCTGCGCCGGTGCCTGCACCACACCTCACCACTTCACACCTAGCGCGCTCTTGCTGGCCTAGCGAGAGATCGCATGCGGCTCGGCTGTTGCGGGGCTTGATCCGCTTGTACCCGAGGGCACTCGGGGCGGGGCAGGACCCGTGTAAGGCCGGTAGGGCCCCACAGGCGAAGCAATCATTCCACGCGGCGCACTTGGTACCGGCTGACGAGCTGCCGGTGCTGGTGCTGGTGCTGCATCATCGGGCATCTGGTCCGGCGGCGAGGCACTCTGCGCGGGTTGCGCGACTGGACTGCTTTGAGTGTCTGCCCCGGCAGGCCGATCGTCATCATCGTCTTCAGTGTCGGTTTTCTTTGCCACTGGCACTGTGTCGGTAGCTGCTATTTCCAGTGTTCTCTTCGGTGCGTTCTCGCGCGGGAAGCTTTCTACCGGCGTGCGCGCAATGACCACTTTCATGAAGTCGATCCACATTGGCAGCGCCGCTTTTGCTCCGGTCTCTTTGTCTCCCAGCGACTTGCGATCATCGAAGCCAATCCACGTGCCGCAGGTGACAGAAGGCGAGAAGCCAACAAACCAAGCGTCGGTATAGCCGTTTGTGGTTCCCGTTTTGCCCCCAAGTGGATGCTTGAGTGTCGCACCCGCGACAGCGGCGGTTCCGGATACCGGCACAGCCTCAAGCAGCTTCATCATCGTGCGAGCAGTCTCTACGCTGATGACATCCTTGATCTGCGATGCCACCTGCTGCAATGGCAGCCCGTCCCCCTGCACCACGCGCCGGATGACATGGGGCTTGACCAAGATGCCATCGTTCGGAAAGACAGAGTACGCACCCACCTGCTCCTGCAGGCTGACCCCCGCGGAGCCAATGGCGACAGGCAGAAACGGCGGCAGGTTTGAAGTGACGCCAAAGCGGTGCGCTACCTCAATGACCTTCCGGATGCCGACCTGGTTGGCGAGCTTGAGTGCTGGAATGTTCCGTGACTCTGCAAAGGCCGAGGTCAGCGTCATGGCACCTGCATAGTTCGCCTCGTAGTCATGCGGAGTGTACGGGCCGTTCGGCGTGTAGAACAAGGTGGTCCCATAAACAATAAAAAAAAATGGCTTCGAGTGTAGCTGCTCAATCGCCGCAGTGTAGACGTAGGGCTTGAATGACGAGCCGGTCTGCCGCTCCGCCTGCGTGGCACGGTTGAACTGCGAGACGGCAAAGTCACGGCCGCCTACCATCGCCAGAATCTCGCCATTGGCATTGTTGACCGCCATCAGCGAGGCCTGTGCGCCACTGTCCTGCTGAAGTGTGGCATGCATGGTGGCAGGAGCGGTGGCAGCATCCTCAATCCGGACGTAGGCAACGTCACCCGTGGCCAGGATCTGTGTCGCGGCGTAATTCTGCGTCCACGCCCAGTCCGGAGGCGTCATCTCGGCATACCGCCGACCGATGCGCAGCACCACGCGGCGGGCTTTGACCTCAGTGACCAACGCATGGAAGTACGCTCCGTTCTCGATGGCATTGCTCCAGTCCGGATGTTTGTACGTCTCCAGATCCGTAC
Source organism: uncultured Terriglobus sp. (assembly GCA_937873305.1). Taxonomy (GTDB): domain Bacteria; phylum Acidobacteriota; class Terriglobia; order Terriglobales; family Acidobacteriaceae; genus Terriglobus. The sequence continues at coordinate 16,970 of CALMOM010000094.1, forward strand.
CAGCAGCAGCCACGTTGACGAGTTTTGCCTTCCAGCCATGCCGACGCTCGTATGCGGCAGTGCCGTCCAGCACGGCCTTGTTTGCGGCAAGCTGAAGTGGAAGGTCCATGGTGGTGTAGATTTTCAGCCCGGCACCATGGACGGCATCTGGGCCATACTCCTGCTCCAGCTGACGCCGCACCTCTTCCACAAAGTAGGGTGCAATTGTGTTTGGAGTCTCTTCGAGTTTGAGTACAAGCGGAGCCTCGCGGGCCTCCTCGAACTGCGCCCGAGTAATCATGCTGTCGCCCAGCATCTCGCTCAGCACCAGGTTGCGTCGCTTCAGCGCACGCTCAGGGTGGCGCGTGGGTGAGTAGGATGTGGGGCCTTTTGGCAGCGCGGCTAGCAGGGCAGCCTCTGGCAGAGACAGGTCACGCACGTGCTTGCTGAAGTAGTAATTCGCCCCGGCCTCAAAGCCGTACACGCCGTTGCCCAGATAGATTTGATTGGCATACATGGCAAAAATCTGCGGCTTGGTGAAGTGCCGCTCGATCTGTACCGAGAGAAGGATTTCCTGCAGCTTGCGACCCACAGTCTGGTCCGCAGAGAGAAACAGATTTCGCGCGAGCTGCATCGTTAGGGTAGATGCACCCTGCCGCTTACCCTTGGAATGCAGGTCGACGTACGCAGCGCCTAGTACGCGAAACGGATTAATGCCCGCGTTCTTCTCAAAGCTCTTGTCTTCGATGGAAAGGATCGCATCGTGCAGCACCGCGGGAAAGTCGCTATACGGCACCACCACGCGGCGCTCAAGCGCAAACGAGCCGAACATCTGGCCATGCACATCCAGCAGCTCCGTCTTGGTGGAGGGTCGGTAATGCTCCAGTTCTTCCATCTGCGGCATGTCTGCCGTGTTTACCAGCAAGAGACCGGCAAAGCAGCCGAACAGGGCGGAGCAGCCAAGCAGCGTAAGAAAGATGGCCCGCTTGGCCTTGCCACGCGTTTCAAAGTGGCTGGCCCACCATGTGTGTGCATACGGCACACCCCCACCTAAAAGTCGGTCCTTTAGGGACCCGGCCCGCTGCCGGGGCCGTTCCATCTGGGGATCGCGTGTAAACAGGCTGGGCACAGCAGTTACGGTAGCACGTTACTCCTGACGTCTGAGGCGCGTGAAAGAGACCAGCTATGCCGCTTTTGCTTTCAGTAACTCCAGGCCTTTGTCTAGCTGAGTGTCGACCTTTGCGACTGGCTTTGCGAGCGGCACCGCAGGCTTGGCGGAGTTTACCGTTTGCGTGCTGGGAGCACCATCCGCTTCGCCCTCGTCGTCATCCTCATCCACGGCCATGGCTACTTCCTGTGCCGATGCCACAGCAACTGAGGGTGTGACGCCTTCGTCTTCCAGTCGCTTGCCGCTGGGTGTGGCGTATTTTGCTACTGAAAGGATGATGGCCGCACCGTCCGGCAGTTCGAATGTCCGCAACTGGGCACCTTCCCCGAACGTCTTTTCCCCGACCAACTCGCTGCGCTTGGAATCCAGTAATGCGCCCGCCACGATCTCGGCCGGCCCTGCGGTGCCGTGATTCACCAAGGTCACCATGGGTGCGTTGCTGTTTACACTCTTGCCGGGCTCTGCGGAAAAGGTCTGCTTGGCTACCTTCTGGCCCTCCAGTGTGGCTATCGTGCCAGTCTTGAGAAAGAGGTTTGCCAGCCGCAGCGCTTCCGCATCGTCACCATTACTCACATCCCGCAGATCCAACAGAATCTTCTTGGAGTTTGTGCGGCTCATGTTCTTCAGCTTGCTTTCAACCTGCTGCACATGGTCACGATCGATGATGATGGGCTTGAGGTAGAGGATGCTGCCGCTCTCGTAAAAGACCTCACCGGCAGGAAGAACGGGGACGTCAGTGCGGGTCAACGTCAGCTTCTCCGGTGCGGGATGCCGCGGATGGATGACGGACAGCGTTACCGGTGTGCCGGACTGGCCTTCCAGCAGCAGCTTGACCGAGGCCAGAGAGATTTCGTTCGTCTTGCGATCGTTGATCTGCTCAATCACGTCACCGTCGTTCAAATTAGCCTCGTTCAGGCCCACCTGAGCATGCCCGTTGCTGTGAGTTTTGTAGGCCTTGTATTCCTCAGGCGTCAGATAGCTCGAGTCGGAGTCCAGCCCCTCTACAAGGCCCCGCAACGCAGCGTCTGTTACCTTGCCCATGTTGGGGTCGGTCACGTAGTCGCCCTGGATATGCCGGAGCACCTCGCTGTACACGAGCATCTGGCGATAAGCACCCTCTTGCGGTTCACCCGCAGCGCGCACGCGGTGCGTGTTGGCTCCTAAAAACATCGTCAGTAGCAGAACAGCAGAAACGGCAAGCAGCGACAGCTTCAGCGACTTCGGCATAGGAGCGGGCACCTCTGGGTATTGGCGACATACTGAGCACGCGCGCACAGTCCGTCTAGCACTTTAGACGCCGGCGAAAGGCAGACAGCAGCAGCGCTGCGAGTAGCATACGCGGACCGGGTCGTCCTCGTGAATTTGTGATGCGTGTGGTGGCGGTGAGTGGGATCGAACCACTGACCTGCGGGTTATGAGTCCGCCGCTCTAACCATCTGAGCTACACCGCCATGGTGCTGCACTTGGGGCTTTCCAAACAGGCCGACACCACCAGAACCGTGAGCGCGAGCGCGCCCACTACCGCTACGGCAACGCAACGGCTGGCTGTAGTTTACTGGAAGTCGATGCGGGCTGAAAGTCCCGCCCAAAACAGCCCATGCAAGCGCCTCGTACACTCGCCGTCATTCCAGCCCGTCTCGCCTCTACGCGGCTACCGGGCAAGGTGCTGCTGCCGCTGCTGGGCAAGCCCATGCTGCAATGGGTGGTGGAGGCCGCTCAGCGCTGTCCGCAGCTGGACGAAGTTGTAGTGGCCACGGATGCAGATGCAGTGGCTGACCTGTGCCGCGCGCATGGCTGGGCCTGCGAAACGACAGCACCCGAGCTGCCCAGCGGCACTGACCGCATGCGCGCCGTAGCCCTGCGTCGCCCGGCGAATATCTACGTCAACATCCAGGGCGATGAGCCGCTGCTGCAGCCCGCGCACATCACCGCCCTGTTACGACCGTTCCAGCTTGGGCCGCAGGTGGACGTGACCACCGTCAAGGTGGCCTGCACACCGGAAAACATCGCCAATCCAAACGCCGTCAAGGTGGTCACGGCGCTGGACGGACGCGCGCTATATTTCTCCCGCTCCGCCGTTCCCTACGACCGGGATGGCGCTGGCACCCAGTATTGGAAGCATCTGGGCCTCTACGCCTACCGCCGCGAGGCTCTGCTGCGCTTTGGCCGCCTGCAACCCAGCCCGCTGGAGCAGACCGAGCGGCTGGAGCAGTTGCGCCTGCTGGAGAACGGCCTAGCGCTCTATGTGGAAGCCGTGGACCTAGACACCGTCGGCGTGGACACGGCGGAAGACATGCAGCACGTGGAAGTCTTGCTGCGTAAGCAAAACAGGTAAACGTGGACAAACGTCACCCGCGCCCGTGATGATCGCAGAGATGAAACACGTTTCGCCCGCAAGCCACCTGCTCACCCTTTGTGCCGCCGCTTCCCTGGCCCTGCCCGCCGCCGCCCAGGTCGACTACGTGGACCCAACCATCGGCAACGTGGGCATCCTGCTGGAACCCACGCGTCCCGCCGCCTACCTGCCCAACAGCATGGTGCGCATGTACCCTATCCGGCCCGATGCGCTGAGCGACCAGATCCAATCGTTCCCGCTGACCATCAGCTCGCACCGCATGTTCGAGCTGTTCAGCATCATGCCCGGCCCTGCCGCGCCCGCCGCATATGACCAGGAGCACCCGACACCGTACGCCTACTCCGTGCGCTTCGACGGCTCGCTGATTCGGACTGAGTTCGCGCCCACGGAGCGCGCCGGGTACTTCCGCTTTACGTTTCCGGATGGCAAGGCAACGGTTGCTCTGGCGAATCGGCTTAAGGGTGACGTGCATGCGGAGGGTACCGGCGCTATGCGCGCGCTAGCCGGCCAGGAAGACTTTGACGGCATGCACGCCTACTTCTATGGCGAGTTCAGCCATCCAGTGACGTTCACCATTTCCGACGACAAAGCCGGTAAGCGCGCCATCGCCTCCGCAAAAAACACCAAAACACTCGAGTTCCGCTATGGCATCTCGTTCATTAGCGTGGAACAGGCCAAGGCGAATCTTCACCATGAGATCCCCGCATGGGGACTGGAAGCCGTGCGCGACGCAGCCAAGGCGCGCTGGAACAAAACGCTGGGCCAGATTGAAGTGGAGGGTGGTACGGAGGTGCAGAAGCGCGTCTTCTATACCGCGCTGTACCGCAGCTCCGAGCGCATGGTGAACATTACCGAGGACGGCCGCTATTACAGCAATTTCGACCACCAAGTCCACACCGACCCGCGCCCGTTCTACGTGGACAACTGGCTGTGGGACACCTATCGCGCGCTGGAACCGCTGCAAACCATCCTGAACCCCGCCATGGAGGCGGACAAGCTGCAGTCCTACGTCCGCATGTATCAGCAGTCCGGCAATGGCAACCATGCCGCGGCCTGGTTCGCCGACGCCTGGTGGAAGGGCGTCCGCGACTTTGACCTGCCGACCGCGTATGAGGGCGTCAAGAAGCGTTCGACCGACGTGACCATGCTGCCGTGGAGCCTGGCTCCAGCGGGGCCGTTGGACACCTTCTACCGCGAACACGGCTACATGCCCGCGCTACGCCCTGGCGAGCCGGAGACAGTGCCTGGTGTAAGCCCCGGTGAAAAGCGCCAACCCGTGCCGGTTACGCTGGGCAACAGCTTTGACGAGTGGAACATCGCCCAGATGGCGCGCGTGCTGCACAAGGCGGACGACCAAGCGTTCTACCTGAAGCGTGCGGCCAACTGGAAGAATGTCTTTCGCACGGACAAGGGCATGGCGTGGCCGAAGGACGCCGACGGCAAATGGATCGACATCGACCCGAAGTTTGACGGCGGCATGGGCGCGCGCGACTTCTACGACGAGAACAACGGGTACACCTACACCTGGGACGTGGCGCACGATTACAGCGGTCTGTTTGCGGCCATGGGCGGCATCGACAAGGCGCAGGGCAACTTGGACCAGCTCTTCCGCGAACCGCTGGGACGCTCCAAATACGCCTTTCAGGCAAAGCTGCCGGACAGCACCAGCATGGCCGGGCAATTTTCCATGGGCAACGAACCGAGCTTTGCCATCCCCTACCTCTACAACCGGCTGGGCGTGCCATGGAAGACGCAAAAGCGCATCCGCATGCTGCTGGAGTCATTCTTCCCAGAGTCGCTTACAGGCATCCCTGGAGACGAAGACGGCGGCGGCATGAGCGCCTTTGTGGTCTTCTCCATGATGGGTTTCTATCCAACCACGGTGGGCCTGCCCACATACGATATCGGCAGCCCTGTATTCACCAAGGTGACCATTCATCAAAAAAATGGCCACGACTTCGTAATCAACGCGCCAGGCAGTTCGCACGACAACAAATACGTGACAGCAGTGCGGCTCAACGGCGGTCCAGTGAACCACGTCTGGTTCCGCCACGCCGACATGGTGAATGGCGGCACGCTTGACCTGACGATGAGCGACACGCCCAACACCAGCCTTGGCGCACAGCCGGCAAGCTTTCCTCCGGACTCGATTGCCGTCAATCCGGCAGACTACGCAGGACGGTAGGACTACCGCCCGCGCAGCTTGGTCAGGGTGCGGCGATCACGCTTGGTGGGCCGCTCCGCCCTGTCGATCTCGAACCATGGATTGTCGCGCCGCGCCTGCTGCTCTTTAGCGCGTGCGGCAACGCTGTCCGCGGTCTCGCCGTACAAGGCCTGCGCCACGGCTGCAGGTCCGCGCACGTCGCTTAGAGCCAGCACGTCCACGGTAAACGTGCCGCCATCGTTGGTAATGGTCAGCTGATCTGTCGCCTTGATGTCCCGCGCGGGCTTTACGGGCTGTCCGCGCAGCTTGATGCGGTTGTTGTCACATGCTTTTACCGCTAAGGCTCGCGTCTTGAAGAAGCGTGCCGCCCACAACCACTTATCCAGTCGAACCGAATCCATCCTAAGTTAGACGCAGAGAAGCAAAAGGACAGCCGAAGCTGTCCTTTTGCTTCCTTGCCGCTGCTCTAGAAGATCTTGAAGTGAATTGTGAGGTACTTCTTCGGATCGCTGCGGATGGTGTTGACGAGGCTCTGTGAGTCCACCGCCAGCTTATCCAGGTTATGGTAGAGCGCCGGATCCTTCACAAGCAGACCCGCAGTACCCTGACCCTGATCGATGCCCGTCATGATGTTGTTCAGCCGGGTGACCGTGTTGTTCAGGCTATTGGCAAAGGCCTGGTCCTTGGTCAGCAGTCCCAGCGCACCTTTACCCTGGTCAGCCTCTGCCATGATGCTGTTGGCGTGCTGCAATGTCTGGTTCAGGTTGTTATACAGCGCGTCATCCTTCAACAACTTACCCGCGCTGCCTTTGCCCGCGTCCAGATCGGCAGCCAAATGGTTAAGTTTCGTCGTGGTCTGGCTCAGGTTGTTGTACATACTGTCATCCTTCAACAGTTTACCAATGGAACCTTGACCGCTATTCAGGCCTACCTCGAGCTTGTGCAGCTCGTCAATGGTCTCATTGGCGCGCTTGTACAGCGTGTCGTCGTAAATGAGTCCGCCAATCGATCCCTTGCCAGATGCAATGCTGTCTACAATACGGTCCATCTTGGCCAGGATCACGTTCACGCTTTCAATGGTGCCCTGGCTGGCCTTGACCACATCCTGCAGGTTGGGTGTCTCCAGCGTCTTGAGCTCGTCACCGTTTTGCAGCTGCGGCCCGGTAGCGGCCTGGCTGTTCAGGTCCACCACCGTGTCGCCCAAAACGCCCACCGTGGAGAGCGCCGCCTTGGTGTCCTTGTGCAGGTCCTGCTGATACTTGCCGTCGAGCCTCATCACCACCCGGATGGGAGTCAACTTCCGGTCGGCATCCGGCACCACAGAGACTTCTTTCACCTCGCCAATCGTGACACCCTGCAGGTTCACGGCCGCACCTTCCTTCACGCCTGCGGCGTTCTCAAAGTACGTGGTCACGGTCAGTTTGTGAGAAAACACGCCCAGGCCAGACGAGCTTGTCATCAGGAAGAGCAGAATGACAAGCAGGACAGACGCGACAAGTACAATTACGCCGACCTTGAGCTGAGAAAATTTGATTTCGTTCTGGCTGGGCATTGTCCTGTGTTTACTCCCGTACTCTCATCATCGCAGAGACGTCGCATCGCGCATCACCGCGCGGCCCGCTGTGCTGAAAGCATTATGGAATGGATGCAGCAGCGCATCGAGATGTTTCTGTTTTCGTCAGCAACCCTGCGGGCAGGAATGGCACCGGTTGCTCCCGGAGCGGCACAGTTGGCTGCGGGAGGTGCACGCCGAAAGGATTCCCATTACAGTAGTAGCCACGTAGCGGCACGCACGCGCTCGCACCCAACCCTCTCGACCACAGGAATGCTATGAAATACCTCCGACGCTCTACCCTGGCCACCGCCTGTGTTCTGCTGGGCGCGTGCACGGCCATCGCCTCCGCGCAGCAGCTGTACCTCTCCATGGATGGCAGCAGCGCTCCCATTTCCGTACCCAAGTCAGGCGTTTCGCTCGATGTTTCTGCAATCGACAAAACCGTAAACCCGTGCACGGATTTTTACCAGTACGCCTGCGGCAATTGGCGCACGAACAATCCCATTCCGGCGGACAAAACGCGCTGGGGCCGGTTCGACGAATTGGGCGAGCACAACCTCTACACCGTCTACACCCTGCTGCAGCAGGCCGCAGATAAGCCCACCAGCCCACTGCAGGTGAAGTACGGCAACTATCTTGCCGCTTGCATGAATGACAGCCGGGCTGACGCATTGGGCGCGGAGCCGCTGGCTCCGATCCTGCAGCAGATCGCCGCGCTGAACGACAAGGCTGGGCTCGCGAAGCTGATTGGGTCGCTTGAGAATACCTATGGCCTGGGTTACTTCTACGGCTTTGGCTCGCAACAGGACCAGAAGGACAGCACACAGCAGATTCCTGGCATTGGGCAGGCCGGCC
>CALMOM010000094.1:25056-28096 GCA_937873305.1 uncultured Terriglobus sp.
ACTGCCGGATCGTGATTACTACCTGCAGGACGACGCGCGTATGACAAAGATTCGCGCGCAGTACATTGAGCACGTCACAAAGATGTTTACCCTCTTGGGCGACACGCCGGATCAGGCCGCGACCGAAGCCAAGGCCGTCATGGCCATCGAGACCGCGCTGGCCAAGGGCTCCATGCCGCGCGTGGATATGCGCAGCCCAGCCAATGTCTACCACATGAAGTCCTTGGCGGAGCTGCAGACGCTAACTCCGGAGTATCGTTGGTCAGACTACTTCAGCGCCATCAAGGTACCGATCACCACCCTGAACGTGGAACAGCCAGACTACTTCAGCACTATGAATGCGCAGCTGGGTGCCGCCAGCATGGCCGACCTGAAGAGCTATCTGCGGTGGCACGCTCTGCTGCCCAGCGCAGGCGCACTCTCCAAGCCGTTTGTAGATGAGAACTTCCACTTCTTTGCGCAGGTGCTGGGCGGCCAGAAGGAGCAGGCACCCTTGTGGAAGCGCTGCACCCAGCAGACCGACCGCGCCCTTGGCGAGGCCGTGGGCCAGGACTGGGTCGCCAAGTACTTTACTCCCCAGGCTAAGGCCAACATGCAGGAGTTGGTACGTGACCTTGAAGCCTCACTAGGCGACGACATTCAGCAACTGGACTGGATGAGCTCCACCACCAAGGTGGAAGCACAGAAAAAGCTGGCCGCCTTTCGAGATAAGATTGGCTACCCGGAAACATGGCGCGACTACGCCCCACTCACCGTCAAGCGGGATGACCGCGTCGGCAACCGTCAGCGCGTAGCCATCTTCGATGATCGCCGTGACATTGCCAAAATCGGCAAGCCTGTCGACGAAAAGGAGTGGGGCATGACGCCGCCAACAGTTAACGCCTACTACAACCCGGCCATGAACGACATCAATTTTCCGGCGGGCATCCTGCAGCCGCCGTTCTACGATTTCAAGATCGATCCGGCGGTCAACTTTGGCGCTATTGGCGTGGTTATCGGCCACGAGATGACGCATGGCTTTGACGACCAAGGCAGCCAGTACGACGCACAGGGCAATGTACGCAGCTGGTGGACAGCAGCCGACAAGGCTGAGTTTGAGAAACGCACCGACTGCGAGGTGAAGGAGTACGGAGGCTTCGAACCCGTACCCGGTACCCACCTGAACGGCAAGCTGACCCTAGGCGAAAACACCGCGGACAACGGAGGCCTACAGCTGTCGTACATGGCGCTGCACAAGGAATTGGCCAAGCTGGGCGGCGATGCAGCCATGAAGAAGGTGGACGGCTACACGCCCGACCAGCGCTACTTCCTTGGGTTTGCCCAGGTGTGGTGCGAAAACACCCGCGAGGAAACAGCGCTGATGCGTGCCAAGACCGACCCGCACTCCCCCGGCCGCTTCCGCGCGAACGGTGCCGTGCAGAACTCGACCCGCTTTGCCGAAGCGTTCAGCTGCAAGCAGGGAGACGCTATGGCACCGGTCAATGCCTGCCGCGTCTGGTAATACGCCCGACCGAGTTGAAAGGCCCGTCCACTTTGGACGGGCTTCGCTGTTCAGCCGTGAGCGTAAGCCGCTACTTGGCTACACGCTTGGCGATGATCTGATCGGCAATTTTGGCGTACGTTGGCTGCGGCACAATGCCGCGCGACACCAGTTGATTTTTTGCCGTGTACGGCCTGCCGTCCACGATGCGCTTGGCGTATGCATCACCAATCCCTGTCAATGTTTTTAACTGGTCCGGAGTGGCCGTGTTGATGTCGATCAGCGCACCCTTGTCGGCCTGCGCGGCGGCTGCCGGTGCAGGTTTGGCAGCAGGCTTTGTCGTAGGCGTCTGCGCCCCAAGCAAAGACGCGCTGAGCAACAAGACAAGGATGGACAATTTGCGGCGTAACTGCATGACGTGGCACTCCAGGTAAGAGGGGATGTGTGCCAAAGTCTTATGGGCACGAGCCCACCATACGCTTCGCCGCGGCCAATCGACGATCTTTTAAGGAAAGAAGCAGCTCCTAAAGTTGACATGCCGCATATCACCTCGTAACCTCAGGGTTGTTATGGCTTGCCCCTTGCACCATCACGGACACGCACACCACGCGCATGGCGCGCTGGCGGTGGTTGTCTGTGTGCAGGCTTAGACCTTAACTACACAGGATCGCAACAGCCCGCCAGAGCCTACCGCCGGCGGGCTTTGTTGTGTCCGGCACCCACTGAACTACACAGGAACAAAAATGACTACGACCGACACCGCACCGACCATCGACTTCGCCAAAGCAGGTGGTCTCGTCCCCGGCATCGTGCAGGACGCTACATCGGGCGAAATGCTGATGCTCGGCTTTCTCAACCAGGAAAGTTACCGCCTTACCCTGGAAAGCGGCTTTGTCACCTTCTGGTCCCGCACCCGCGGCAAGCTGTGGATGAAGGGTGAGACAAGCGGCAACCGCCTGCGCATCGTCACCGCCAGCACCGACTGCGACACCGACGCGCTGCTCTTCCGCGTTGAGGTGGAGGGCGATGGCCTCGTGTGCCACGAGGGCACCGTAAGCTGCTTCACCAAACCCATACCACTCTCAAAATAGGGTGCCCCACATATGGCTTCGTCATATGTGGGTGCAAGAAGTAACGGAGAAGAAGCACGTGAGCAACAAAGTGAAACTCGGCATCCCAAAAGGCTCGCTGCAGGACGCGACCATCGACCTGTTCAAGCGCGCCGGATGGCAGATTTTTCCCAGCGGCCGGTCGTACTTCCCGTCCATCAACGACCCGGAAATCGAGTGCATGCTGGTCCGCGCGCAGGAGATGGCACGCTACGTGGAGCACGGCGCGCTGGACGCAGGCCTGACCGGCAACGACTGGATCCTCGAGAACCTGGCCGACGTGACACGGGTGACTTCCCTGACCTATTCCAAGCAGAGCCGGCAGCGCGTCAAGTGGGTGCTCTGCGTGCCCGAGGACTCCCCGTTCCAGAAGCCGGAAGACCTCGCAGGCAAGGTCGTCGCCACGGAGTTAGTCGAGTACACCAAGCGCTACTTCGCGGAGAAGAACATT
>CALMOM010000095.1:0-1981 GCA_937873305.1 uncultured Terriglobus sp.
CCGCAGAAGAACGCGGAGCGGTGGCGCAAGCTGGCCTACCTGGCCGACTACCAAGACCCTGGTACGCCACGCCCGGGCGCAACCGTACTGGCGGAGATGACGGGAGGCCGCAAGCGCATGCCGCTGCTGGTGACGGAAAATTACGGCAACGGGCGCACGGCTATCCTGGCGAGTGGCGGCACGTGGCGGTGGCAAATGTTGGAGAAGTTGGGTGACCCGTCGCACAACCTGTTCTGGCAGCAGCTGCTGCGCTGGCTGGTGGCGGATACGCCGGGAACGGTCGCCGCATCTGCATCGGCGCGCACGCTGTCGGATCAGGGGCACATCGACTTGAGCGCGCAGGTACACGACCGGCAGTTCCATGCAGCACCCGATGCGCATGTAACGGCGCACATCATTGGCCCGGCAGGCGTGAACGCCGTGCTGGAGATGACGCCCTCGCAGGAGACGCCGGGCATGTACACCACCGCGTACACGGCAGAAAAGCCCGGTTCGTATCTGGCGGAGATGACCGCGGACAGTACTGGCGGCAAGAGCGAGAAGCTGGGTGACGACGTGCTGACCTTTCAGCGCGAGGATGGCGTCGCGGAGAACTTCCATCGCGAAGCGAATCGCACGCTGCTCGCGCAACTTGCGCGTGACACCGGCGGCCAGGCATGGACCGCAAGCGGCGTGAAGAATCTGCCGCGCGACATCTCGTACTCTGAGGCAGGCATTTCCGTGCGCAGTACAAAGGAATTGTGGAACGTGCCCGTCGTGTTTCTGCTGCTGTTGGCTCTGCCTGCGGCGGAGTGGCTCTTGCGGCGGAAGTGGGGCATCGTATGAGGCTGCTTGCCGTGCTTGTGCTCACGCTCTGCTGTCTGCGCGCGGATGCGGCGACGTACTACGTAACCGTTGCGGGTCTGGGCGGTGAGCCGGACTACGAACAGCGCTTTACCGCACAGGCCAAAGATCTGGATAGGGTGTTCCGCGCAGGAGGGCCCACCGCGCACGTCTACACGCTGACCGGCACGCAGGCCACGGCAGCACAGTTGCGCAGCACCATGGCGACCGTTGCGCAAAGCAGCACGGCTGCGGATGAGTTTGTGCTGACGCTTATCGGGCACGGTTCATTCGATGGCACGGAGTACAAGTTCAATCTGGTTGGCCCCGATCTCTCCGCGGCGGAGTTGGCTGCCCTCTGCGACAAGATACCCTCCAAGCGGCAGCTGGTGGTGGACACGACCAGCGCCAGCGGCGGTGCCGCTGCCGCGCTTGAGCGCCCAGGCCGCGCCGTCATTGCCGCCACCAAGTCCGGTACGGAAAAGAACGCTACCGTGTTCGCGCGCTACTGGGTTGAGGCGCTGCAAGACCCTGCAGCGGACACGGACAAGAACGAAGCGGTTACCGCAATGGAGGCTTACACCTACGCCGCAAAGAAAACATCCGGCTTTTACGATGGACAAAAACGGCTGGCTACGGAGCACGCCGTCTTTGACGACATAGGCCGTGGCGACCCAGTGCGCGAAGCCGGCAACGGCCAGGGCCAACTCTTAGGCAGCCTAACCATTGTGCGCTATGGCACTGTCGGCAAGGTGGCAGCCGATCCGGCAAAGCAGGCGCTGCTGGCACGGAAAGAGGAGATTGAATCCAGAATCGACGCCCTTAAGTACGGCAAAGCAGCCATGGAGCCGGGTGACTATCGGCGGCAGTTGACGGCGGCCCTCGTTGAATTGGCAAAGGTGCAGGGGGAACTGGACCGATGATTCGCACCTCTTTGATCGCCGCCTTTCTTGCACTGTGCTGCGGCGTTGCGCAAGCCGCGCCGTCCCCGCAGGCTTGCTGGGCGTTGCACAGGCACGGTCAGCAGCCACAGGCAGAGTCATGCTTCACGCAGCTAACGCGGAGCGGTGATGCCTTTGCGCGAGCCGAAGGCTTCTGGGGCCTGGAAGACTGGGACAATGCAAATAGTGGGTTTCGCAGCGCAGCCGCGAGTGTGGGC
>CALMOM010000095.1:1991-9553 GCA_937873305.1 uncultured Terriglobus sp.
CGCGCTGGTCAGGGTGCGCTGGGGCATGCTGTTTCACGAACGCTTCAACAATCCTGAGGCCGTCACCCTGTTTCGCGAGGCGCTGCAGCAGGACCCGAACAGCGCCGCTGCGTACCTTGGCCTGGCGACCGTTTCCGCCGAGGAATACGACGGCAAGGCAAACGAATACCTCTTGAAAGCCGAGTCGCTGGATCCGAAGCTGGCTGCTGCGCATGAGCTTGCCGCACGCATTGCGCTGGAGAACGACAACCGCGAGCTTGCATCGGCGGAGGCAGACAAGGCGTTGGCGTTGGATAGCGAAGCTATCGAAGCCATGGCCATCCACGCCGCGCTGGAGTTGATTGCGGATCGCCAGGCGGACGCATGGTTCGCAAGGATTGCTTCAGTGAACCCGCACGATGGCGAGGCGTACCAGCAGGTGGCGCACCACCTAGAACTGCACTACCGCTTTACCGACTCCGCCGCCTACGACCGCAGGGCGGTTGAAGCTGACCCGCGGCTGTGGTCGGCGCATGCCGCCCTGGGCATTGCGCTGATGCGGCTGGGTGAGGTGGACGAACCCGCAAAAGAGCTGGAGATTGCGTACAACAAAGGCTATCGCAATCCGGCCACGGTCAACAGCCTGCGCCTGCTGGACAGCTTCAAAAACTTCGAGGTCACGCGCCAACCCACCATGATCGTAAAACTGGATAAGAAAGAAAACGATCTACTGCAGCCGTATGTGCAGGCCGAACTGCACACCATTCTCGAGACCTACTCGAAGAAGTACGCCATGACGTTGACCGGTCCCGTGCAGGTGGAGATGTATCCAGACCACGAGGACTTTGCCGTGCGCACCATGGGTATGCCCGGGCTCGGCGCGCTTGGCGTCACCTTTGGGCAGGTGGTGGCCATGGACAGCCCCAGCGGCCGCAAGCCGGGTGACTTCAACTGGGGCGCGACGCTGTGGCATGAGATGAGCCACGTGTTCATCATCACGGCGACCAACCAGCGGGTGCCGCGGTGGTTTACCGAGGGCCTCGCCGTGCATGAGGAGGGCCACCACCAGCCGGAGTGGGCCGACCGCGTGACACCGGATGTGCTTGCCGCGATTCGTGATAAGAAGCTGCTGCCTGTGCTCAAGCTGGACCGGGGCTTTGTGTTTCCGGAGTACCCGCAACAGGTGATCGTGTCGTACTTCCAGGCGGGCAGCATGTGCGACTACATTGGCGAACGGTATGGCGAGGGCAAGCTGCTGGACATGGTGCATGCGTACGCGGCGCAGAAGCCAACTGCGGCCGCTGTGCAAGATGTGCTGGGCGTTGCGCCTGAGGTATTCGACACGCAGTATCTTGCGTGGCTCGACACGAAGTATGGCGCGGAGGCGGCGCACTTTGACGAGTGGCGCGGCAAGCTGAAGACGCTCGCTGCGGCGTCTCAGGCGAAGCAGACAGACACAGTGCTTGCGCAGGCCCCTGCAGTCCTCGCGCTGTATCCGGAGTACACCGGCGAAGCGAACGCGTACGGCATGCTGGCCGACGCGCAGCACGGGAAGGGTGACGCTGCCGGTGAGACGAAGACTCTGGAAGAGTATACGCACTCCGGTGGTTCGCAGCCGGAAATGCTGAAGCGGCTGGCCGCGCTGCAGGAAAGTGCTGGCGACACGCAAGCCGCAGCGACTACGCTGACGCAGGTGCTCTACATCTACCCGGTCAAGGATGTGGACCTGCACAAGCATCTCGGCGACCTCCTGCTGGCAAATAAGCAGTACGACGGCGCGGTGCGCGAGTACAACGCAGAAGTAGCGTCCGCGCCGCTGGATAGGGCTGGCGCGGAGTACAACCTGGCAGAGGCATACTTTGCGGCAGGCAAGCGCGACAAGGCCGAGGAAAGCGTGTTGTTGGCGCTGGAAGCCGCGCCGGACTACCGCCCCGCGCAGAGATTATTGCTCCAACTCCAACAGGCTCCGGCTCCACCTTCGACCCCAACGCCAGCCAAGACAAACTGAGAGGCACAGAGACCCCATGGGTACATTTACCGATCTCCAGCCGAACGCGGCGCAGCTGCAGCAGCACATCGAGCGCTTTCACGCGGTGCGCGAAGCCATAGTCCGGCAGGTGCGCGAGGTCATTGTTGGGCAGGATGAAGTGGTTGACCAGGTGCTGATTGCGCTGTTCGTCGGCGGCCACGTGCTGTTGACGGGCATGCCTGGAACGGCGAAGACGCTGATGGTGCGCACGCTTGCTGAGGCACTCGGCATGCAGTTTCGGCGCATCCAGTTCACGCCCGACCTGATGCCCTCCGACATCACCGGCACCGACATCATTGAGGAAGATGCGAGCTCCGGGCATCGCAGGTGGACGTTTGTACACGGTCCCATCTTTGGCAACCTGGTCCTCGCCGACGAGATCAATCGCACGCCTCCAAAGACGCAGGCGGCGCTGCTGGAAGCCATGCAGGAACGCTCCTGCACGGTGCGCGGCCATGTGTACCAGCTTCCAGCGCCGTTTTTTGTGCTGGCCACGCAGAACCCTATCGAGCTTGAGGGCACATACCCGCTGCCGGAGGCGCAGCTGGACCGCTTCCTGTTTAACTCGCTGCTGGATTACCTGAGCCCTGCGGACGAGTTGAAGGTGGTGGATATGACCACGGCGACACGCGCGCCGAAGATCACGGCCGTGACGAGTGCGGAAGAACTGCTCGGCTTTCAGCAGCTGGTGCGTCAGGTGCCCATTGCGGAGTCGTTGGCCAAGTACGTTGTGGACCTGGTGCGCGCCACGCGCCACAAGAGCGACAACGCGCCGGACTTTGTGAAGAAGTATGTCAGCTACGGTGGCAGCATCCGCGCGGCTCAATTCATCGTGCTGGCGGCAAAGGCGCGGGCATTGTCGCGCAGGCGCTACCACGTCGCGTATGAGGACATCTGCGCAGTGGCTGTGCCGGTACTGCGGCACCGCATTCTGCTCAATTTTCATGCGGAATCCGAGCGTATCGATACGGATAACATCCTTAATCGTCTTATCTCGTCTATTCCGCGGCCAAAGGACTAATCAACCGTGCAGCGCTTTCTCAATCCCGCGGTGCTCGGCACCATCGCCTCGCTAGAACTGCTGGCGAAGACGGTGGTGGACGGCTTTGTTGCGGGGCTGCACCGCTCGCCGGACTTCGGATTTTCGCAGGAGTTTGCGGAGTATCGCGCCTACGTACCGGGCGACGACCTGCGCCACGTGGACTGGAACCTGTACGGCCGCACGGACCGCACCTACATCAAGCGCTATCGCGGCGAGACCAACAGTCAGCTCACGATTCTGCTGGATGCAAGCGCGAGTATGGAGTACACCAGCGGTTCCGCCGGTCGCGTGCCGCTGCCGAAGAAGATGGACTACGCGCGCTTCATTGCAGCTTCGCTCTTCTATCTCGCGGTCAAGAACCAGAGGGATGCCGCAGGCCTCATCGTGTTCGATGATGAGGTGCGCGAGTACATCCGCCCCTCTGCGCGCCAGGGCCAACTTGCCCGATTGATGGGCGGGCTGGAGAACGCCGAGCCGCGCGCCCGCACCGACTTTGGTAAGCCGCTGCACCACTTCCAGCAACTGCTGCACCGGCGCGGGATTGCCGTTGTGATCTCGGACTTTTACGAGGCCCCCGAACAGGTGATTCGCACCATTGAGCCACTGCGCTTTCATGGCAACGAGGTCGTGCTCTTCCATATCCTGGACCCGCAGGAGTTGCGGCCCATCATGAATGGGCCCTCGCTGCTGGTGGACATGGAGACCGGGCAGCGCATCGAGGTCACACCGGACTATGCAAACTCCACCTACCGCGCAAAGATCGATGCGCATGTGGAGGGGCTGCGATCAAAGACGCGCGCCGCAGGTATGGATTACCAATTGCTGCTGACGGATCAGCCGCTGGACAGAGCGCTGCGCGAATACCTGACTCTGCGTGAGGCGGCGAACTGATGGGCCTTCTGACGCCATGGTTCTTGGGCGGGCTGGCGGCGTTGGGCGTGCCGGTGTTCGTGCATCTGCTGCGGCGGCATGTGGCGGTGCCGCGGCCGGTGGGTTCGCTCATGTTTTTCGAGCGAGGCACGCAAAGTTCGCGCAAGCACCGCCGGCTCAAGCACTTGCTGCTGTTCGCCCTTCGAGCCGCGCTGCTGCTGCTGGTGGTGCTGGCCTTTGCCAATCCGTTTGTGCGCAGACCGGCCAGCGATTCTGGCGGGCGAGTGCTATTGATTGTGCTGGACAACAGCTTCAGCATGCGGGCAGGCACACGCTTTGCCGATGCCAAGCGGGACGCACTCGCATTGCTCGCCGCAAAGCCCGCATCGCAGCGGGCGCAGGTCATCACGCTGGGTGGCACGGTGCAGGTGCTCACACAGCCGGAGATGGATGCCACACAGCTGCGTGCGGCACTCGAGGGCATTCAGCAGGGCGATGGGCACGGCAGCTTTGGCGAGCTTGGCCGCGTTGTGCGCAGCTTGGCTGAGAGCACACCGGGGCCGGCAGATCTGCACCTCTTTAGCGATGTGCAGCGATCTGCAGCACCGGCCAACTTTGCGGACATGGTGCTGCCGCAGGAAACAAGGCTAATCATCCATGCCGTCGCGGGTACCGACACAGTAACCAACTGGACGGTTGCCGCCGTGGACGCGCCTGCTGAGCTGGCAGATACCAAAGACACAAAGCACTCGCGCGTGCTTGCCGTCGTTGCAGGCCTGAACACGCCTGCCGCGACCAAGTCCGTATCCCTCGTCGTGAACGGTAAGACGGTCGTCACCAAGCACGTCGACATACCCGCGAATGGACGCGCCACCGTAGAGTTCGCACCGCTCGATGTGGGCTTTGGCTTCAATCGCTGCGAAGTGCGTATCGAAGCGGGCGATGGTTTCCCGCAGGACGACAGCAGCGTCTTCGCGGTGCGCCGGTCTGACCCGCAGCGAGTCCTGTTTGTGCGCGGCAGCGGCGATACGCGTTCGGAACTCTATTTCGGTGCTGCGCTGCAGGCCGCGGCGCAGGCCTCGTTCACGCTGCAGGCAGTTACGGCCGGGCAGACGGGCGACATCGACCCCGCACGGTTTGCATTTGTCGTGCTGGCCGATGCGGTCAGTCTGCCGCCCATCTTTGAGCGCAACCTGCGTGACTACGTCACCAAGGGTGGCAGCGTGCTGGTGGCGCTGGGTACCGGTGCGGGCCACCACGCTGCCATTCCGCTGTGGGGTGGGCAGGTGCGCGAGACGCACGAGTACGCGCACGATGGCACCGGTTCGTCCACGATCGGCCAGGTGGACTTTACGCATCCCGCCTTTGCCGATGCGCAGCCGGGCCGCGACAACGGCGGCTGGTCGGGCACCAAGGTCCTATATGCCGCGGAGGTGGACCCCGGGGGTGCACGCGTGGCCGCCAGGCTGAGCGATGGCACGCCACTACTAGTGGACCGTAGCTTGGGTGAGGGTCACCTGCTGGTCTTCACCACCGGCTTCGATGACCTGACCAACGATCTACCGCTGCACCCGGTGTTTGTCGCGTTTGTAGACCGTGTGTCGCGCTACCTGTCCGGCGCAGACCGGCTGAGCGGGTTGCGCCGGGTGGGTAGCTACCTGCAGCTGCGCGCGGCGGGAACGGCGGCGGCCACCGCGGCGGCAAGCCCCACAGGCGTGGAGGTGGTTGGCCCGGATGGGCAGCACCCGCTGTCGCTGGCAGAATCTCGAACGGCGCAGGGCACGCGGTTGGACCACGCTGGCTTCTACCAGGTACGGTTTGCCAGCGGCAAGGACGCGTTGATTGGGGTGAATCCGGAAACGCAAGAAAGCGACTTGCAGCCCATGCCGGCGGAGATGCAGGAACTGTGGGCGGCCAGCAACGCCGCGCCTTCCAGCAACATGAATCTGACGGCAAATGCCGCCGCAACGCATCCCGGTACGCGCCCCGTGAGCCTGTGGTGGTACGTTATGCTGCTTGCACTCCTTGTCGCAGTGGCAGAGACGGTACTGGCCAGCGGCTACATGAGCACGCAGCGGGAGGACGCATGAGCAAACAGGCCGATCTGAACGGCTACATCGCACGCGTACGCCGGCCACTGCAGTTACGCGCCGGTCTGCGCGGTGCCGTGCTGCTGTGTGCTGTCGCACTCTTGGCGACGGTCCTTGCCGTGCTGCTCCTGAATGGTGAAGCCTTTCCCGCGAATCACGTAAGCAGGGCCCGGCTGCTGCTGGTGACCGTATCCGCGGCTGTGGCGGGGTTTGGCATCGTGTGGCCGCTCCTGCGCCTGTCGCGTCAGCGTGCGGTGCAGCGGGCGGAGGCGCAGTTCTCCGCCCTCAACGGTAGCCTCACCACCTTTCATCAGCGGCAGGACGCCGGGAGCGACCCGTTCCTGGAACTGCTCGCCGCTGACACGCTGCGCCGAACGGAGGCCGCTCCGTCCGCGTCGTTTGCGCCTGCGCCGCTGCTGCTGGGCATGAGTCTGGCCGGCTTGCTTTGCTTGGCAGCGTTGCTGTGGCTCATCTTTGCGGCGCCGGGCTACCTGGGCTATGGCGCGGCGCTGCTGTGGCGGGGCGAACAGAAGGCTGCGCAGCCACTGTACGCGCTGCATGTTGCGCCGGGGGACGTCGCTGTGCGGCGGAACAGCGACCAGCTGATTACTGGGGAACTCACCAACCTGCGGCCTGACAGGGTAGAGGTCTTTGCCCGGTTTGCGCACAGCGATCGCGGCTGGGAACCCGCTACCATGCAGCGTCAGCCCTCGGGTAGCTATGGCTTTGTGTTTGCCGGTCTGCCTGACAACGTGGAGTATTACGTCTCCGCGGGCCCGCTCACCTCGCCGCACTACACCGTGCGCGTGGTCGATCTGCCTTCGGTCAAGTCCATGACCGTGACCTACCATTACCCGAAATGGACCGGCCTGAAAACGCAAACAGAGGAACACGCGGGCGACCTTCGCGCCATTGAGGGCACGGAGGCCGAGTTGCAGATCGAGATGGATCGTCCGCTCAAGGATGGCAACCTGCTGCTGGACAACGGCAAGAGCATCCACCTGACCGGCGGAGAGGGTAACCGCTACACCGCCACCCTTCCCATGACGAAGGACGGTGCGTACCACGTCGCAGCCACCGACTCCGGCCAGAGCGTGCGCATGAGCGAGGATTACTTTATTGCAACCGACAAGGCGGAAGCGCCAGAGGTTGCACTGGACAAACCTGGCCGTGACTATCGTGCCAGCCCGATTGAAGAAGTGAATCTCCATGTAAGGGGTTCGGCGCAGTTCGGCCTGCGCGACATGCACCTGCACTACTCCGTAAATGGTGGCGCGGACAAGGATGTCGCCATGCTGCGGCAGCCGGGCGCGCGCAGTGCAGATGGGAGCTACACCCTGCGGCTGGAGGACTTTAAGTTGCAGCCCGGTGATCTGGTGAGCGTCTACGCCACGGCAAAGGACGGCCACGCCGAAGCCAAGACGGACATCAGCTTCATCCAGGCCGAACCGTTCGAGCGTGAGTTCTCGCAGTCGCAGCAGGGCGGAGGAGGCGGCGGGGGGGGTGGACAAGCCGGCGGCAATCAGACAGAGATCTCGAAGCGGCAGAAGGA
>CALMOM010000096.1:0-11128 GCA_937873305.1 uncultured Terriglobus sp.
TGCGAGAGCATCGGCTGCGAAAAGCGCATGGCAAAGTACAGCTGCCGCCCCGGTGCCCAGCCACGCGTCTCGCGCATGCCGGTCACAGTACCATCCTTGCGGATGCGAACGCGCGACCATAAGACCTTACCGGGGTAGTTATAAATGGAGGAGCGCAGGTCCAATAAGACGTGCGCAGACTTACCCTGCGGGAAGGTATACCTATGCACGCCCACGCGAGCCGTTGCGGTAAGTTCTGCCTTGACGTTGTAATCGCTCAAGTTGACGGAGTAATACCCCGGATGAGCCTCTTCACTGCTGTGCTGGAAGCGTGAACGGTAGCCGCTGCCGGGCTTGTCAATGTCGCCTGGCTCCAGCCGCACGTCGCCGCTGATGGGCTGCAGCAGCACATCGCCAAGGTCCGAGTGGCCTGCACCGGAAAAGTGCGTGTGTGAGAAGCCGAGGATGGTGGAGTCCTCATACCGGTAGCCCGCGGCCCACTTGTAGCTCTGCTTGAAGGGCCGAATCTGCGTGTCGGGCGAAAGCTGCACCATGCCGAACGGCACGGACGCGCCGGGAAAGGTATGCCCCTCAGGCCCGGTACCGATGAACGGGTCTACGGCAGCGACGGGTGCAGAAGTCTGCGCCTCTGCGCGGTTGCACAACAGCGGCAGGGCCAACATAAGGATCGGGAGAACGGAGCAGGTGCGCAGAAATTTCGTCATGTGCGGTCACACCCACTGTACCCGTAACCGATAGCCGCTCAAAGCCGGGAACGCAGAGGACGCGGAGGTACAACGCAGAGGACGCGGAGGTACAACGCAGATGGCGCAGAGCCAAACCGACAACGAACACCTTACGTCTCTGCGCGAACCTCGGCACCCTCTGCGTTTTGCTTTGCTCTAGCTCACGACCGCGGCCAGCGTGACGGCGAACCATTCCCGTTCGTCAAGCCACGTCTGCACTACGTCGAACCCGGCGGCTGCCAGCAACTCGCGGAGGGACTGCCCCGTGAATTTGTAGCTGTTCTCGGTGTGGATGGTCTCGCCCTGCCGAAAATGCGCCACCATGCCCGCACCTGGAACATGCACAGGCTGCGCAGTAGTGCTTTCCAAGTGCATTTCGATACGCGACTCGTCCGCATTCCAACGTGCGCGGTGCCGGAAGCGCGAGAGGTCAAAGTTTGCGCGCAGGTCGCGATTTAGGCGCTCTAGGACGTTCAGGTTGAAGGCTGCGGTGACACCCTGCGCATCGTCATAGGCCGCCACTAGCAGGGCCTCGTCCTTGACCAGGTCGGTCCCCAGCAGTAGCGAGTCGCCGGGCCGCAACTGCGCGCGCAGATTCCGGAGGACGGCAACGGCCTCGTCCGGTGCAAAGTTGCCGATACTGCTGCCGATGTAGAGAGCCAACGTGGGACCGCTATGGGGCGGTATACGGAGCGCATCCGTCACGTAGTTGGCAACCTGCGGCAACACACGCACCTTGCCCAACAACTGGGTGAGACTCTGCTGCGCTTCGTCCAGCGCGACGTCTGAGACGTCAATTGGCAGGTACTCCGTCAAGCCCTGGCGATCGATGGCCGCCGCCAGCAGGATGCCGGTTTTGCTGGCCGTGCCGGAGCCAAGTTCCAGCAGGCGCAGTGTGCCGCCAATGCCGTGCTTGCGCTCAAACACCTGCAGCGCGGCGGTAATGATTGCCTGTGCGTGCGCAGCAAAGATGGCGCGTTCCGTGCGCGTAGGATAGTACTCCGGCAGCGCGGTGATCTGCTCAAAGAGTCCGGAGCCCACAGCGTCGTAAAAGAGCCACGCGGGCAGCCACTTGGGCGTAACACGCAGCCCGTCGCGCACTGCCTGGGCAACCGGGTCAAAGCTGGAAATTCTTACAGATGCTGTTGAGGCAGCGTTTTCAAGCGAGGTTTTCATCCGCCCTGCTGCACTCCAAACGGCCGTGCCAACCGGATACCCGACATCTGCCAGCGAGTGCCCGGCGAGAAGAAATTGCGATACGTGGCACGGATGTGGCCTTCAGGCGTAAGCGCCGATCCGCCGCGCAGAATCATGCTGCTCGACATGAACTTGCCGTTGTACTCGCCTAGCGCACCGGGCAGCGGCGCATAGCCGGGGTAGCCGGTGTAAGCCGAGGCGGTCCACTCCCAGCAGTCGCCAAACAGCTGCTGGAGGTCGCGTGATGTGGCAGCCGTAGGCTGTAGGATGTCGGTCTCCAGCAGGTTGCCAGTTGCGGGCAAGCTGGCCGCAGCGTGCTCCCACTCTGCTTCCGTAGGCAGTCGACAACCACGCCAGCGGGCAAAAGCGTCTGCCTCAAACAGGCTCACATGGCACACCGGCGTGTGCAGCAGATCGTTCAAGCCGCGCCAGCCGCTCAGCGTCCACACCCACCAGCCTTCAGGGTCTTCCGCGTTGCGTTGCCAGTACAGCGGTGCCTGCCAGCCCTCGCGCTCCACGGTGTCCCAGCCCTCGCTCAGCCACAGTTCGGCACGGCCATAGCCATTGTCGGCCATGAAGGCGAGAAAGTCCGCGCAGGTCACCAGCCGGTTCTCCAGCGCATACGGCTGCAGGTAGACGGTATGCCGTGGCGTCTCGTTGTCGAAGCAAAAGTCCAGCGGATCCTCATGGTTCAACGCATGGCCAATTTCGTGCAGGCCGCCATCGCATCCGATCCAGCGTGCAGGCTGGTCCAAGCGCGTAGGCAAATTGTTCGACTCCCGGTAGACGGGGTGCAGCGGATTGGTGAAAAAGGCGTGCTTAATATCGGTCAGCAGCAACTCCAGGTGCTGCTGCTCATGCTGGATGCCCAGCACAACACCGCGCAGAGCCTCTTCCGGCACGTTTGGCGAGCTTAGAAGCTGGACAATGTGCAGATCGACATGGGCTCGGAACGCCATGATCTGATCCAGCGATGGCCGCGAGAACGAGGCGCGCAGCTTCTTTTCCGGAATTTCGTTGCCCAACTGCTTGTAGTAGCTGTTAAACAGCCAGTGAAAGTCTGGGTGGAAGGCGCGATAGCCGAGCAGGTGCGGCGTCAGCACAAACGTCTCAAAGAACCAGCTGGTATGTGCCTGGTGCCACTTGGCCGGGCTTGCCTCTTGGCAGGACTGGACCATCTGGTCCTCTGCCGAGAGTGCGGCGCAGGCATGCGCGGTGGCCTGCCGGGCTGCCTGAAAGCGCTGGAGAAGTGCTGTCGTCAGACTGCCATCAGCGGCGGTTCCTGGAGCCATGGGTGCAAGGGTCGTACTCGGCATAGTCATCAGCTTCTCACGGTAGACAGAGGTTGCACCGCAGGTGAAATTGTATGACTGACAGTGGCGCTCTGCGCGAATGCGAGCTCAATTTGTGGTCTTAATCATGCGGCAGCCAACGAACGCTACACCCCAAGCCGTGTGCCTGTTCAGCGGAGCGAAGCGCGCATATACTGACCACACCCATCTAGCCGCGGATGCGCTCGACGTGCGGCAGTGGCAATGTGAGGTGCGTCTTCCCTACGACGCGGCCTGGAAGTGTCGAACTCGGCACGTTGCGCACCAGCCCTGGGCAGCTGTGCGCCTTTGCCGCGTCTGAAGGCTCCGCACCTGGGGTCTGGGCAGGAACACTCCATCGGGCAGCGAGTGCATTTCTTTGCCTGTTTGCACCAGACAGTTGCCGACTCTGTGACAGGCGCCTGCTGCGCGCCAGAAGCTACCCAGTATGCGACACCTGCCTATCGGACATAGCGCCGCTTCTGCGCGGCATGTGCTGCAATTTGTGCAGCGAACCACTCCCACCTGATGCGTTTCTCTTTGGTGACGATCACACCGAACTGCGTTGCGCCGCATGCAGCGAGAAAACGCCGCGCTTCGCTCGCGCCACCAGCTATGCGCTCTATGACGACCTGCGCGAAGCCGTCCACCTGCTGAAGTTTGAAAGCGTGGTATCGCTCGCCAAGCCTCTGGGCTGCATGTTGGCTGCCGCCATCTTGGAGCACCTGCCCGACGCCCCTGCAGCGCTCACAGTGGTTCCCGTACCGCTGTTCCGGGGTAAGCGCCGCTTCAACCAGAGCACCCTGCTTGCGCAGGCAGCATTGCGCCAATTGCGCCGGACCGCCCCAGACTGGGCTCTGCGGTTGCAGCCAGGTTTGCTTCGACGTACTCGCCAGACGGAGAGCCAGTATCTCCTTTCACCAGCGGAACGTCGCACCAATGTTCACGGTGCCTTCAGGGTCGACGGCACCGTGAAAGGCCTGCACATCCTCCTGGTGGATGACGTGTACACCACCGGCACCACTGCCCGGGAGTGCACCCGTACCCTGTTGGCGGCGGGTGCTGCCAGCGTGCGCGTGGCCACCCTGGCTCGTGCAGGACGCGACACCGCGATGGCTTGGCACCCTGGCGCAGACACCGCTTCTGATCTGCTCCGTAACAGCACCACTTGGAACCCCTCCAGCATTGAACGACCCCATCCGTCCATACCTCAGGAGCAGCGATGAGTCACCCTGTAAAGCCTCGCAAGCAGAAGTCCATTGCCAAATGCCAAGCCGTCACCGCCCAGGGCGAGCACCCACAGCCGCAGCTGCGCACGCGGGTGCCGCTGCAGACGCCGGTGCTGGTTCTGAATGCATCGTACGAACCGATCAACATTTGCGGCGCACGGCGTGCGCTGGTCCTGGTGCTGAAAGGCGTGGCGCGTACGGAGGAAGAACAGGGTTCTACCCTGCATGCGGCGCGGGTTCACATGCCCATGCCGTCGGTCATCCGTCTGCTGGAGTATCGCCGCATCCCGCACCAAACCCGCGCTCTTTCGCGCAAGAACATCCTGCTGCGCGACCGCAACACCTGCCAGTACTGCCACTGCATCCTTTCAACGGGAGACCTGACGCTGGACCATGTAATTCCGCGATCCAGGGGTGGGCTTTCCACCTGGGAGAATCTGGTGGCTTGCTGCCACGACTGCAATCGCCGCAAGGGGAACCAGCTGCTGCAAGAACTGGCGGATATGCATCTGTCGCGTGAGCCTCGGCCGTTCTCTTTGCACACCTCGCGCCACATCATGCGCATGATGGGCTCCAGTGACGCAAGCTGGCGAAAATATCTCTATTTCGAAGATTGACCAATCCAACTGCTCACGATAGAACGTGCATTGCAAGGAGCCTGCCATGCGAGCAGATTCCGCTGCGTGTCGACTGCTGTGAATTGACGAACATTCCGACGAGCAATGGCATTCTCGGGCGAGTGATTACATCTTGTGACCTCAGTAATGAGTGGCACTATAAGGGTTGATACACACAAGAGAAGCGTGGACAAAGATTTCTATACTTTGTACTTTGTACTCAGTCCTGGCCAGTCACCCTGAGCCTACCTGAGAGGAAGTCATGAAGAAATTCATCTACACCGCCACAACCCTGCTCGTCCTTGCCGGTTCCACTGCCTCAGCTGTGACGGTGCCTTCAACTCGCATCTCAGCCAAGACAAAGACGCAGCCGACAGATCCGACACAACCTGGTCCCGGCACGGGCAGCATCCCTCCCACATGCCCCTACAACGATCCAAAGGGTTGCGGGATTCTAGACTAGTTACAGAAGACTGGTTCTGGTGCTGAGTCACGGGTTTGAGTATCCTCAGTCAATAGGAGTGACTCACCTGTGGCTCAGCACCTCCAGTACTTTTTACTGAACGGATTGCAGACCGCACTGGGAGTCATAGTCCTAGTGCTCCTGATACGGGCCCGGCAAACAGCTACGTACTGGCCCCTCGTGGCCATGGCAATGTGGCAGGCACCAGCTTTCTTTGTACTCCTATATGTCCGCCACTTAGGACTGGGCCGTATAACACCGCTGCGCGCCTACCACTTATATTTCAATACCTTCTGGTGGGCTTTCGCAACAAGCGCTGTGTGTTCGCTCCTGTTCACCTATGTGCTCTTTCGCAGTGCCATGCGGCCGCTTAAGGGCCTCCAACGATTGGGCAACATCGTTTTCGGCTGGGCAGCCATCATCACTCTGTTAACCAGTCTCTCCGTTGCATTTGCTCCAGTTACTTCTGGCGCTGATCCCTTGATACTTGCCCTGAGTCAACTAGAACGTGCCAGTGGCCTTATGACGGTGAGTCTCTTCACCTTTGTCGTCATGTCGATCCGCCCCATGGGTTTGTCGATTAAAAGTCGCGTATTTGGCTCGAGTCTTGGCACATTGATTGTAGCCATCACGAACGCAGCGCAATCTGGTTATATGGTTCAGCACAGGGGACTCTACAACACGTATGCGCTTGTTCAACTCGGCAGTAGCTGTGCGGCGATGGCCATATGGATCTACTATTTCGCCAAACCCGAGCCAGAACGCAACTTCATCCTGCTCCCCACAACTTCGCCCTTCCACCACTGGAACGACATCGCACGCCGGCTTGACCAGGAGCCCGGCATGGTGGCCATAGGCGGCTTTAACCCGAACGCCTTTGCAGGTGCTGAGGTAGAGGTGTTCCGCCGGGCATCTGCCAAAATGCCAAACTCCGATACCTCAAGCGATCCGCCACCATCCGGTCTCAGCTAAGCCAGAAGTAGTATGCAACCATAAGAGCCGCTCAGATGAGCGGCTCTTATGGTCTGTGTTGTTTGAGTTAGCGTGAACGCTTCCAGTTGATGAGGTCGCCCAGCGTCGTGCTGGAGGACGAACCGGAACTCGATCCACCACCGCTAGCCGGTGCTTTATAGTTTTCCACCTCTTCACGGCTGGCTTCTTCGCCGATGCCGCGCAAGCTGAGACCCACCTTCTTTTCTTCGGGGCTCATCTTTACGATCTTGAAATCGTGCTCAGAGCCGACTTCAAGCGCGGACTGCTTACCCTGCTCGTCAACTGCTTCGGAGATGTGGCACAGACCTTCCACACCCTCGGCGATTTCAACAAAGGCACCGAACTGCGCCGTACGCAGAACCTTGCCCTTGATGACGTCGCCCACGCGGTGCTGCGCGAAGAAGCTATCCCAAACATCGGGCTCCAGCTGCTTAACGCCGAGTGACAGGCGACGGTTTTCCGGCTCCACGCCCAGAACCACGGCCTTTACCTTGTCACCCTTCTTCAGCACTTCCGAAGGATGCTTCACGCGCTTGGTCCAGCTCAGGTTGCTGACGTGGACCAAGCCGTCAATGCCGTCTTCGATCTCGATAAAGGCACCGAAGTCGGTCAGGTTGCGTACCCGGCCTTCCACAGTGGCACCAGTCGGGTACTTGTTCTCCAACTGCTCCCACGGATTGTCCTGCAACTGCTTCATGCCCAGCGAGATGCGGCGATCGTTCGGGTTTACAGCCAGGATGATGGTCTCGACCTCGTCGCCGGGCTTAACCATCTTGGACGGGTGCTTCATCCGCTTGGACCAGGTCATCTCCGACACGTGAACGAGCCCTTCGATGCCCTGCTCCAGTTCGACGAATGCGCCGTAGTCGGTGACGGAAAGCACGCGGCCCTTGACCTGCGCACCGATGGGGTAGCGCTCGGTCGCATCCAGCCATGGATCAGGCGTCAGCTGCTTGAAGCCGAGTGAAACGCGATGCTTGTCCTTGTCGAATTTCAGCACCTTGACCTGGATCTCATCGCCCACCTGTACCAGGTCGCGCGGATGGGTCAGGCGCCCCCAGCTCATATCGGTGATGTGCAGCAAGCCGTCAAGCCCGCCGAGTTCGACGAAGGCGCCGTAGTCAGTCAGGTTCTTGACGACACCGGTCAGGATGGCGCCCTCTTCCAGCGTCTCCAGCGTGACGGACTTGCGTGCGTTCTGCTCTTCCTCAAGGATTTCCTTGCGGGAGATGACCACGTTGCCGCGCTTCTTGTTCAGCTTGATGACGCGAACGTCGAGCTGCGTGCCAAGGTAGGTGTCCAGATTGCGAACGGGGCGAATTTCCACTTGCGAGCCGGGCAGAAAGGCCTTGACGCCGATGTCGACCGTGAGGCCGCCTTTGACGCGCGACAGCACCGTGCCGGTGACAGGCGTCTTCTCTGCTGCAGCCTTCTCCAGCTGGTCCCAAAGGCGATGACGCTGTGCCTTTTCGTAGCTGACCAGATAAGCGCCCTCATAATCCTCGCGCTCCACGACCACTTCGACCGCGTCGCCCACCGCGAGCTTGGGCTCACCGGTATGGTCCAGCACCTGATCCTTGGGGATCAAACCCTCGCTCTTCAAGCCGATGTCGACTACGACATACTTATCGGAGATCTTGATGACCGTGCCGGTAAGGACCTTGTCCTCTTCCATGGCGGCAGAGGCGGCCGCTTTATCCTCGGCCTGTTCGCGGTCGAAGCTCTCGAGTGCGGCAGCAAAGTCGGCGGCGTCATAGTCGATGTCATCCGCGCCAGCATCGATTGCGGGCATCGTCTCGGGTGCGGGCGTGACTAAATGGTTGGCACCCACAGCGGGCTCGCTCACCAGATCGGTCACAGGGCCATTGGCCTCATGCAGGGTGTCGGGGTTAGGGGTGGCAGTTTCAGTGGTCGGCATGGTTTCTAGTTCGGTGCTCAGGGGTTTGCTCTCGGTGTCAGGATTTGGCGAAGTGCAACAAAACACGGTCAATGACGCCTCGCCCATGGGACTGCGCGATCTACCCAGCCAATGGGCAAGCGGCGTCCTGACGATGAGGCAAACGGCCAGGGTGGCCGTGATGGAACCGCCTGCGAATTGTGAGAGGTAGCCCGCGCAATCCTGAGTGCGTCAGAGCCTGTACCAAGTATAGGACCCGATATGCACACCGTCAATGAACCAGCCAAGCCAAACTACAGCGCCACTACCCGCCAGCGCTGCAACAACTTTAAGCAGGGGCCAGTCGCTATACTGCGCCTATGGATCGGCTGTGGACACCGTGGCGGTACGCTTACATTTCGGAGAAAAAGCCAGGCTCCCGCGCGGGCGTTCCGGACGACTTGCAGGGCTACCCCGGTGACAAACACTCCGTCTTCCTAAACCTGATTGGAGCGGTGCGTTGGGGATACGAGAGCGGAGACTTTACCCGTGACTCCGCCGAAAAGGCCGGTGGTGTGCTCCTGCAGGCCGAGCACAACTTTGTCTGCCTGAACGCCTACCCGTATACCTCGGGCCACATTTTGGTGGTGCCCTATGCGCATTTGGACTCACTCGCCAAGCTGCCTGCGGTTGCCGCGGAGGAGCTGATCCACCTGGCCCAGCGCATGGAAGAGGTGCTGCGCACGGTGTACCGGCCAGACGGCATCAACTTGGGCATGAACCTGGGCGAGGCAGCGGGCGCGGGTGTGGCCGAGCACCTGCACCTTCACGTGCTGCCCCGCTGGTTTGGCGACAGCAACTTTATGACGGCTACTGCCGAGACGCGGGTTCTGCCGGAAGCACTCTCCGTCACCTGGGAGCGCTTGAGGTCCGCCCTAGAGCAGCCGCTCGCCTGACTTCTCCCGTCAACCTGACTGTCTGCAAGCTGCTTGATTACTTCCGACAGGGCGCGCTTCTAAGCGCTTAGTCCTTCGTACCGCTAGATGGACCGGTCTGAGCAGCTACTGGCTTGCCGTCAGCATATCTGGTGATCCAATCTGGGGGTTCAGTCTCGTGCAAGCCCAAGCGACCAAGGTTGCGCTCCTTAGCCCAGCGGTAGCCCCACATTATTCCGTATTTCGTGGCGTGCGTGTCAGGAATCGAGTATGCAGGGTCGTGCTGCGCTTCGCTTAAAGTGACGAACCGGTACCCGCGCATTTGGAACAGGCTTAAAAGGTCGTCAATGCTATCAGCGTTAAGGAGACTGTCATGAATGAGCATCACCTGAGGAGGTTCATAACCGAGAACGCGTCGGTTCAACGCAGCATAAAAGTCGATTTCAGTTGCGCTATAGGTCAAATACTCTTGGCGGATCTGCTTCGCCATCATTGTGTCCTTTGATCCGACCGCACGAGCATAGGCATCTGCATAGAGGTAGTCGGAGGTATCAATCGTACATGTAGCCACTTGGTAGCCATGCGCTTTCAAGTATGCTGCGAAGTCATCGTGCTTGGCCTGCGTATCTCCCGTGTCGTTATATGGAAAGCGAAAGAACTGAGGAGCATGCCCCTTCCGTTTGAGGAGCGGCCTGAGCGCGGCATCCGCACGTGCAACGTCGGCTTCCATCTGATCGGTCGTGATATCTGCGAAGTTCGGATGCGAGTAGCTATGATTCCCCAGATCAAGCCCGGCCGCTAGCCAGAGCTGCAGAATACTACCACCGAAAGGACCGGCTTCTTCAACGCCTTGCGCGATCACGAAGCCAATTGCCGGCGCATGAGCGCGTACGATTCCAGCGATCAGACGCTTGTTCACTTCCACCATGGAATTGAGATCGGGCCTACCGGGCGTTGTGTGCGGCTGACACTGCGCGCATGGCAAATCATCCACCGTTATAGCGACAGACCTTGTCTGAGCCGCCACGCTGAGAGAGATCAGCAGTAACGAAGTCCCTAGAAATCGCATACGATTCAACCGTGATGGTGGGCGACTCTACGTATCGGCCGCTGGGAAGTGATCTCAAGTGGAATCAGGTTACGCCTACGCAGATCAAATCTTCTACCCATACAGAGACCGGGATGGCGTGATGCCAGCCCGGTCTCTGTATGCGGCAGGCGTTTCAAGGCTTACTGCAGGCGGAAGGCGTACAGGGTGTCGCCTGCGCCCTGCAGGATGTATTGGTGACCGCCCAGCATATAGCTCTCCGGGGCGTTTGTCGCACCGATATGCGCGTGCCACAGCTGCTTGCCATTTGCAGCGTCGTAGGCGACCAGATTACCGCGCGGGTCCGGCGCAAACACCAGGTGGCCTGCCGTCGTCGTCACGCCGATGAAGCCGGCAGTGCTTACGCCGGGGTAACGATGCCGCCAGGCGGGCTTGCCGGTTTTGTAATCAATTGCCACCAGATAGCCGCCCAGCGAGCCAAGGCTGATCTCGTCCTTGCCGCCCAGCCCCATGGCACCGCGTGGATCCGTGGTGGCCAGGTAGTACATGGCGTAGCTTTCCTGCGCATTCACGTAGAACAGGCCGGTCTGTGGGCTGTATGCCGGGGGCGGCCAGTTGACCACACCGCCGTTCGCGGGTGAAACGATGCTGCCGCCGTAATCGAAGTCCTTGGCAGGCACACGGATCGGCGCGCCATTTGCGTCGAGCTTGTCTGGATCGGCCCAGTTGGGCGAC
>CALMOM010000096.1:11138-13395 GCA_937873305.1 uncultured Terriglobus sp.
GGCGACTCCACGATCTTGCTGGTCAGCAGGTGCTCGCCTGTGGTGCGGTCCAGCACGAAGAAGTAGCCGTTACGCGCCGCGGTCAGCAGCAGTTTGCGCGGTTTCCCCTGCCAGGTGCCGTCGACCAGCACCTGCGTCTGCGCACTATCGTAATCGTGCGTGTCGTGAGGCGAGGTCTGGTAGTACCAGGCCATTTTGCCCGTGTCCACGTTGATGGCCACGGTGGCACAGGTGTACAGGTTCGCGCCCGGGCCACGCGACTGCGACGTATACGCCGCAGTCGGATTACCGGTTCCGATGATGTACAGGTGCGTCTCCGGATCATAGGAGCCGTTCACCCACACGTTGCCGCCGCCATGACTGGCCGCATCCAGATTTTTCCAGGTGTCCAGGCCGGGGTCGCCCTTTTTGGTGGGCACGGCGTACCACTTCCACTGCACGTCGCCGCTCACCGGATCGAAACTCTGTAGCATGCCGGGCTCGTCCAGGTCGTTGCCTGTGCCCACCAGCACGTGGTCGCCTACGACATGGGGTGCCATGGTGGAGAAGTACTGCAAGTCGAAGCTAGCAATCTCCTTGTGCCAGATTTCCTTGCCCGTCTTTGCTTCCAGCGCAATCAGGTAATCGTCCGGCGTCTCAAAGTACAGCCGGTCGTGCCACATGGCGACGCCACGATTGCCGATGTGGGTGCCGCCCTTGGTCTTCCAGAAGTAGTGCCACAGAACGCGTCCGTCCAGCGCATCCATCGCCCATACGTTGTCCGGCGTGGTGCTATAGATCACGCCGTCCACCACAATTTCGGCCCCTTTGAAGCTGCCCATGGGCGCTTCGTTGGTGCCCACACCGCCCACGGTGGTGGGAACTGCTGGCGCGGGCGCGCTGAAAGGAGCAGTGGCTGGAACGGCCGTGCCGCCACTCAGCCGCTGCGCCCAGGCCAGCGTCAGGCCATGCACGTTGTTCGTGTTGATCTCGGAGCGCGGAACATACCGCGTACCGCTGTAGTCGCCAGAGTAGGTTGGCCAGCTGTCCGGCGCGGGATGCAGGATGCTGGCCGGATCGAGACCGCCCCTGGTGGGAGGATCGGCTGGCGCTGTGGCTGCGGTAAGACCGTCCTTGACGGCGGCCTCCAGTGAAACGTGCTGTGCGGGTGCGGAGACGCTTGCGGTAAGCAGCAGGGCGGCAAACGATGCGAGATGTTTCATAGCGATCTCCTACTTCAGCGTCACCAGGTACGCCGTGATGTCGTGGATTTCGGTGTCGTTGTACTTGCGGAACAGGGCGCGGTGCGCCTCCAGTGGGTCATGCACAGCTACCTTCGGCACGTCGTTCGCGCGGGTATAGCGGTGCAGCACGCCGTCATCCGTGGTCACTTCCACATAAAAGTCATCCAGAACACCCAGCTTGCCGGTCACTGCCGGGCCGCTGGCAGGTGTCACGGTTGCGGTCACAGCAGGTACCTTGCTCCCTGGCGCGTCGTGGCTAGGTCCCAGGCCTGCCATTGCACCCCTGCCGGGCAGCAGCCAACCCTGCTGCATCGAGCGCGGGTCGGGGAACTTGTCAGCAAAGCCTTGCATGCTGGCCGGGGTGTGGCACGAGCCGCACATAGTGGTAAAGGTCTGCTTACCTGTAGCCGCATTGCCCACCACAATATTGATCTTTTCGGTGGACTTCATATTGCCGCCGGTCTTCAGGCTGTGCAGCCAAGCGGCAATGTCCGGCACGGAATTATCGGCGATGTCGATCTTGGGCATGCCCTGCGAAATGCGCGCACCATGCACAATGGGCAGGATCATTTCGCCATCTTTGTCCTGCAGGACCACCTCAGAACGCAAGAGATTCGGACCGATCGAGCCGCCGCCCGCATCAGACCCGTGGCAAAAGGCGCAGTTGACGCTGTAGACCGATTTGCCGCGCGCGATGACCTCAGGCGGTGCCGCCGGACGGTCCGGATATGCAACCAAACCGCCGCGTGGTGCCTGGCCGCCGTGCGCCGCATCCGCCCCGGCCGCAGCTTGGGTGCCGTGCTGCGGGTCTGCTGCCACCGCCTGGCCGCCCTCGCCAGGGCCCGCAGCGGCACCGCCGGTAGGCTGGTTGCTGCCGCCCTTTTGCGGGGTGCCCTTTGCTGGCGAAGCGCCACGGATCTGCCCGGACTCCTGCTGCTGTGCACGACCGGCCATGCTCCATGTCATGGCGGAACCCGCCAGAAGAACCGCACAGGCCAAAACTGCCAAGCTTCGCTCGGTCTTGCCTCTCATCC
>CALMOM010000096.1:13405-19409 GCA_937873305.1 uncultured Terriglobus sp.
TTTATTTGCACACACCCGGTTTTAGCACTTCCGTAGGACAGTGCGAAAGTGAACGTCGCACACTAGGCAAAGGACGCACATCGGCTTGCACAGAACGGTAAGATCGGCCTGTGTTTTGGCGTATGCCCGCTGCACACCCAGAGGGGTATAGTTTTTGCATGGAGAACGACTTCCACCTGTTCAGCACCTTGCGCGTCGAGCATGGGCAATGCATGCTGCTGCCCATCCATATGGAGCGCCTGGCGGCCTCGGCGGCCGTGTTGGGTTTTGAGCTGGACCGGTCCGCGCTGGAGGCTGCGCTCCAGTCCGCAGCCGAGCAGGCGCAGGTCGTCCCCGCAGCGAGGCTGCGACTGCAAGTGCGGCACGATGGCACCTGGCAACTGAGCGGGCCTAAGCCGCTATTTGCGGACGCGCCAGACCTGAAAGCTCTGCTGTGGCCAGAGCCAGTGAACTCCGCCGACCCCATGCTGCCGCATAAAACCACTTGCCGCCCTGTGTACGACCGCGTGGTACGTGAGGTGCATAACTGTGGTTTTGTGGATGCGATCTTCCACAACGAGCGCGGAGAGGTGACGGAAGGCGCGGTGCACAGCGTGTTTGCCCGCTGGGGTGAGGTCTGGAAGGCGCCCACGCTGAGCGCGGGCATTCTCCCGGGCGTTTATCGCGAGTACCAGCTGGAGATAATGCGAGAGATTCGCGAGGAGAACTTCACCGTGGACGAGTTGCTGCGGGCGGATGAGGTCTGGCTGACCAATGCAGTGCGTGGTGTTCGGAAGGTCACAGTAATTCAGCAGTAAGCGTTGCCGTCTTTGCGGCACAATGGAGGCGTACCCCACACAGGAGTTCGCCCATGCGCCCGATGCGCCTTGCCGCCGCTGCATGCCTCGCTTTGCCTCTCGTCCTTGCCGCGCAAAACGAGCCGTTGCGCCCGCACAGCATGTACGAGCCGCCCGCCGGTGCTGCAGCCAAATCGCTGGCTGCCAGCGCGGAGGGCATCGCGCCCGAACTCCTCACCTATGGTGAAACGACGAGCTGGGAGAAGACCGCGCCATACGCAGACGCGGTCGCCACGGCTCGCCTGTATGAGAAGCGGTCGAAATTCGTTAAGGTGATTTCCTTCGGCACCACGCCGGAGGGCCGCACCATGTACGCCGTCATCGTTAGCAAGGACCGTGCCTTCACGCCCGAAGCCGCGCACCGGACGAACAAGGCCGTCATCCTCATCCAGAGCGGGATCCACTCCGGCGAGATCGAGGGCAAGGACACCGCACTCATGCTGGTCCGCGACATGGCCGTGACCCGCAAGCCGAAGCAGGCGGCGTGGCTCGACTCCGCGATCTTCGTCGTTATCCCGGTCTTCGAGATCGACGGCCACGAGGACCGCAGCCCCTTCAATCGGCCCCAGCAGAACGGCCCCGACATCACCGGCACGCGCCCGCAGGAGCAGGGCCTGAACCTGAACCGCGACTACCTGAAGGCCGACGCGCCCGAGATGCGCGCTTTTCTGAAGCTGTACAACGACTGGCTGCCCGACTTCATGTTCGACAACCACGTGACCGACGGCGCGGATTACCAGTACGACGTGACCTGGGACATGACCCAACACGAGGACATTGCCGCACCCAGCCGTGCCTGGGTCAACTCGCGCTACGTGCCAGAGCTGAACAAGCGCATGGAGGCCGACGGCCACCTTGTCAGTCCGTATGGCGCACTGCGCGGCGACGGGCCGGGTATTCCACCTGCTGGACAGGCTGCGCGCAGCCTGGCCCAGCGCCCCGGCGTGGGCCAGAGCGACGGCCAGCGCACACCTCCTGCGCAGAACGCTGACCGCGTGGGTGGCGGCGATAACGACTCAGCCCGGCGCACCGGCAAGCCAACCGGCAACGGCAACCGCGACTTCTTTGTGGAGGTCTTCTCGCCGCGTTACTCGCACTACTGGTCCGGCGCGCGCAACCGGCCCTGCCTGCTGGTGGAAACGCACTCGCTCAAGCTGCCCCGGACGCGCGCGTGGTCGAACTACGACATCATGCTGCACAGCATCGACATCGTGACTGAGGACCCACAGGCGTTGCGCTCTGCCGTCCGCGCCAGCGATGCGGCGGACGCGGCCATGGCCGGGCACCGCGACCAGCAGATGTACCTGGGCGGCAAAACGGCGGACGAGTCGCACCCCATTCCGTACCACTCGCTGAAGCGCGCGACTGACGTCAGCCCCATCACCGGCCAGCCCGTCACCCATTTCACGGCGGAAAAGGACGACTTCACCGTCAACATGCACGACGGCGTGGAGACCACGGCCAGCGCGCCCGTGCCGCTCGGCTTCCTCATCCCGGCGGCGTGGTCGAACATCGTGGACGAGCTGCGCCTGCAGGGCGTCACGGTGGAGCGCACCCCGCGCGACCTGAGCGACACTCCCTTCGAAACCTGGCGCTTTCTCGAGGTCAAAAAGGACGCGTTCCCCTTCGAGGGCCGCACCCTCACCGAATTCCAGCTGCGCCCCGTCACCGAGCGCATGCACATGCCCGCGGGCAGCTGGTACGTGCCCATGAACCAGCCGCGCGCCCGAATCATCATGGCCATGCTGCACCCCGCCGCGCCCGACGCGCTGGTCCGCTGGGGCTTTATGGACGCGATCTTCGAGCGCACCGGCCGCATCGGCGCGGCAGAGTACCTGTCCGTCCCCATCGCCACCAAAACCGCCTCCGACCACCCCGAACTCGAACAGCAGTTCCAGGCCAAACTCAAAGCTGACCCAACCTTCGCCGCCGACCCCGACGCCCGCCTGAAGTGGTGGCTAAGCCAAAGCAACTACCAACCCAGCGCGATCAATCGCTACCCTATCGCCGAGGTTTGGCAGAAGACGTGGTAGCCTGCGCTCCTAAGGACAACGATGCCAATATCGACATCAGTCGTGAATGATGAGCAAAAGCTAGAGTTGATTTTCCTAGACGAGGGGCACTTCCTTGACTTCAAAGCCATCGAGATCGCGCCGGCAAGTTTAACGAAAAGTGTCTCAGCTTTCGCAAATAGCTCAGGTGGGGAACTCTACGTAGGCATAGATGAGCAGGTTGGTCACGTAGGTAGAGAGAGGATATGGCGAGGTTTCGCGAACGAAGAGGCAGCCAATGGCCTCATACAGGCCATTGAGGCTATGTCTCCGCTTGGAAATCACTATGCTCTGGAGTTCCTGACAAATGCGTCGAGTTCAGGGAAAGTAGTGCACCTTACCATTTTCAAAAGCCGAGACATACTGAGGGCAAGTAATAGCGAAGTGTATGTTCGGCGTGGAGCACAGAAGCTCCGCGTTGAAGGCGAAGAGGCACTGCGACGCTTACATCTAGACAAGGGCGTCACATCATTTGAGGACGAAAGGCTTAAGGTCGATCCTGAGCTCGTAATGTCATCTGTCACAATGCTGGACTTCATGTCTCGTATAGTGCCGAACGCAGAGCCTGTCGCCTGGCTAGCTAAGCAGTTGCTTACTTCAGAGGGCATTCCGACTGTAGCCAGCGTGTTACTTTTCGCCGAAGAGCCCCAAGCCTTGCTGCCAAAAAGGTCCGCAATCAAGCTTCTTCGTTATAGAACGCGCGATGAAGGTGAACGTGACTATTTAGCCGGACAACCAATCACCATTGAAGGTCCAATTTATGACCTCATTTACCAGGCGGTCGACAAATGCAAAGAGATCATTGAGGAAGTAAAGAAACTCGGCATTCGAGGACTAGAAGAAATTTCATACCCTCAAGAGGCATTGCACGAGATCATCACAAATGCCGTCTTGCATCGGGATTACAGCATAGCTGTCGACGCACAGGTGAGGATTTTCGACAACAGAATTGAGATTGAAAGTCCAGGGCGGTTTCCTGGGCACATCACGCCAGATAACGTGTTGAATGAGCAATTTGCGCGCAATCCCAAGCTTGTCAGACTCATTAACAAATTTCCGGATGCACCTAATAAAGACGTTGGCGAAGGACTGAACACAGCGTTCGAAGCAATGAGTAAGCTGAGGTTGAAACCTCCAACCATCGAAGAACGTGACAATTCCGTCCTAATTGTTCTGAGGCATGAGAGCCTTGGCTCACCCGAACAGCTTGTCATGGATTACCTAGCTTCCAACGACTCTATCAACAACCCAACAGGCCGGGACCTCACGGGGATTAAGTCAGAGAATACGATGAAGAATGTTTTCTACAGATTGCGAGATAGAGGTCTACTCGAGAGAGTTCCAGGGCGCTACGGTATTCGAGCAGCATGGCAGAAGAAGCGCTGACGCTAACGAAGGCAGGCACGCTACTCGTCATCCTGAGCGGAGCGTAGCGGAGTCGAAGGACCTGCTTTCCTTTCGGGCTGCGTGGGTGCTTCGGGAGTGCGATGCTGCGGTCGTGCGCGGGGCGTAGTGCTGCGGGTGCGTTGTTGCTTTTCTGTTGCGGGTGCTCGCACAGGTGGAGCACTGGAGAGTTCAGTGCCGCTTCGAAAGAAAGCAGGTCCTTCGACTCCGCACTGCGTGCTCCGCTCAGGATGACAAAAGTTGATCTACCAGTGGCTTGAGAACGAGTTCAGTGCAAAGGCCCGGTTGAGCCGGGCCTTCACGTTTCACGGACACGTGGCAGTAGGTCAGGCGAGCAGGCGGCGGCGCAGGGTACCTGCTGCTACCAGGGTGCCGGTTGCGAGGAGGATGAAGCTTGATGGCTCCGGCGTGACGCTGGTGGCTACGGCGCTGCCGGTCGCGCGGAACGCGTCAGAGGAACCGGGTTGGGCGATGAAGTTACCGGTGCTAGTGGCGTAGTAGGTTTGTGGCAATGCCGTAGTTGTGGGACCGCCACCGATAGAGTTGGTGGGTGCCACAGCGTTCTCGTAGAAGTAATACGTAGAGCCGCCTGTGAGCATGAGGCTGTTGGCAAAGGTGTACACGTTCCCGCTCGCAGCGGCAGAGCCAAGGTAGCCAGCGGTTGCGCTGCTCAGGGTGCCGGGCGCGCCTGTATATGCCTGTGACAGCAGGAAGCCGGTACCAATGGCGTAGTTCGCGCCGGTTTGAGTAAGGAAGTTAAAGGTGATGTTGTTAAAGGTGCCGGTGCCGCTGATGGCAAAGGCCTCACCCAGGTAATTGGGCGCAAGATTGGTGTAACCGGCCGGTGCGTAGGACGCCAGGGTGTCAGCGTACATGGCGTGGCAAGACAGTCCTAGCAGGGCAAGGGAGAAGGTCCGAAGATAGCGCATACACAATCCTGAAGAGAAGGTAGGGGTGATGTGAAACTTGCGGGAAGAATACCAAGAATCAGCTCAGCGCGCATCACTAGGCTACTGGAAGAGAAAGATCCAACGCCGCAGCCGGACGCTGTACATCGGCATGACGAGCCTCCTGCAGGCGCGCATTGAGGACCATCAGAGCGGCGTCTTTGAAGGATTCAGCAAGGACTATCGCTGCACCCGGCTGGTGTATTTCGAGCGGCGCTCCGGGCCTACGGGAGCCATCCTGCGTGAGAAGCAACTAAAGGGCTGGACGCGGGCGAAGAAGACTGCGCTGATTGAGAAGGCGAATCCTATATGGGTGGACTTGAGTGAGGCGTGGAGCAAGCCGGTAAAGCGGTACCAGTGGTCGCGGGAAGAGTTGGCGACGCTGAATAGGGTCGCCTCTCCGAAGAACAAGCAGATCTCCGTCGGCAAGTTCCGGGCAGACTTTCGGCTTCGCCGCGCTCCGCTCAGGATGACGAATAAAAGGCGTTCTTTTGCGAACAACGCTGCTCGATGTGTGCGCCGGTGGCCTGTTTCAGCATGGTTGAGGGCCGGTGTGGCATTGTTATGCGGAACTGTCGTGCCGGTTGCGGGTTAGCATTCAGTGTGCGGAATTTCTTACAGAGCGACATTGTTGCGGGAGTGTTGGTTGGGCTGGTGGGGCTGAGTACCGGGTGCGGTGCGGCGTGGGCGCAGCGAACGGATCCCACGGCGGTTCGGCGGCTGGACCTTTCGGGGTTCGGCATGGTGTCTGGTGTGTATACCGGGT
>CALMOM010000096.1:19419-25026 GCA_937873305.1 uncultured Terriglobus sp.
CTCCACTGGAGAATG
Source organism: uncultured Terriglobus sp. (assembly GCA_937873305.1). Lineage (GTDB taxonomy): Bacteria > Acidobacteriota > Terriglobia > Terriglobales > Acidobacteriaceae > Terriglobus. Next base: position 19,435 of record CALMOM010000096.1, read on the forward strand.
ACGGCGTGCATCAGGGGCCGGAAGGCAAGAACGTCGGCATTACGGCAGGTGCGGACCTCGGCTTTTACTCGTTGTTGGGTCTGCGGCTGGGGGCGGAAGTGCGTGGCGAGGCCGCCATCAAATCCGGCCAGGTCGACAGCCAAAAGAGCATCCTGGGCGGCCTGCGCCTGACGCATGAACCCTCAGGGTATGGTCCCTTCGGCAGGGTCCGGCCCTATGCGGATGTGCTGGCCGGGCGCGGCAACATCGTGTACAAGAACGGTGGCTATCCGGTACCGGGTGTGCTGTACCTGAGCAATCCCTCGCCGGTGTATGCGGGTGGTGGCGGCTTTGAAATTGACATATTGCGCGCGTTTTCGTTCAAGGGTGACGCACTGTTTGAGCGTTGGAACGCGCCGGTGGTCAACGGCGGCCACATCTACTCTAAGCAGGGCAGCATCGGTATCGTCTACCGCTACGGCACAGGCCGCGGGCCGCGCTAGCCTGCTCTCGTCTCCAAACGGCGCAGCGGAGTCTAGCCTCTATTGCGCTTGCGGCGACGCAACAGGGCCACGCCGCCCACGCCGCAGGATGTGCACACCACGGCCACAACAGCAACCAGCAGAGCCGCGACAAAAGACGCGGGCAGCAGGTGTGTGAAGACTGCGCGCAGCATGGAAGCCATTGCCTCAACCACGGCATGGATGAAGAACGTGATGAGGTTGAAGATTGCCACGGCCGATTGTCCTTGTGAGGTGAAGCCTCGACTGGTCGCCGTCGGCACCTGCTTGTCGCTTGTTATAGCAAGCTTCCATGCCGGGCTGCCAGCGATGTCTCCAAGCTGTGTCGCGAGGTGTGCCAGAACAACACCGCCATGGGCGAACTGACACGCATGGCAGGCTACTCGGCACGATCCCGATCGTTGAAGTGCTTACCCTCGGCAAGCCTCGCGACAGCCTCCTGAACACGACGATCACGAGTTTGCTGCTTCTTGGCCGAGGTGATCCATTCGAGGTACTCGCGACGGCAGCTTGGTGCCAGGCTATGGAAGTTGTCCTGCGCAGCTTTAGAAGTGGCGAGTGCGGCGGTAAACTCCGGTGGCACAGGTATCGGTACCTTCGCTGAACTGCGGCGCGGGCCGGTGGGCATAGAGGATCCACCTGTCCCTGTGCGCGCGAGTTCTGCCGCATGCCGGATGTAGTGCAGCAGCATTCCTCGTGACGGCAGATCATCCAGCGATGCGATGCGGCCGAATGAACCGGAAGCGCCGGGCTCCGCGATGCCATCCGCCGCGAGTACCACTGTCATCTCGGGCGACCAGAAGCCGAAGCCGCAGTGCTGCTTGAACGCGGCAATGTACGCCATGAGTCGGCCCTCCACGGCAAAGAAGGGTCGGCTCCACTTCATTTCCTCGGTGCAGTCTGGAGCCGCCTCGTGCATGGCCCCACGCAGGTGATGGAGGATGGGTTGTGCGATGCTGGCCTGTTTGGCGATCCACTCATCCTTTTGCCGAGTCGATGCGAACTCCTGGGTTGCGCTTGGCAAAGCGGTAGTCTGCCGCGATGATGCATTCACGTGTTCACGCTGCGATGGCATGAGGCGAAGTATAGCCTTGGTTCCATGACCGAAACATTCAACGACCTGTACCGGCATGAGTTGGAGGTGCTGCTGTCTGCCGAGCGGCAGATGCTGCTGTTGCTGCCCGCGCTGGCAGAGGCAACAGCAACAGCAGAGCTGCAACGCGCGCTGCGGTTGCAGGTGGAAGGCTGTCAGGCGCAGGCGGAGTTGCTGCAACGCTTGCTGCAGCAGCACGGCACTCCGTTGAAGGTGCCGATAAGCCGGGGTATCCAGGCATTGCTGCAGGAGTGTTCAGAACTGCTCGAGACGTACCCCACCGGCAACCTGCGTGACGCGGTAATGATTGCGCACATGCAGCGTGCAGAGCACTTCAAAATAGCGGCGTATGGCACGCTGGCGGAGTATGCCAGGCTGTTGGGCAGCAAGACCGACGCACACGCTCTGCAGGAAACGGCGAAAGCAACTACACTGGTGAGCCGGCAGCTTGGTGCCATCGCCCTCCAGGTGGATGCCGAGGCGTACGTGGATACTCGCCGGCCCGGAACATAGTGCGGAAATTACTTGTCCGAGAGCGGCTTGGCCATCTTTTCGTGCATGGCAGCCTGGATGCTGTCGGGCACCAGGCCCATGATGGCACCTTCAATCTTGACCATGGTGGCAGCGGCGTAGACGTTTTCCTTACCGTCGAACATCGCATCGATGCCCTGCGTGGCCACGTCATACGGCTCAGACTGCTTCTTACCCTTCGTACCGGCGTCGGTATCGTCCATGTGCGCCCGATGGAAGAAATCAGTGTCCACGGGTCCCGGCTGTAGCGCCGTCACGGTCACACCGTCATCTTTCAACTCGAAGTGCAGCGCCTTTGCCAGGTGGAGGACAAACGCCTTGCTGGCGGCGTACACAGCCTCGCGCGGTGCGGTCATCTGGCTGGCGATGCTGGCTGTGAACAGGATTTTGCCTGCCTTACGTGCCACCATGTCTGCCGCAATGTATTTGGCGAAGTGCACCGTGGAGGCGCAGTTCAATTGCACGATGTCCAATTCCTGGTCGAGCGATGTTTCCGTGGCAAACAGGCCACCCTCGCCGATGCCGGCGTTGATGCAGGCCACGTCCAACGGGCGGTCAGTGGCCTTTATGGCAGGCCATACACGGTCGACCTCATCGCGCCTGCGGGCGTCTGCCTTGATGGCAAATACGTTGGTACCCAACGCGCGAAAGTCAGCCTCCGCCTTGTCCAGCCGATCGCTTTCTGCTGTGATGACCAGGTCATAGCCGCGTTCACCCAGCACTTTTGCCAGGTTGTAACCAATGCCGGATGATGCGCCAGTGACGAATGCCAGAGGGTTTGCCATGGAACTCCTTGCGGGCAAGGGCCGCGCTTTCAGCTTGATAGGATGCCGTGCATGGCATCCATTGCGGGGCACCATGCACGGCATTCCACGACACAGAGGTGCTTGGGAGTTACAGCGCTGCGGTGCTCAACGGTTGCTGAATGAACTTCATCAGGTCATGATTGAGGCTGGCAGCATGGGTCACGTTCAGGCCATGCGGCGCGCCGTCATACTCCACCAATTCGGAGTTGGCCAGCAACGACTTTGTCCGGCGTGCGGACACATCGATAGGCACAGTGTCGTCGCCCGTGCCATGAATAATCAAGGTAGGTATGGTGATCTTCGCAAGGTCGCCGCGGAAGTCCGTCTCGCTCCAAGCGTTGACCAGCTTAAGGGTGGCGTCAGGCGAACCAGTCAGCGCCATGCTCTGCGAGAACTCCAGCATTGCTTCCGACACTGGGTGGTGCACCAGGCCGACACCGTAGAACTGCTTGCCGAAGGCCTTGAGAAAGGTGGGGCGATCCTTTTCCAGGTTTTCGACAATGCCGTCGAAGGTCTTCTTGTCCACGCCGTCCGGATTGTCATCCGTCTTAAGCAGATAGGGCGTCACGGACGAGACCAACACGGCCTTGCTGACGCGACCGGTGCCGTACGTACTCAGGTAGCGAGCCACTTCGCCACCGCCCATGCTGAAACCCACCAGCGTGGCGTTGCGCAGCTCAAGCGCTTCCAGCAGGTCGTTTAAATCGCTGGCAAGTGTGTCATACTCGTACCCCTTCGCGGCCCAGTCGCTGCGGCCGAATCCGCGGCGGTCGTACGCGATGACGCGGTAGCCATTGTCGGCCAACACGCGAGCGTTCATTTCCCAGCTGGCGCTGGTTAGCGGCCAACCGTGGATCAAAACCACGGGTGTGCCGGCGGGGGTGCCCCAGTCGTAGTAATACAGCGCCGACTTGTCTTTGGTCTGCAGATAAGGCATGGACTTAATCTCCTGGGTAGTCGGATGCCGCCAAGCGGGATAGCGCGCGCATGAAGCGGTGCGCAGGTTCGCGCTATGCGAATAACTGTGACTTTCACAGGGCAGGGCGAACTATAGCAGGGCCGCATTCATTGCCGAGGCGAGTACTGCGGTGGCATGAAGTATCTTCCGTGGCAGCTCTTGTGCATGGCATGTACATGGGCGCAATATGCTCTCGCGGGAGTCGCCAATTGGCGAAGGTGCTTTATGTTGTGCCGACGTGTCATCCTCCTCTGTGTTTTCAGTCTCGTTGCAGGCCGTGTGGCCGATGCACAGACGTTTGACGCCTCACCGTCACCCATCTCCTCTGTGACTGGTGCGCTGCAAAGATTCTCTGCGCAGCTGCCGTCTTCTACAGAACCGGCGGACGAGCAACCCGCCGCTGCTGCCGTGCCGGCGGACGCCCAGCTGCCCAGCGAGCAACTAGCTGACGCACTGAGCGCGAAGGGCCGCTATCTACTGGCCATCCGCACGCTTGAGCAACTGCCACCGACCGCACCCGTCTGGAACAAGCTGGGCGTGGCCTGCCTGCACATGCTTATGTTTGAGCGTGCCCGCACCAGTTTTGAAGCTGCCATCAAACTGAACCCAAAATACCCTGAGGCCTGGAACAACATGGGCACTCTGCTCCACAGCCAGGGCGACTGGGGCCGTGCGGAAAAAATGTACAAACAGGCCCTTAAGCTGAGACCGGAGTCGCCCAGCACGCTCAAAAACCTGGGCACGCTGTATTACGCGGAGCGCAAGTTCAAGAAGGGCGACGCCGCATACCACGAAGCACTGCGGCTCGACCCGCAGGTGTTGGAGCGATCCAATGGGCACGATATTCAGGCCAACGCAAAAGGGCAGAGCGCGGGCGAGGTGCATTACCACATGGCCTTAAGCTACGCGCAGGCAGGCAGCTACCCAATGGCACTCCAGTACCTGCGCAAGGCCATCAGCGAGGGTTTCCACGACCGCAATCGCCTGCTGCATGAAAAGGATTTCGCCGACCTCCGCACCCAGCCAGTCTTTCTGCAGATGGTGGATGACCTGAAAAAGGACTAGGCTGCAGGAACACACGCTGCAATCTTAAGGTTGCTGCACGCCCTAAGAGACACCACATCTCGGGGCAGTGACACGGGCTCAGCCGACTTGATGGCCCTCATGCCATTCCAGGTCGCCGCTCCGCAGCATCTCCGCCAGGCTATTCTCCCGCGGAATAAGGCGGCGGACCAACCCACACAGCACGCGCAGAGGAATGGCACGCACCAGGACAAGGTCCACAATTTGCTCCTCTTCGAAGGAGTGCGCCATGGAGTGAAAGGTGCCGCCTTCTATTTGTAAACGGCAGGCACCCTGCGCAATCTCCTGCTCCATCCAGTAGCTCCGCATTACCGTGCTCAACGACTGGGAAGGATAGCCGTCCCGGTTCATCTGCCACAGAAGCTCCGAGGTTTGTCCAAAGCGACGACCTGCCAGCACACTGAGCCAGCGGCCCTCGCGGTCCTTCAAACCCATCAGGATAGGCCGGTGAAGCGTTCGCAGCACCTGCAGCCGCCATCGTAGCGTTGCTTCACGAATCGGGTACATGCAGCTGCGATTGAACAGCACCAACTCATCCACCGGCGTGTCCGCCATGCTTGTCACGGTGCAGCCAAGATCTCTCTCTGCACGGCGGCGGTAGTAACGCATGTTGCTGCGGGT
>CALMOM010000096.1:25036-28695 GCA_937873305.1 uncultured Terriglobus sp.
TCTTTTGACCCAGCCGCGCGAGTGTCTGGTCGAACGTGGACTGCAGTTGCAGATAGGCGGGCATTTGCCGGTGCCGTACAGCCCAGCGTATCCGCCGCGTTTTGCGGCCCATCTCGCGAAATACCGGTTCCTGCTGCACGTCAGCGGCGTCTCCGCCAGCGAACGATAACATGGCAACCCTGGCGCCATGGCCCACCAGTACTCCACAGATGAGCGCCGTTACACGTGCACGGTCCTGCGGCAACGACAGCAACGAGCCGGTTCCAGAGCGGTCGTTTGTGGCATAGGCCTGAATTCCCAAGCCGCAGAAGTGGAACTCAAACAGCAGAACAGTACCGACAAGGTCGTCTAGGGTTAGTTGACTGACTGGGGTATGTGAACGTTTTGCAACCACGAACAGGTAGGGAACGCGCTTCAGAAAGCCGGGCTTCTGAAGAAAATACGATAGGTCGAGCAGCGTTCCTGACGCACTTTGTAGCTGTTCGCTGAATTGCACCAGCAGCATCTGCAAGCGGAGGATCGCCTCCTCGCCACGAACCACGTAAACAGAGGGGCCAATGGCAAAGTCGGTCTGACGCCTGAGGATGACCTCTGCTAGGTCTGGATCCTGCATGCCCTCTCTCAAGGCAATAGAATGCCACAGGCCTGGCCAGGACAATGGAAAGCAGCATCCACTGAGATCGCAAAAAATGCGATGTGGAACACGAACTGCCCAAATGTGAACAGCACGAAACGAGAAGGGGACCGCCCGTAGGCGATCCCCCCGTCATTCACCGAACTCATTTTACTCAGTCGCCCGCGACCAAGTCCTTCTCCTCAATTGCAGTTACTACCTCTACCGGCTTGCTGATCGGTGCCGCAGGCTTGATGCCCCCCATACCAGAACCGATACCGCCAATCTCGCCGAGCGCAACAAACCCACCGGGCTGCTCCTGCTCCTTGAGGATTTCCTTGCGGTAGAGCTTGGCCATGCGGGAGTTTTCCGCATCCTGCTTCAGCTTGGCGTCACGTGCGCGAATCTTCTCTTCGCGGGAGTTCTTGGCGATACCGCTCTTGTCGAAAGTATCGTTCGCGGCTGCGTTTACGTGGGCATCGTTCAGGACCAGGTCATACTTCTCCTGCTTTTCGATCGACACCTTCTTGCCACCGGCGAAGATTTCGTGACGGCCATGCTCCTCGTACCACTTGGTGAGGCTGGACGTCATGTGCATCTTCTCGATGATGTTGCGCCAGCCCACGCCCGTGTTGTATGCGCAGAAGCTGATTTCGCCTTCCTGCGTCGCGTACGGAATGATGCACTGCTCGGTACGGCGGAAGTCGTAGTTGAACAGGTCTTGGAACCACATACCGGCGATGAACAGGAAGTTCCAGCGGTCGCCACGGCGCATCTTGATGTCTTCCATCGTGCGGTCTGCGGTGACCTTGCCATAATTGCGGCCGGTCGCGCCAAAGCACTTGTCGAACTTCAGGAGCAGATCTTTGATCTTGAAGTGCGTCGGTGCCTTGGTGGGGTCGTAATTGCGCAGCAGCGCGAGTGACACACCGAGGATGCTGAGGAACTTGCCGCGAGCGGCGTCGTTCACCTTCGCAACATCCTTGGCAAGACGGTCTGCGTTCAGGAACGCGGTGACCGGCACGGCTTCTTTGGTTTCTTTGTCGATCATCAGCGCCATGCCGATACCGCAGTTCGGGTGGCAGCCGCAGGAGAGCTGGCCCCAGTCGTGATCCGGTCCGTGCACCAGGTCGGCCCAGTCGCTAAAGGTCGACATGAAGCTGATGGGGAACCAGTCGCGGGTGCTCTCGCCCAGGCCGGTCTGGCTCTTGACGTCCGCTGCCAGGTGGCTCAGGGTGTAGCGCTGCGCCATGCGGCGCTCGTCGCTGACGGCCTCGTCGCGACCTGTGAAGCTGACCGGCTGGAACGACAGGAAGTTGATCTTCTTGGGGTTGTCGAGCGCAAACTCGATGATGCGGCCGACCTGCTCATTATTGATGCCGTTGATGATGCAGGTGACCGGGACGATGTCCACGCCTGCCTCATGCAGGTTATGAATGGCCTGCAGCTTTACGTCGAAGCTGTTGCCAACCTTGCGGTGGCTGTTGGCTGCGTTGCCGATGCCGTCGAACTGGAGATATGCGTAGCGCAGACCGGCTTCTGCTGCCGCCTTGGCAAATTCCTTCGACTTGGCAAACTCAATGCCGTTGGTCGCGGCCTGCACAGAGGTATAACCGACCTTGCGGGCGTAGGCGACGGCGTCCAGGAAGTACGGCGATAGGGTCGGCTCACCGCCGGAGAACTGCACGCTCATCTGACGCCGTGGCTTGATCTGGACTGCGTTGTCCAGCATGGTTTTGATCTCGTCCCACGTCAGTTCGTGAACGAAGCCCACCTGGTTGGCGTCCATGAAGCAGGGGTCGCACATCATGTTGCAGCGGTTCGTCAGGTCGATGGTCAGGACCGAACCACGACCGTGGGTCACCGTCGATGTTCCGTGGTTGTGCAGCTTTTCGTCGTTGTGCGCGCGGATGTCGCGGCCGGGGAACACCTGCTCCAGATGCTGCATCATGGCGGGGTCGATGCTCATGACGTCTTCAAAATGGCCGTGGATAGGGCAATCCTTGACCATCAGGATCTGGCCGTCGCGCTCGATGATCTGCGCCTTGATCTCGCCAACCTTTTCGTTCAGCAGAATCTCGTGGGGCAGTTTACCATCCACGATCTGCTGGCGGATCTCAGGGATACAACGCGGGCAGAGCGAATCGGTGGTGCGGGGCCAGCCAAGGGGCGGCTTCTCTTTCTGATAGCTCTTCAGCAGCGGCTTGTCGCTCCACCGGGGCGTGAACGATGCGTTGGGGCTGATGTTGTTCAGCTTCTCAAATACGGCCCAACCGGCCTTTGCGACCACGGTGATGGACTTTTCAACGAGCTTTGCTGCCTTGGCCATGCTGTCTCCTGAAGGTACTGCTGTCTCGACTGTTAGGGGCGTGTTCAAGATTAGAGCCTTCTAACCCCTTCTGCGGTGCATCTCTACGCGCCGGAACCTGCCTTGTTACAGCCAATTACGCTCAACCGGCAGATGACTTTCATGCCGAATAAGACGCTTTGCATCCATGAAGCTAACGCAAGGCTCAGCGAACTGCGAACCGGATTAACCGAATGGCAACATTCCGCACTGAATGGGATAGAGGCGCAGTGAACGGAACAGCAAAAAGGCCCGGACACTGGTCCGGGCCCGATAACCGACGCCGCTTAAACTATTTTCGCAGATGCACCATGTGCAGTGCATCGTCAATAAATTCATTCACTTCCATGCCGAGCGCCGCGCCACCGATCGAACTCGCATAACCGGTCAGGGTCGGTTTCAGTCCAGTGTCCTGGTCGGGATAGTAGAGGTTGTTCAAGCCGCTTGCGACGCCATAGCCCAGCAACAACGGTGCATTCACGGTATGGTGACCCGCGTCTGTGCGGGTCACCAGCACGCGGGTTCCTGCGTACACGAAACGGTGGACAAAGCTATGGCCAATGCCAAGCGCGTAGTATCGCGGATCGTCGTGAAAAATAGGCGCGAAGAGTGAGTCCGTGGCGAGCGACTCTACTGTGCTGCGAAGAGCCGCCGCACCCTCCCGCTTGCCAAAGCCGGTCGCCCCGGGTCCATAGTGCG
>CALMOM010000096.1:28705-29680 GCA_937873305.1 uncultured Terriglobus sp.
GTCGACGACCTGCTCGTAGCCAGCAGAAACCGTCGCTCCGACCAGCGAGAAGAGGCTGAACGCATCGCGAAACCCGTATACGAGCTTTTGCCCATTCGTCAACTGCGGGGCTGTTTGCCCTTCCAGAATGATACCGGCGTACTTGGGCGCGACCGATGAGTTGGGATTACCTACGCCTGCCTGATCCAACGCATCAGCAGGAAGGGCGTCCGTCACTACGGACGAACTGCTGGGCGCGTCCGGCAGGTTCGACACATTCGGCAGGCCGGTCGCCGTTGTGGGCTGCGCAGCGAGGCTGGCCATTTCTAGGGTTTGCGGATTTGCAGGCGCGGATTGCGCATGAAGAGTTGGAGACACAGTGGCAATGGCCGACAACAGTGCGGGGACGAACAAACGGTGCATTCAGAATCCTTCTAACAGAGCAGGCCTGAGCTGGCCGTTTCTTTGTGCGGTGAAAATCTTCTGCGGTCGTTCTATTGGATTGGCAGAGCAGGGGGTAAGTTGCATAGGCAGAACGTGGCCTGGCAACCCTCGGCAGCCCTTGTGTCCCACTTAGCATTCCTGCACGATTGCTGCCATCTACACCTGCCTGCTCACACACGGGCGGGAGTACCCAGCTGGGAACGCATGTATTTTGCTGCGATTTGGTGACTTCGTGCGTCTTTATTGTGAAGCGAGCAGCGTGGCGGCTGAGGAGGTACCCATGGCAGACTGGAACGGTAAGGTACAGGGAGCAGTGGACAAGACCGAGGCGGAAGTGCGTCGGCTGATTACCTACCTGAATGATGAGGTGGTGCCGGATGTACGTCGACAGAGTTCCAGCGCCCTCAAGATAGCAGCAGACCGTCTACAGGAGTTGGCAAAAAGCTTGGATGACCACAAGTAACCCATTGTGATTGCCCTGCCCAGTCAGCCAGGAACACTGTTCCGTGACATCGCTCCGCAGCGTGGCAGATTTCTGCAGTGCGCCTCAGC
>CALMOM010000097.1:0-1557 GCA_937873305.1 uncultured Terriglobus sp.
GGGTTGCCTCATACAGGTTCAGCCGAGAGTAGACTCCAAAGGCACTACCGTTATCCAGAAAGCCGCCGCCCGGCCCCTCCGTCTCCGTCAGGATGGTGTCCGCCTGCCGAAGGGTCAGCGACGGATAGGCAACCGTGAGCAGATACCCCGCCTCCGGTGCGAGCTTCGCCACGTCTTCCATGCGATTGGCCGTGAACGCGTACGCCACCGGCAGGGAGTAGGTTTGGGTGGAAGCATACGACCGGCTGTTGGCGGCAGGATCGTTGAAGCGGCTGATGTCCATGTGGGCGCAGCGGCTCACGATATTGCCACAGTTTGCGGCAAGGAGTCCTGCGACCTGCGCACGCGCCTTTAGAACCTCTCCGCGGAAGTCGGTGAGGGACGCGGGCCTGCCTCCTTTGCGGCGCAGGTAAGCCGGATCGTTGGACAGTAGGTGTGCCATGTCGTACAGCGCCAGGGTGCGGCCACCCACGACGTCCATGGCATAGTGCGCGCCTACAAGGATGCGGCTGGTGCCATATTCCGCGCCGCGTACCACCATCTCAGGGTAGCGGTCCGGCACCAGCAGCCCAAGTAGCAGCGCACCGGTGTAGCCATAAGTAGTGTGCCCGCTGGGATAAGACGGGCTCTTGGTCAGGTCTTGGGCTGGGCCACGCTGGTAGGTGACGCTGGTGGCCGCGTGGTTCAGGTAATCGCGACCACTGAAGGCGAGTACGTCGTGCTCCGTCTGGAACGGCCTGGAGTTGCCGAAGGGGTTCGCGTTGGGGCTGCCCGCAGGCAGGTGGTAGGCGCGGCCAAAGGCATCGGTTTCGCCGTGAATCTTGTCCACCACGGCGCGCAGTTCCGGCGTCACCGGCTGTGTACCATCCGTGGTCAGGTTGGCAAACAGGTACTTGCCAGCGTTCGAGTCCGTTCCGGAGGTGGACATGGCGAATGCCATCAATTGCTGTACGGCGGGCAAAAAGTCGAGCTCGGCACCTGTGTCGTCGGTGTGAGCCCGCGCGACGTAGGCCGCGCCGAGCGTGGTGCCCAGGCCGTCCGCCAGCTGCTCCAGGTTGCGGATCGTGCTGTACGCATCACGCAGAGATTGTTGCTGCTGCTCCTCGAAGGTGAAGAGGGTCGGCAGCCGGAGCCGGCCGTTCTGGATATTGCCGGTGAACTCATAGTTGCTTCGCAGGGCAGCCCGGCCTGATTCGGTCTGCGACAGCGTGGTCACGGTCGCGAGCCCCTGGAGCGGTTCCGTGTTCGGCTCCGACTGGCACAGCGCCACGCGTGAGCAGAGCAGAAACGAGAGTGCCAGGCCAAACCGGGAATGCATGCTCATCTCCGTAGTGCGCGATTCGCTGCATGCTGCGCTAGGTCGTACCAGCGCCTCACGCTTCCAGCATAGCGTCTTACCAGGCAGGGATACGGCCAACCCGGCGTGCTGCCCGGCTCATCGTGTAGGCGTCAACATGCGCTGCGGGTTACCTCCACGCACGGGCCCGCTGGCTGCCGGTTGATCTGCGATACACTAATCCGAGTGCCTGGATACCAGGCGAGATGACCCATGGGTGC
>CALMOM010000097.1:1567-13043 GCA_937873305.1 uncultured Terriglobus sp.
GTGCAATCGCATCCGGCTCATCGATAGGACACCAACCATGCCCAAACTCAAGACCCACTCAGGGGCGGCAAAGCGCTTCTCAAAGACTGGTACCGGCAAGATCAAGCGGGGCCAGACCAAGAAGCGTCACATCCTGACCTCGAAATCGACCAAGGTGAAGCGCAAGCTGACCGCCCAGGCCTACGTTTCGGACGGCGACCATGCCAAGGTCTCGCGGATGATCCCCTACGCCTGAGATTTATCCTTAGGCAGTAATTAGAGTTCCGCCCAGCCGTGCAGGTGGTTCTGCACAACGGTCCGAATGCGATTCCCGGGCCCTCGCACTTGAACGCAAGCGCGATATGAGGCGGAAAGCAGCAAGCGTGTGAAGAGGCTGTAGCCGTGAAACCACGGCGACCTTACCTCCAGCCGCTACCAGCGAAGGACGCAAAAGGAGACGCACCCATGCCCCGCGTAAAACGTGGCACCAAACGGAATGATCGCCGCAAGAAGATTCTGAAGCGCGCGTCTGGATACTTCCTCACCAAATCCAAGCTCTACCAGGCAGCTCAGGAAGCCGTAGAGCGCGGTCTCAAATTTGCCTATATTGGCCGTAAGCAGAAAAAGCGGCAGTTCCGTTCGCTGTGGATTGTGCGCATCGGTGCGGCAGCCCGGCTGAATGGCATGAGTTACTCCACCTTCATTAGCGGTCTGAAGAAGGCTGGTGTAGAGCTGGACCGTAAGGTACTTAGCGATATTGCTACCCATGACGCAGCGGGGTTCGCCACGTTGGCCGGTTCTGCCAAGGCAGCCAATGACAAGGCCCGGAGCGAACGGGCCGCTGCATAAGTCAAGGCAGGCAGTAGTTCAGAAAGGGGTGGACCAGGGTTGCTGGTTCACTCCTTTTTGCGTTCCGTGCCACTCTCTGGATAGGCGCACCAGTTAGGCTGTTGGGTATGCGTTGCCTCCGAATCAGCTGTCTCCTAAGCGCCATGTTGCTGCCCGGCTTTGCCCGGGACGTTCTGGCAACCGCGCTACCAGAGTTCCGCCATGCTGCAGAAGCGCCTGATGAACTCACGCCTGCAGAACAGAGCTTGCTGGGAGAGTACGGGCCATACCGTGCCAATAATGACCTTCTGCACTACACGCTGACCGTTCGCGCGGACCCTGCCACTGGCACATTGCGCGGCGACAATGAGGTACGTTTCCGCATGCTTGAAGATGGTACGCGCATCCAGCTTGATCTAGCCCGGGAGTTGAACGTGGATCGGGTGCTTTTCCGCGGCAAGCCTGCTCAGGTAACACGGCAGGGCGAATCGTTTTTCATCGACGTTCCGGAGACCATGCACCGCGGTGCGACCTACAGCGTGGATGTGGTGTACAGCGGTAAGCCGCGCACGGCGGGCAGGTTCGGCGGCATCTCGTTTGAGCATGACGGCGGCGGCAAGCCGTGGATTTTCACGGCGTGCGAGGGCAACGGTGCGCGCGTGTGGTGGCCTAACAAGGACCAGTGGAAAGATGAGCCGCAGGAGGGCGTAGACATTCATATTCAGGCGCCGAACGGCCTCATGGATGTGTCCAACGGTCGCCTAGTAGGACATAGGGATCTGCACGACGGCTTCACAGAGTGGGACTGGCGCGTGACCTACCCGATCAACAACTACGACGTGGCGCTGAACATTGCAAACTACACGCATTGGACCGACACGCAGTTAGGGCCGCTGACCCTCGACTTCTATGCCAAGCCGGAAGACCTGCAAGCGGCAAAGCGCCAGTTTGCCCAGGCCCGGCCCATGCTAAAGATCTTTAATGACAGGGTGGGCGAGTACCCCTTTGTGCGCGACGGCTACAAGCTGGTCCAGGTGCCCTACGCGGGCATGGAGCACCAGAGCGCGGTGGCCTATGGCAACGGCTTTGAGAACGGGTACGGCAAGGGCCGTGACTGGACCGGGGTAGGCATCAGCCCCAAGTTCGACTTCATCATCATCCACGAGAGCGGGCACGAATGGTTTGGAAACGCTGTTACCGCGGCTGACCAGGCCGACATGTGGATACACGAAGGCTTCACGACCTACATGGAGGGTGTGTATGTGGAGGGTATGTGGGGCAAGCCGGACGCCCTCCGATACGTGAACGGTTACAAGCGCAAAGTCAGGAATGTGCGGCCAATTGTCGGCGAGCGCGGCATTGGACGCGAACCGATCGACCAGGACCAGTACTTCAAGGGCACGCTGTTCCTGAACACGTTGCGATCGGTGATCGACAATGACGCCAAGTGGTGGGCGACTTTCCACAGCTTTTATGAGCGATTCAAGTACCAAACAATTCTGACTGAAGACGTGGTTGCGTACTGGAATACGCAACTGCATGAGGACTACACACCACTCTTCAACGAGTACCTGCACCACGCAGCACTGCCGAAGCTGGAACTGCAATTTGACGCTGCCGCAAGCACTGTGAGCTACCGGAGGCAGGCAGACGAAGCGGGCTTCAACATGCCGGTTAAGGTCGGCGACCCGCAGCGCTGGACGCTGCTGCACCCGACAGGGGAGTGGCAAACGGTAGCCGGCACCAAGGACGCCTTCCAGGTTGCCACGGACCTCTACTACATTCGCGTTAGCCGGGACGGCATTGAGGAGCCGCTGTTTACGCCTGCTGTACCTACACCTCCTTCCGAAGCGAAGGCTGGCGCGTAAGTTGTGACAGCGACGAGTGGGTAAGCTGGTGTGATGAAGATTGGCGATGCGGTTGAGTTCGAGGCAGACGTTCAGGACGGCACCAGGGTGAAGCTGTCGCAGTTCCGTGGCAGCCCTGTAGTGCTGTTCTTTTACCCACGGGCAAACACCCCAGGATGTACTACCGAGGCCTGTGAGTTTCGCGACCTGGAAGCACAGATGAAGCAGGCTGGCGCGGTTGTGCTGGGAATCTCGCGCGATCCGGCGCGCGCGCAGCAAAAGTTCGCCGCAAAGTTTTCGCTGCCGTTCCCGCTGCTGTCAGATCCTGATCTGGCCATTGCCAAGCAGTTCGATGTGGTTCGCGAAGGCTCCATGTACGGCAAGCCGGTCATCAAAATCGAGCGCTCCACCTTTGTGTTCGACAGGGATGGCAGGCTGCAGGCTGAGTTCCGCAAGTTGAAGCCGGAGGGCCACGCAGCTGAGATGCTTGCCTTTGTACAGACGGCGTGACTGCAATGGTTACGCTGCGGGCAGAGTGATCGCTGCATCGGGGGTAAAAACGGCTTCGGTGCCCCGGCTTGGAGCGTCATCGGGCAGCAGCTTGACGCCTTCTTTGCCCTCGGCTGTAATCACTTGCGAAAGCATCTGTTGGCCGTTGATGCTGGTCACCTGCAGGGAAAGCACGCCGCCGCTGCCGACCTCACCCGCGGGTGCTGCCGCCACTACGGTTAAGCTGACCGGCGCGCCGTTTGGCAGCGTACCCAGCGGCTCTGCAAGAGTGCCCTGGATCGTGTCGCCATTACGGGCATGACCGGAGTCGATGGCCTGCTGCAGCTTCACGTGGATCGGGGTTCCAGCGGATATGCCGAGGGCATTGCGCGGCATGCTGACGCCGGGCAGGGCCACACCTTGAGCGCTTGCGCCCGTCGGGTTTAGCAGGTTGCCACCGATCACGGTGACGCTGCCGTTTGCTGCCGGAGCGGGAGGATTGGAGCGGCTTTGCGAACCGCCTCGCCGCGATGCGCTCCGGCCCGTTGAGACACTTCCACGCGCAGTGCGAGCGCCAGGCTGCACGTTTGGCTGCGGGACGCCTGAACCACGTATCGCTGCCGGTGCGGCATTCTGTGTTTGCGGTGTGGCCTGCGCACCGGTATTCTGCCCGCGCACACAAAGGGGGCAGATCATGGCTGGCAGCAGCAGTGTGAGGTGAAAGAGTCTCATGCTATTCAGACCGTTTGGGATGTGTGACGCTGCCATGCAGGTTGCAGGCGCACTGCAGGATTCCCGAGCAGTAGACCGCATCTGAACCCCAGGACTGGCGCAGTCGTAAAGGCCGCCGGGGTCACAGGTTCAGCTTCTTAAACACCGAGTCCGGGATCGCTTTAATCACGGTCATGATGGGCCACCACAGCCCCGGCACATAGAGGATACCGCCCGTGCCTTTACCGATACGGTCTGCAATGATCTTGGCGACCTTGGCCGGAGCGGCAAATTTTTCGCTGCCCTTCATGCCGGCGGTCATGCTCGTCTTCACCGGGCCGGGCTTGATAGTGAGCACGGCCACGCCCTCCCGGTCCACGCGATTGCGCAGGCCGTCCGTGAACGCTGTCAGGCCTGCCTTGGACGAGCCGTACACGTAGTTCGACTTGCGCCCGCGGTCTCCAGCCACGGAGGAGAGCACCGCCAGCGTGCCGTGACCCTGCTTGACCATGAAGTTGGCCAGCGTGGTTAACAGGCTGACAGGCGCGGTGAAGTTGGTGTGCAGAATGTTTTCGGCATGGGTGGGCTCCTGCTCTGCACGGGATTGCTCGCCCAGGATGCCCATCGCCAGGTATGCCACGTCAAGCCCGCCGAGTGAGGTGATGGCATGGGCCAGCAGGTCTGCGTGGTGCTGTGTCTCGTTCAGGTCCACGACGGCGGTGTCCACGTAGGCCGCGCCGCGCACTCGCAGGTCTGCCGCCACGGCCTCCACCTTGTCCGCTGCCCGCCCCACCAGGAAGAGGTTTGCACCCTCTGCGGCCCACAGGCGGCACGTGGCTTCCGCAATGCCAGAGGTGGCGCCCAGCACAAGGTACCGTTTGGGAGTGTGCGACAGGTCGCGTGGCCGCAGCGGCGCGTCGGCAGATTCGGGAATGGGCTGGGTGGCCATGTGTGCCTTCAGACTAGCGCAACCGCACAGGTGAGTGCTCCCCGCGGTGTCCAGATGGCGTAGGCACCAGAATTGCTAAAGTAGAGCTAGGGCGTGACGCCCTCCTGCCGACTCCGCGGCGTGCGGGCGAATGCCGATAGCAGGTACGTTCACCGGACAGTTCGCGTGTGAACCGGCACAAGCAGCGGCAGGCATGCGCCCGCCCGGAAAGAAGTGCGATGAAGATTGTTCTAGCTGAAAAGGTCTCGCCCGCAACGCTCGCCGTCTTCAAGGAAGAGCCGGACTGGCAGGTCGTGACCAGCGACACCATCACAAACCTGGAGGCGGAACTGGCTGACGCGGATGCGCTGGTGGTTCGCAGCGCTGTGCAGGTGACGCCAGAGTTGCTGGAGCATGCGCCAAAGCTGCGTGTGATTGGCCGCGCGGGAGTGGGCGTCGACAACATCGACGCGGACGCCGCCACCAAGCGCGGCATCGTGGTCATGAACACACCGGGGGCCAACGCCGTGGCCGTGGCAGAGCTGACGCTGGGCCTGATGATTACCATGGCCCGCCAGATACCCAAGGCAACCGCCGCGCTGCACAACGGCAAATGGGAAAAGAAAAGCCTGCAGGGCACGGAGCTGCGTGGCAAGACGCTGGGCATCGTCGGCCTTGGCCGCATCGGGCTTGAGGTGGCGCGCCGTGCCCGCAGCTTTGGCATGGACCTGATCGGTTACGATCCGTTCGTTGCGCCGGTCATCGCACGCGAGAACGGCGTCACGCTGGTCAACATCGACGACATCTTTAAGCAGTCCGACTACCTTTCGCTGCATGTAGGCCTCACGCCGCAGACCGAAGGCCTGGTCAACGCGCACAGTATCGCGATCATGAAAAAAGGCATCCGCATCGTGAACTGCGCACGCGGCGAGCTGATCGTGGACGAGGCGTTGGTCGAGGGCCTGCAAAGCGGCAAGGTGGGCGGTGCCGCGCTGGATGTGTTCCGCGAAGAGCCGTTGAAGAACTCCGCTTATTTTGGCATCGAGAACGTGATTTTGACGCCGCACCTCGGCGGTTCGACCGACGAAGCTCAGGAGGCGATCGGCATCCAGCTCGCGCATCAGGTGAGCGCCTACCTGAAACTGGGCGTGGTACAGAACGCCGTCAACGTGCCGTCGCTGTCGCGGGAGGAGTATGAGGAGGTCGCACCGTTCGCGGACCTGGCGGAGCGGCTGGGCACCTTTCTATCGCATGCCACGCCGGGCAACCTTGAAAACCTGGAGATCGCGTATGCGGGACGCATCGCAACGGGCAAAACGGACATGATTCGAAATGCCGTGCTGGCCGGTGTGTTGCGCGATTCGGAACAGGTCAACCACATCAACGCGTTTGCAGTGGCCGAGGAGCGAGGCCTGCGTGTGCAGGAGGACAAGAAGGAGTTTGCCAGCGGGGGCGCTGGATCGGTGCTGAAGCTGGTGTTGCACTCCGCCGAGGGCGAGGCCAGTGCCAGCGCCACGGTGCTGCATGGCAACGCGCCTCGCTTGTTGTCGCTGGACGGCATCGATATCGAAGCGCCGCTCACGGGCACACTGCTGGCCATTCGCAATCACGATGTCCCGGGTGTCATTGGCCGCATCGGAACCGTGCTGGGCGAACACGGGGTAAATATCGCCAACTTTGCGCTGGGCCGCAGCGTGCGTTCGCAGCGCGTGCCGCAGGGCCAGGCGTTGGCCGTGGTACAGATTGAGGCAGGTAGCAGCAAGGTCAACGATGTGATTGCCGCGCTGCGCAAGGTGGACGCCATTGCCAGTGTGCGGCTTGTGGAACTGCCGTAACGAGGAAGAGACCCACGCGATGCCAATGTACGAATACCAATGCGAGCAATGCGGACGCCGCACGGAAAAACGTCAAAAGTTTTCCGATGCTCCGCTGACGGAGTGCCCCTATTGTGGCGGTCCACTGAAGAAGTTGATTTCCGCACCCGCGGTGCAGTTCAAAGGCGGCGGCTGGTACGCCGACGGCTATGGATCGAAGAAGCCTGCAGCCGGCGGATCGGGCGAGGGCGGCACCTCAGCATCCGCTAACAATGAGGGTGGTGCATCCACTGCCGCAAAGAGCGAGGGCGGCACGGGCTCTTCTACGTCCGACGCCGGCAAGTCTTCTACCGCGAGCACCTCGTCAGACGCCTCGTCCAGCAGCGCGGCCTCCGGCAGTGCTGGCAGCAGCACTGCATCGTCGGCAACGAGTGCGTCCAGCAAATAGAGCCGTGCCCGCCGAGTGAGGAAACTACAGCGTCCGCTTGAGTCTCTACCCGGCTACTTTTTCTTGGGGTCGTTCGGGTTCGGCGGCACCTTCTTGCCCGCACGGCGCGCCTCAGACAGGCCGATGGCGATGGCTTGCTTGGGATTTGTCACCTTCTGACCGCTACCGCTGCGCAGGTGTCCGCGATGCATCTCGTGCAGTTCCTTGCCCACCTGCGCAGACGCTGCGGAAGAGTACTTGCGCCCAGCAGATTTCTTCGGGGGAGATTTCTTCGCCGCCGCACTCTTGCTGCCGGCGCTCTTTGCAGCAGTCCCGCCGGATGCGGAGGACTTCTTCGCGGGGGCTTTCTTCGCACGGCCCTGCTCGCGGCTCGCCTTTGTCGCTGTCTTGGTTGCGGTCTTCTTCGCGGCAGCCGTCTTTGCTGGCCTAGCTGCCGTCTTTGTTCCGGCAGCAGATTTGCCGATTGCCTTCCTCGTTGCCATGGGTGTTCTCCCGGTCTTGCCTTCGTGGAATGTCAGCGTTGATCCGACAACTGCATACTTCAGTCCTTAGGCACTCCGCGCGCGGCGGCGCAGCAGGAGCCAGAGCACCACGCCGGTGGCAACCAGCGCTCCTGCCGAAGTAAGCGCCTGCGGCGACACCGATATGCGGTGACGCAGTCTGCCCTCGTGGAGAGCCTGCTCCGAACGCAGGAGGTCGTTGCGCAGCCCCGGCACCGTAATGGCCTGCAGGTCTGTGGTGGGCAGCGAGCCAAAGATGCGCTCTGGCGCGGGAATGGCACCGCCGGTGTCCTTGGGCACAGCCTCCATCAGTCGCTGGATCTCGCGGTCAGGCTGGTCGTCGAAATACTCCGTGCGCGCCGTGTTGGGGAACAGTGTGGTGCGCCCCGTCATGCGCTGCTCGATCGCGCCCACCACGTCCTGGCACACGCCCAGCGTGTAATAGCCGCCGAACGGCAACTGCGGATGCGCCACGTGCAGGTAGGCGTAGGCACGCAGCATCTGCCCAGTCAGCCGCGTGACCTCGACCGCTTCTGCGCCGCGATACTCATGTGCGTGGCGGCCCATCACCCATGGCTGGTTTAGTTGGTCGTTGGTGCGGAACTCCGCGTGACCGTCGATGCCGAAGTAGAAGGTCACGTCCGCGTTGATCTTTGGGCCAGTGACGATCCACTCGTATTCCGCATGCGCCACCGGCACCAGCAGCGGACGCCCGCGCTGCCACCAGTGTGCCGTCGGCACAAAGTACTGCGTGTCCAGCCAGAACGGCATCTCGACGTCCCTGCCGTTGTAGTGGAAGTGGCCGAAGTTTGCGAAGTAGCGCGCATCCGCCACAGTCACCTGGTGGCCGCTGCTCACCAGCGCCTGTACCAGCGCCTGCGGCGTGGTCGCGGTCTGCCCGCCCAGCGTCGCGGTGAAGGGCTCCGTGGACTTGTAGCCGTTCAGCGAGAGCCGGTTCAGCACCGCCGCCAGCCGCGCACTCTCTGCGTGCATGGGCGCCAGCTTCGGGTCGGCTCCGTCGCCGTTGTTTACGGCGTCGCTCAACTTGGTGACAAGTCCCTGATCGGAGAAGCCGGGGAACTCAGACGGTTGATCGAGGCTCACTGTGCCAGAGCGGTCTAGCGCGTACGGCCCAACGTCTGCCTGCTTCAGATCGGTGGGTGTGCCGCTGTCCCCATGTTTCGCCAGCAGGTCTTCACCGGCGTTCACCGTGCGCGTGATGCGCCGGATGCCCCAACCGGGAAAGCGATCCAGGCCGCTCCAGTCCTTGCCCAGCACCAGCTTGCGAAACGTGTCGAACAACTCCGGGGTAAGGATGGCCCCGTTCTTCTGGCCTTTGTCGAGGTACCCCAACAGCTGGTCCGTGAAGCCCGGTTGAGCGGACAGCTCGCGCATCATTTGCGACAGCATCACCGTGTTCGGCGGCATCGCGGACTGATCCGCATTAATAGCGCGCTGCGTGGCTTTGCCCGCGGCACAGCCGGTCAGCAGAAGGATGGAAGAAAGCCGAACAAGAGGCCACACACGCATGCACCCCGTACGATGCGCTCGCGTACTTACAGGTTAGGCAGGCACAAGGCAATGTTCAGCCGATTTCTCTCGACATTCTATAGTTGTGGATCGGCACGTCCCCGAGTAAGAAATCGTTGCGGCTATGCATTGTGAAGCCTCTGCGCTCAAACAGGCGGCGGGCTGCCTCGCTGGCGTCCACAGTGAGGACCTTAATACCAGCCGCCTTTGCCGCGATCTCGATAGATGCATAGAGTGCTGATCCGATACCGCTTCCTACACGATCCCAACGGCAATAAAGATGATCGATATGACCGGTAGCATCGAGCGTGCCATAGCCAACTACACCAGTCTGTGCACCTGTCGCGACCAAGACAGTACATCGTTCTGGCAGGCACAGGTAGAAGCCAGGCTCCGCTACAGCAAGGCTCCAGGCTTCGACCTGTTCAGGCGAGTAATACTTCACGCCAGTGTTGCGGACGCTGGCGTGGAATAAACCCGCAAGAGCGTCCGCATCGCTCGGCTGAAACGGACGAATGATTAAGGCTTCAGCTGTCGCTACTGGCATTGTTGGTTGACGGAGGTTAGCTACGCAATGTCCAGCTTCTTGACCACAAGCTCATTCAGCAGCGCAGGATTCGCCTGCCCCTTAGACAGACGCATCACTTGGCCGACAAAAAAGGCCGACACCGTCTTCTTGCCGCCGCGGTACTGCTCCAGCTGCTTGGGATTCGCTGCAATCACTTCGTCAATCATGGTCTCAATCGCACCGGTATCGCTGATCTGCTCTGGCTTCTCGCGCTCGTACACGGCGGCGAAATCTTCGCGCGTTTCGAAGCAGACATCGAACAGGCCCTTCAGCTGTTTCGACGAAAGCTTGCCGTCCTCGAGAAGATCTGCGGCCTGCACGATGCCGGGCATGGAGACCGGCGATTGCGCAAGTTCAATGCCGGCAGCGTTCAGCCGTCCGATCAACTCGCCCAATAGCAGGTTAGCGACGCGCTTCGCGCTCTTCGCCTGCTTTGCTGCGGTCTCAAACTCGTCGGCGAACGCGCGTGAGTTGGCGATGGTGGCAGCGTCCTGCACGGACAGGTCATAGTCGGCCACCATGCGTGCGCGGCGCGCCTCCGGCAGCTCCGGCAGATTTACCAGGATCGCGTCGCGCCAAGCCGCGTTCACGTGCAGCGAGGGCAGATCGGGCTCGGGAAAGTAGCGGTAGTCGTGCGCGGCTTCCTTGCTGCGCATGCTGTAGGTGCGGCACTCTGCGCTGTTGTACAGGCGCGACTCCTGCACCACGCGGCCGCCGCTCTCCACCACGTCGATCTGCCGCTCAATCTCAAAGTGCAGCGCGTCGCGAATGAAGCGGAAGCTGTTCACATTCTTCACTTCCGCCTTGGTGCCGTACTGCTCCGCACCCTTCAGCATCACGGAGATGTTTGCATCGCAGCGCAGCGAACCCTCTTCCATGTTGCAGTCGCTTACGCCGGTATACAGCAGAATTTCCTTCAGCTTGGTCAGGTACTCGTACGCCTCTTCCGGCGTGCGCAGGTCGGGCTCGCTCACGATCTCCACTAGCGGCGTGCCGCAGCGGTTCAGGTCGATGTAAGTGCGGTTGGCGCTATCGGAGAAGCCGTCGTGCACGCTCTTGCCCGCATCCTCTTCCATGTGCAGGCGCGTGATGCCGATGCGGCGCGTGCCACCATTGCCATCGCTCACGTCCATCCAGCCGTTTTCGGCCAACGGCTTGTCGAACTGCGAAATCTGGTAACCCTTAGGCGAGTCGGGATAGAAGTAGTTCTTGCGCGCAAACACGCTGTCTTCGTTCACGGTGCAGTGCAGCGCGGTTGAGGCCAGCACGGCGAACTCGACGGCCTGCCGGTTCAGCACGGGCAGGGCACCGGGCAGCCCCAGACACACCGGGCAGCAGTGCGTATTCGGCTCGCCGCCGTACTGGTTGATGCACCCGCAAAACGCCTTGGTCCGCGTTAGGAGCTGCACGTGCACTTCCAGCCCGATCACAGGCTGGTACTTGGCGAGAACATCAGATGGGGACAACGTCGCGGTCGACATGGGCGTTCTCTTGATTGTAAGGCGCTACTAGGCCAGCGCCTTCACCTCGATGCGCCGATACCAGATCTCTGCAAACTCGATTTCGATGGCAATCTTTCCGCGGGTCAGAGGGATGAATTGGGTGGGATCCGCCGGGTCAGGCTGCTGCAGATTGGTCACGACATTGAGGCAACGACCGTTCACAAGATGAGCCGCACGGTCGCCCTGAAAGATGACCTCAACGGTGTTCCAGCCGTCCAGCTCCTCGAAGTTGCCGTCCTTGATCTTGCGGCCGGTGGTCGGTGCCACTGGCGTGCTTGGCGTTTTGCTGCTGCTAGGGAACCCGTGCTGCCGTGTCACGTTGTATCCAAACA
>CALMOM010000097.1:13053-35771 GCA_937873305.1 uncultured Terriglobus sp.
GAAGAAGTCGCCGACATCACCTTCTTCGATCTGGCACTCCACGCAGCGCGGAAACACCCTGTCCGCGCCGACCACGCCATACAGCAAGCCGTTGTCGCGCTTTGCCACGGCGCGCTGGCCAAACTGCTTTTGACCCCACTTGTACTCGACCCGGATGCGGACGTTCTCGAACTCCTGATTGGTGGCTAGGTAGCCGGATTCGACGGCAGGGTCACCCAAACCGTTCCCCAGGATGTGAAGCATCTCGTCTTCCATGGCAATGACGCCTCTGCGCTCGGCAACACCACGACCGCTGTTCTGCAGGACCGAATACCAGCCGGCGAAGTCCCGCCCGTTCAGCAGCGACACCCAGCCATCCGCTCCGGCAGGCGGCAGCGCCGTAGATGTCGTAGCAGCCTGATGCGACAGGGCGCTAGACGGTACCGCCGCGACGATTGCACTGCCTTTCAGAAACCTTCTGCGATCCATGACTTTCTCCGCTACCACACGGGTGTTACGGTACACGATTAGTTGGTGCTCTGCGGTACCGCAATGGCTGGCTAACTTTTGGCCGGATGAACGATCCTGTTTAGTCAGCAGCAACGGCTCTTGCCCAAACTGCCTGTTTCAGGTATCACTCGCGTATTCCACTTTCTTTTCGCCTCCCACGGATCTGTCGATCCATGAGAGGCATGGGTCATGATGCGTTTAGCTGCCTGGTCACCACTTCTGCGAACGCTCAGCAGCGTGCTCGCGCTTGCCCTGTTGAGCCTGCCTGCCCATGCGAAAGATCAGGTGCCGGACTGGGTGCGCACCGCCGCCGCGCAACCTGCGTCAAAGCTGCCCCCGCACAGCGACGCAGTCACGCTGCTGGAAGAGACGGAGTACACCGTAGCCTCGGACGGCACGCTCACCGAACATCACCGCAAGGTGGTGCGTATTCTGCGCCCACAGGGCCGGAAGTTTGGCGAGATGTATGCCCAGTACAACTCCATGGCGAAGCTGCGCTACATGCATTTGTGGAGCATCGGCGCGGACGGTCACGAATACGCCGTCAAGGACAACGAGCTGAATGAGGTCGGCACCGGGGCCGGGTTTGAGCTGTACAGCGATGGTCGCGCCCGTGGCGGCAAAGCGCCCGGCATGGAGGTAGGCGCGGTGGCGGCCATGGAGTACGAGCAGCAGGTGCGCCCGTACGAGAACGACATCATCTGGATTCCGGGCGAGGACATCCCCGTTGTGCGGGAGCGCATGACGCTGAACCTGCCGCCCGGCTATACCTACCGCGCAACCTGGAAAGGCAAACCCAAAGCAGATGCCGTGGACGCGGAGCATGGCCGCACGCTGTGGGAGGTTCACGACCAGGCATCGCTCATTGCACCCGACCCTGTTCCGCTGGCACCCAACCAGATCAGCCAGGCACCGCGCCTCGACATGTTCTACCAGGGACCTAACGCCGCAGGTCAGTACGGTGCCATGAGCGGCGACTGGCAGAGCATCGGCGAATGGTATGAGCGGCTGGCCAAGAATCGCAACAAGCCCGATGCCGCCATCACCGCGAAAGCGCAGGAACTGGTGAGCGGCGAAACCGGCTTCCGCGAGCGCACCGAGGCCATCTCGAACTTTGTGCAGGGCCAGATTCGCTACGTCGCCATTGAGATCGGCGTGGGTGGCCACCAGCCGCACACCGCGTCTGACATCTTTCGCGCCCGCTACGGCGACTGCAAAGACAAGGCAACGCTGCTGAGCGCCATGCTGGATGCCGTGGGCATCCACTCCACGTGGGTCATGGTGGATACGCATCGCGGCATGGTGAGCAGCGCCGCTCCTTCGCTCGCCGGCAACCACATGATTGCCGCCATTCAGCTGCCGGCTGACTACAAGCCGCAAGGCATGTACAGCATCGTGACCGCGAACAGCGGCAAGCGTTTCCTCATCTTCGACCCCACGTGGGAGAAGACGCCCTTCGGCCACCTGGAACGTGAACTGCAGGGCAGTGACGCGCTGCTGGTCGACGGCGCGCAGAGCCAGGCCATTCACCTGCCCGTACTGCCGCCGCAGCAGAACAGCGTGGAGCGCAAGGCTGCCTTTACGCTTGCGGCGGACGGCACCCTGACCGGCACCGTGGAAGAGCGGGAGAGCGGCGACATTGCCCGCGAGTTGCGCTACCTGGTGGCAGAGCACACCGGCAAGGAGCGGCAGGAGTCTCTGGACCGTAACGCCGCGGAGGACCTGCAGGCCTTCACCCTCAGAGACGTCGAGGTCAGCCACGCGGAAGACCTGAGCCAGCCCGTGCAACTGCGCTACGGCCTGACCGCAGCACATTTCGCACAGCCCCTGGGGCCGCTGCTGGCCGTGCGCCCGCGCGTACTGGGCCACGAAGCGTTTTATGTCGATACTAAGCCGCGAGAGCTCCCCATCGACCTGCACAAGACGCAGTCGGTCCACGACGATTTCACCATCGCGCTGCCCGAAGGCTACGAGGTGGATGAGGTACCCGCACCTGTGGACCTGGATCTTGGCTTTGCCGCCTACAACAGCCACACCAGCGTGGAGCAGCGGGTGTTGCACTACCAGCGCACCTACACCGTGCGCGACCTGACACTGCCCGCGGCGCGCTACCCTGACGTGCAAACGCTGGCCCGCACCATCGCCGCAGATGAGCAGAGTAGCGCAGTCCTAAAACACAAGTAGTCACCGTTTGGAGGAAGAGTGATGCCGTTCCTGAACCTGTGCAGACCCATGCGTGGACTGTGGTTCTGCGCCGTCATTGCAACACCGGTCATGTCTCGCGCGCAGAACTTTAAAACGCCCACACCCGATGAGTTGCATATGACCTCGATCCCGGAGGTGCCCGGTGCGGAAGCCGTCATCCTGAATCGTGACGAGCTGGACGACGATGACAACCACATGCGCATGTTCTACTACCGCGTCAAAATCCTGAGCGAAGGCGGCATTAAGCTGGGCGATGTGGAGCTGCAGTACGACAAGCGCAGCGACCAGTTCGGCAATTCCATCGCCGACATCAGCGGGCGCACCATTCAGCCCGACGGCACAGTTGTCCCATTTAGCGGAAAACCGCACGACAAGCTCTTATACAAAGACAAGGAGAACGCCTACTCTGCCCGCGTGTTTTCGATGCCCGCCGTGCAGGTCGGCAGCATTCTTGAGTACCGGTATTCCGTGCGTTGGGACGACCACTCCTTCTCGTCACCCAACTGGATCGTGCAGACCGATCTGTTTCTGCGGGACGGCCACTTTCACTGGAAGCCAACGGACAAGGAGTTGGTAACCCGCACGCGCGGCGGCCGCGAGAACTTCACCAGCCGCATCGTCTGGGCAAAATCACTGCCCAAGGGAACAGAGGTGAAGTCGACCCGGCTGGCTAACCAGCGGCTCGACCTGGAGCTCCACGTCAGCAACATCGCGCCCTTCGGCAATGAGGAGTACATGCCGCCCATCCGCTCCTCGCGCTACCACGTGTTCTTCTATTACACGCCGTACACCAGTTCGCAGGACTTCTGGTCCACCGAGATCAAAAACTGGAGCAGCGACATCAACAAGTTCGCAAAGGTGTCAGGTACGGTGCAGCAGGAGGCGCAAACCGCCGCAGCCGGTGCCACCACAGACGAGGACAAGGCGCGCAAGCTCTACGCCTACGTCATGACGCTGGAGAACACAGACTACACGCGCAAGCGCTCCACGCAGGAGGAGCGGGCAGAGATCAAGTCTGCCGACGACGTGCTCAAGCGCAAGCGTGGCAGCAGTGACCAGATCGCCATGACCTATGTCGCGCTGGCCCGCGCTGCGGGGCTGCAGGCTAATGTCATGGAGGTCACAAACCGCAACAACCTTATTCTGGATGCCAATTGGATGGATTTCAACGCCCAGCTGACCGACAGCATCGCCGTCGTCCGATATGGCAGCGCGGAGCACTTTCTGGACCCCGGTTCCCGCTATACCCCCTTCGGCCACTTGCAATGGGCGCACACCATGGCGGGCGGCGTACGGCAGGACAGCACAGATCCATCGAAGTTCTTCTCCATAACGCCTGGAGACACCTACAAGTACTCTCATACCGCGCGCGTGGCAGACCTGCAATTACAGTCGGACGGCCACATGGCCGGCACCGTCACGGTCACGTATGAAGGCAGCCCCGCGCTGGACTGGCGGCAGGTAGCGTTGCGCACAGACGAGAACGAGTTGCGTGACAAGCTGAAGAAGGAGATCGAGCAGCTGCTGCCCGGCGGTACCGAGGTGCAGATCGTCACCGTAACGGGTGCTGCCGACAGCGAGGCACCGCTTAAGGTGAGCGCCCGCGTGACAGGCACCATTGGCAATGCCATGGGGTCACGCGTCGTGCTGCCTGCCGTATTGTTTGAGGCCAACCAGGCGTCCAGATTTCCGCACGCGACGCGCCAGCAGGGCGTGTATTTTCCCTACACTGAGTACCGCCAGGACGCGGTTCGCTACACCCTGCCGCCCGGCTTTACGGTAGAGGCGCTCCCCGCGGCTAAGATCTCCTCACAGCTCAAGAGCAGCGCGCTCTACTCGCAAACCGCCACGCAAACAGCCAACTCCGTCACCCTACGCCGCGACCTGATCTTGGGTGACGTGTACTTCCCGCTAGAGCAGTACGAGGGCCTGCGCACCTTTTACAGCGACTTTGAGCAGAAGGATCACGGCTCCATTGTGCTGAAGCGCGCCGGCGTCACAGTTGTAGCACCTGCCGCCGGCTCAGGGCAGTAGGAGTCGCTACTGCGCGAGTAGCGGCTCATAGCTCACGTACGCAAAGCGCTGTGAGTCTGGCGCCCATGAGCTGACATTGAGTGAGCCCTGTCCGCCGGTAAAGCTGGTCAGCAGCTTGGTCGCCTTCTCCACCGTGTCTCCGTGGATCGTAGTCAGCTTTACTTCGACGTGCAACAGGCGTGAGTTGTGGGTCGGCGTGCCTGCCGGATAGGCGATGTAGACGAGCTTCTTGCCATCGGGTGAGAGGTGCGGAAACCAGTCTTCCGCACCATCGGCAATGACTTTTTCTGCCTTGTGGTCATTTGGCCCCGCACCGCTGGCGGGATAGCGCCAGATAGCCTCCTCGCCGGAGCGATCGGAATTGATGTAGATCCACTTGCCATCGGGCGAGTAATCCGGGCCGTCGTCATGGTGCTTGTCGGACACAAGCTGCCGCTCCGTTCCGCCCGCAGTGGGAACGTCGTAGATGTCAAATTGCCCGCTGCCGTTGCGCTGCGCCACAAAGGCCATGACTTTGCCGTCGGGCGACCAGCCATGAAAGTAGCTCGGCGTCTCTGTCGTCAGCTGGCGCACGTTGCTGCCGTCTGCGTTGGCTAGGTAGACATTCGAATCCTTTGCCAGTGCCACTGTAGCTGAGAAGCCCAGCAGCTTGCCATCCGGCGACAGGGCTTTGTCATTGTTGCAGCGGTACTGGTCGCCCAGCGGCACTTTCGTTGGCGTCGCCGTGCTGTCTGCCTGCAGTGGCAGCTTGTAGATGGCTCCGCCGGAGTTTGCAATGAGGTACTTGCCATCGGGCGACCAGTTGGGTGCCTCCCAGACTGTGTCAGCGGAGAAAACGACCCTGCTCGATCCGTCGCGCAGATCGAAGATGGTGATGCGGCTGCGCACATGCTCTTCCGGGTTGAGGTTTGCCGCAGGCTTGGACGATACGGCTTGTGCGGTGAGCGGCGTAGCCACCGCGAAACAGAAAAACCCAAACAGCAATGACCGCAGCCCGAACATTCCACTCTCCGCTGCGTAAGGCTCAGGGCCGCCGCAGCGCCCCATGGTATGCCACTGAAGGAGCGCTTAGCGAACTGGCTTCGCTGCGTTGGCTACACTAAAGAGGCATGATTCTGCCATTTGTCCGCGAAATGATCGCGGACCTGGAACACACCGACAGCTTTGAACGCCTGCGCCGCCATCTGAGCGCGGGCAATGGGCGCCGTCGCGTCAGCGGTCTGACGGCGACAGCACGCGCCATCTACCTGCCCCTGTTGGTGCGAGCTTCGAACGCACCGGCGCTCATCCTGGTCAGCGACAACAAGGCCGCGGAGGCGCTGCAAAGCCTGCTGAACGCCACCTGCGAGCTGACGGGTGCGCTCAAATGCGAAGAGGTGCTGCGCCTGCCCTCGCACGATGTGCTGCCGTTTGAGAACCTGTCGCCGCACGCCGAAATCCAGGAGAGCCGCGCCAGCACGCTGTGGAAGATCTGCAGCGGTGCCGCGCGCGTCGTCATCGTGCCGCTGGAAGCCGCGTGCATGCGCCTCTTCAGCCGGGACTACTACGCGGCGCTGGCGCTGGAACTGAAGCGGGGCGAAGAGTACGACACGGCCATGCTGCTGGAGCACCTGCTAACCGTCGGCTACACCCGCGTGGACGTCGTCGAGATGCCCGGCCAGGTAACGCTGCGCGGCGGCATCATGGACGTCTACTCGCCAGAGATGGACCGGCCCGTGCGCATCGACTTCTTCGGCGACGAGATCGAGAGCATGCGCAAGTTCGACCCGGAGACGCAGCGCTCATCGTCGCCCGTGGACGAAATTACGCTGCTGCCGCTTACCGAAACTCCCGTGACGGAGAAGCTGCTGGGCGCGGTGCATGCGCGGCTTGTGCGCGGCGGCACTGCGGGTGCTCACCTTGAAGGCGGCGAAGAGCCGCGCGAGATGCAGTCGCACGTCGGCAACGTGTCCGTCTTTCCCGGTTGGGAGTTTTTCGCGCCGGTCGCAGGTGCGCATGGCACCGTGCTGGATCTTATGGGGCCCAAGACGCGCGTGTACGTGGACGAACCCGGCCTGGTCAAGAACGGCGGCGAACGCTGGTGGAACAAGGTCGCGCAGCGGCACGAGCGCAGCGGCATCGGTTCGCTGGTGAAGCCCGACGACATTTACATTTCCCCGTGGGAGCTGGACGACCGCATCCGCCCGTACCCCGGCATTGAGCTGGACCAGTTGGGCGCGGTCGACATTCTGGATGCAGAGCAGCAGACGCAAAGCGAAATCGAGTTCGCCTCGCGGCCCACGATGCGCTTTCACGGCTCCATTCCCGCCTTCACAGAGACGCTGAAGCACCTGCAGCAGCAGGACGCGCGCGTGCTCATCGCCGCAGCCAACCAGGGCGAGGTCGAGCGCCTCGCGGGCCTCCTGCAGGAGTACGGGGTGCCATACCGCATCGGCAGCCGCGCGCAGGTCACCAGCGGCTCCGCCAGCGTCTACGACGAGGCCAGCTACCTGACCGGCGACATCCACACGCCCGTCATCGTCAAGACGGCACTCGCGGGCGGCGTGCAGTTCCTCGACCTCGACAAGGCCACCGCGCGGCAACTCATCATCTTCGGCGCGCAGGACCTGAACGACGAGGCCGACGTCCACGCCCGGCCCGTCACGCGCAAGTCGAAGACCTCTGCCTTCATCAGCGACTTCCGTGACCTTACCGTCGGCGATTACGTCGTCCACGTCGAACATGGCATCGCAAAGTACATGGGCCTGCGGCTCTTCGAGGGTGAGGGTGCGCCGCTCGAGATGATGATCCTCGAGTTCGCGGAGCAGGTAAAACTGTACGTCCCGCTCACCCGGCTCGACCTCATCCAGAAGTACCGCTCGAGCGACAGTGGCCCCGCGCCCGAGTTGAACAAGATGGGCGGCGCAGCCTGGGCCAAGACCAAGGCCCGCGTCAAGAAGGCCATGCAGGACATGACCGGCGAGCTGCTGAAGCTGTACGCGCAGCGGCAGGCCGCGCTGGGCTACGCCTTTACACCCGACTCGCAGATGATGCGCGAGTTCGAAGACGCCTTTGATTACAGCGAGACCGACGACCAGATCTCCGCCATCGCCGACATCAAGCGTGACATGGAATCGACCCAGCCCATGGACCGCCTGCTATGCGGCGACGTGGGGTACGGCAAAACGGAAGTGGCCATGCGCGCCGCGCTGAAGGCCGTGCAGGACTCGAAGCAGGTGGCCGTGCTGACGCCGACCACCGTACTCAGCTTCCAGCACTTCCAATCCTTCAAAAAGCGCTTCGCACGCTTTCCGGTCAACGTGGAAATGATCTCCAGCTTCCGCACCGCGAAGGAGCAGAAGAAGATCCTCGAAGACACTGCGGCGGGCAAGGTCGACATCCTCATCGGCACGCATCGCCTGCTGTCAAAGGACATCGCCTTCCAGGACCTCGGCCTGCTGGTCGTCGACGAAGAGCAGCGCTTCGGCGTGCGCCACAAGGAGCGGCTGAAGCAGATGCGCGCACACATCGACGTGCTCGCCATGAGCGCCACGCCCATCCCGCGCACCCTGCACATGAGCCTGCTTGGCCTGCGCGACATGTCCGTGATCGAGACGCCGCCCAAGGACCGCATGGCCATCCAGACCATCGTGGCCAAGTTCGACGAGAAGCTCCTGCGCACCGCCATCGAACTCGAACTCGAGCGCAACGGCCAGTGTTACTTTGTGCACAATCGCGTGGAAACCATCTACGAACTCGCGTCGAAGATTCGCGAACTGGTACCGCAGGCGCGCGTGATCGTCGCGCACGGGCAGATGGCAGAAGGCGAGCTAGAGAAAGCAATGCTCGCCTTCATGCACGGCGAGTTCGACATCCTGTGCGCCACCAGCATCATCGAAAACGGCCTCGACATCTCTCGTGCCAACACCATCATCATCAACCGCGCCGACCGCCACGGTCTCAGCGAGCTGTACCAGCTGCGTGGCCGCGTGGGCCGCAGCGATCGCCGCGCGTATGCGTACCTGCTCATCCCGCCGGAGAACGAACTGACCGAAATCGCACGTCGCAGACTCGCCGCGCTGAAGGAGTTCAGTGACCTGGGTGCGGGCTTCAAAATTGCGGCGCTCGACCTGGAACTGCGCGGCGCGGGCAACATGCTGGGCGGCGAGCAGAGCGGCCACATCGAGGCCATCGGCTTCGAAATGTACACCAGCATGCTGCAGGAGGCGGTCAGCAAGATCAAGGGCGAAGCGCAGGAAGAGCGGCCCGGCGTGGCGCTGAACCTGGGCATCTCCCTGCGCATCGACGCCACCTACATCGCCGAAGAAAACCAGCGGCTGCGCATGTACAAGCGCATCGCGGGCGCAACCGACACAGGTGTGCTGGCCGACGTGCGCGCCGAAATGCTGGACCGCTACGGCGAGCTACCGGACAGCGTCACCAACCTACTTTCCGCCGCCGGGGTACGCCTGCAGTGCGAGCGCATCGCCGTTGCACAACTCGACCGCAAGCGCGTGCAGCTGGAAGAGAACAAGCAAAAGGTTTTCCGCGAAATGCTGATCCTGAAGTTCGACAGCAAGGCCAAGATCGACCCCGGCATGCTGATGAAACTCGTCAGCCGCAACGTCAAAAAGGGCGCACAGTTCACACCACAAGGCGTGCTGCGCTGGCCACTCTCCAGCGCAAATGCGGCGGATGTGATCGCGGAGACCAAAGCGCTGCTGGAACAGATTGACGCCGCACCGGTGGCTGCGTAGGCTTGCTCACCAATGAAGATAATTGCAGGCTTAGTCGTTGTTGCCGTGGTCGGTACGGAGCTTCTGATCGGTCAAACTGTGGACAAGCCCTTGTCGATTGGCGGCGATGTGAAGGCTCCGGTGCTCATCAAGCAAGTTGATCCTGATTACCACCGACCACTCTTCGGAAAGCCAAAGGAGGGCACGGTTCTCGTCAACCTTGTTGTTGATGAAGCAGGAGTGCCCACGCATTTGAAAATCGTGCGGTCACTGGATAAGAAGTTCGATAAATCCGCGCTCACTGCTGTGAGCCAGTACCGGTTCAAGCCCGCGACCAAGAACGACAAGCCGGTTGCAGTCCAGTTGAACGTAGACATTTCATTTCGGATTCAATAGCAGTGCGTAATCCTGTTCGTCGTTTCGAGGCCTTGCTCGAAAAGGCACAGATGCAGGGCCTGGGCTGGACTGTGGTGCGGGTGCCTTTTGTGCCGGGTGAGGTGTGGCCGCAGATGATCCGCCTGCGCGTGTGCGGCAGTGTGGATGGTGTGCCGTTCCGCACGTCGCTCTTTCCCGATCCTGACAAGGCCGGTAGCTATGTCCTGCTGGTCACGCGAGCGACGCAGCAGGCTGCGCACGTCGTACCGGGTAGCCGGGTGGTGATCGAGATTGAGCCTGACCTCGCTCCCCGCCCCGCGGAGTTGCCAGAGGAATTCGACGCTCTGCTGGACGAGGCGGAAGGCCTGCGCGGGTGGTACGAGTCGCTGAGCGAGTACACCCGCCGCGAAATCGGCAAGTGGGTGCAGGGTGTGAAGAGCGACGAGGCACGCCTGCGCCGTGCACAGCAGATGGCCGAGCGCATGCTGTTCACACTGGAGGCCGAGCAGGAACTGCCGCCCGCCATTGCTCGTGCGCTTGCTACACGACCCAAGGCAAAGGCCGGCTGGGCAAAGATGACGCCCACCCAGCGGCGCATGGAGTTGTTCGGCGTCGGCTACTACCAGCAGCCAGAGTCGCGCGGCAAGCGCATTGACAAGCTGTGCGCCGAGGCTGAGAAGCGGGCGACCTAACGTGTCAACCTCTGCAAACTTTCGTCATCCTGAGCGAAGCACGCAGTGCTTAGTCGAAGAACCTGCTTTCTTCTGGCTGCAGTGCTGCTGCGGGCAAACAGCAGGTTCTTCGACTCCGCTGAGCTCCGCTCAGGATGACGAGGTAATGGTTCGGTTCGCGTGAGACTAAGAGCAAGACTCAGTGATGTGATTCGCTGCGCGCGGTAAGCTAACAAGACCCGTATGCCCGACGCGACCGCCAGCCGAGACTTCGAGCGCATCAAGCGCCTGCCGCCCTATGTCTTCAACATCACCGGCGACCTGAAAACTGCTGCACGCAAACGCGGCGACGACATCATCGACTTCGGCATGGGCAATCCCGATGGTGCTACCCCCGCGCACATCGTGGAAAAGCTGATTGAGGCCGCGCGCAAGCAGCATACGCATCGCTACTCGTTGTCGAAGGGCATACCGCGCCTGCGCAAGGCCATTTGCAGCTGGTATGCCGGGCGCTACGGCGTGGAACTGGACCCCGCGACCGAGGCCATTATGACCATCGGCTCCAAGGAGGGCATCGCGCACCTGTGCCTCGCGCTGCTGGACAAGGGCGACACCGTGCTGGTGCCGAACCCGAGTTACCCCATCCACACCTATGGCCCGGTACTGGCCGGGGCCGACGTGCTGAGCGTTCCCATCGACAAGAGCACCGACGACTTCCTGGCGCATGTGCAGGACGTGATCCCGCGCATGACGCCGCGGCCAAAGGTGCTGATCGTTAACTTTCCTTCCAATCCCACGGCGCAGTGCGTAGACCTGCCGTTCTTTGAAAAGCTGGTCGCGCTGTGCAAGGAATACGGCGTATGGCTGGTGCACGATTTGGCCTACGCCGACATAGCGTTCGACGGCTACAAGCCGCCCAGCGTGTTGCAGGTGCCCGGCGCGAAGGACATCGCGGTCGAGTTCTTCACCATGTCGAAGAGCTACAACATGCCGGGCTGGCGCGTGGGTTTCATGGTCGGCAATCCGGAGCTGGTGGGGGCGCTGAGCCGCATTAAGAGCTACTTCGATTACGGCACGTTTACGCCCATCCAGGTGGCATCCATCACCGCGTTAGAGGGGCCGCAGGACTGCGTCTCGGACATTTGCGGCACCTATCGTTCACGCCGAGACGTGCTTGTACATGGGCTGAACAAGCTGGGCTGGCCGGTCGATCTGCCGAAGGCAACCATGTTCGCCTGGGCGAAGATTCCCGAGCAATACCTGCACTTGAAATCGCTGGAGTTCTCGAAGCTGCTGTTGGAAAGATCCAAGGTTGCGGTTAGCCCCGGTATTGGCTTTGGTGAGCACGGTGACGACTACGTACGCTTTTCGCTGATTGAGAACGAGGAGCGTACCCGTCAAGCGTTGCGGGGAATGCGACCACTTTTCCAGGCGTAGCGGTCATAGCGCGGGCAGCAGGCTAGTCACGGCTTCGGGTGGAAGGTCCGGTGCCGGCGCTTCACGGATGCCGTCGAACGGCAGAAACACGGTGAAGACCGTGCCGGGGTGGCGTGGGTTTTGGCTGCTACGCACCGCAATGTGCCCCCTGTGGCGCTCCACAATGTTGGAACTGACCCACAATCCCAACCCTGTCCCCGCATAGCCTTTGGTGGTAAAGAATGGCGTGAACAGCTTTTGCTGGGTCTCCGTGGACATGCCAGAGCCGGTGTCGGCGAAGGTGAGGCTGACACCGCGCAGGCCTGTCTTCCAGCCGGTCCTTACCCGGGTACGAACTTCCAGGCGGCCAGCATCGGCGCGCATGGCATCGATGGCGTTGCGCACCATGTTGCTCACCACCTGGCGCACTTCGCTTTCCAGGCACACCACGGGAGCGTGGGCTCGGCGGGTGTGCACCACCGCTATGTTGAACCGGCTCAGCTTCGGCGCGTACAGGTCCAGCACCGAGGTCAGCAGATCGTCGCAGTCCACCGCGCGCGGCCGCGTGCTTTGCCGGTAAAAGCGCAGCGATTCCGTGGTGATAACGGCAATGCGACGCACCTCGTTATCGGCTTCACTGATGTAGTGCTTCAGGCGCTGGGGGTCGCTCTCGTGCTGGGCGAGGAAGAGCAGATTCATCACCGACTCCAGCGGATTATTGATTTCGTGCGCCATGGTCGCGGCCAGGCGGTTGACCGCGGCCAGCTTCTCACTCTGCCGGAGCGCGGCTTCAAACTCCATGCGTGCGGTCACATCATTCTGGATGCCGACGTAGTGGGTCAGTTCGCCGTCACGATTGCGGATGGGCGAAATCACCAGTTCGTTCCAAAAGCTGGTGCCATCGCGGCGAAAGTTCCGTAGCACCGCCGTGGTTTGCTCCCGGTTGGCGATTGCCCTGCGTAACAGAGCTACGCCGGGCTGGTCGCGCTCGTTCCGCTGCAGAAAGCGGCAGTTGCGGCCCACCACCTCTTCCAGTGAGTAGCCGGTCATGACCTCGAACGCTGGATTCACGTAGGTCAGCGGCATATCTGGCTTGGTGGCGTCCGCCACGCTGATGCCGCTGGTGACCGAGCGGAAGATGCGCCGATTGAGTCGTAGCTCTTCCATGGCGCTCTGGTACCGCCGGGCAAAGGCCCGGTGCGCGTACAGAATGACGCTCAGCTGGGCAAGCAGGGCAGCCGGGTCCTGCGGCAGGGTGATGCATGCATCGCTGCCGCCTGCCGCGCCGGCGTCCTGGTCCGGGGCGCAGATGGAGACCACGGCCGGGTACGCACCTGCATCCTGCAGTGGGTGCTCACCCAGGCGGGTATACACCTGGCGCGCCAGGGCAGGACTGGTCAGCACCAACTCGTAGTTGCGCAGGTCCGCCGATCCGAAGTCTGTCGATTGCAGCGGGTGAACGGACAGGCCCAGCTGCTCCAGCACACTAGTCAGGACGCGCCGGTCCGTGCCGTCGCCCAGTGAAATGGCTGCCACTCCCGGGAACGTGACGGTGACGCTGCCCTCGAATGCCGGTTCGTCCGGCAAAGCCACCTTGCCGAGACGTGAGAGAACATCGCTGGCTGGCCGGGTGAACGACATGGTCGGCTCTAGACTAGTGCCCCCGTAGACAGCGCGCAAGCAATACCCGCGCGGACTTGTAGCGCCTCATCAGACTGGCCCGTCTTTGCGGCAACTGTACACTGGCCGTGTCAGGAGTGAGAGATGGGTCAGCGATTACTCTGCAGGGCTCTGATAGGTGCACTTACGTTGACAGTCGGGCCGGCGGCTGCCGCGGCGCAGCGGTTGGGGCCAGATGGCGCGGCACAGACCTTCACCGTCCTGTCGAACCAGTACTTTGACGACGTGTACTTTCGCTTCCAGCCCACCGCGGGAACGGCTGCCGGGCTGCACCGCTATGACACAGAGGTCGAGGATTATTCCCCTGCTAATGTGGCCCGGTGGACCGCAGCGTTACACATCTACGAGAAGAAGGTTGAGGCCATTCCGGCGGATGGGCTGGACGCTTCCCAGGCGGCGGACCGGCAAATCCTGCTGAACTCCATCCATTCCTCGCTCTTGAGCCTGGAAGTGATCAAAATGTGGCAAAAGAACGCGGATATGTACTCTGGAGCCGCCACAAACACGGTGTTTGTGCTCATGGAGAGGCCGTTTGCGCCGCTGAATGCACGCTTAAACGCTGTGATTGCACGCGAAAAAGCGATCGAAACGCTGCTTTCTGACGCTCGAAAGAACCTGCAAAACACACCCCGCATTTACACCGAGATTGCGCTCGAGCAGATCGGCGGCGAGATCAGCTTTTTCCAGAACGATGTGCCGCTCGCCTTCGCCGACGCAACGGACAGCCGGGCCAAGTCGGAGTTTGCCAAGACGAACGCCGCCGTGGTGGCCGCGATGCAGAGCTATGCCGCTTGGCTAAAGAGCGATCTGCTGCCGCGGTCAAACGGTGAGTTCCGTTTCGGGGCGGATACGTACCGCAAAAAGCTGCTGTATGACGAGATGGTGGACACGCCGCTGGACCGCTTGCTGGCGGTGAACGACGCCAACATGAAGGCGAACCAGGCCGAGTTTGCCCGCATCGCAAAAGAGGTGGACCCTACGAAGAGTCCAGCAGAGGTGCTGGCGCAGTTGGCCACCATCCATCCCGCACCGGACAAGCTGCTGGAGGCGTTTCGCGACAGTTTTCAGGCGGAGATCGCCTTTATTCAGCAACACCACATCATCACGCTGCCAAACAATGAGCGGCCGGTGCTGGAAGAAACGCCGCCATTCGAGCGTGCCACCACGTCTGCCAGCATGGACCCGCCGGGACCGTTCGAGACCGGATCGACTCGAGCCTACTTCAACGTGACCCTGCCGGAGAAGGGCTGGACACCCGAGCACATTGCCGAGCACATGGCTGAGTTCAACGTGGGCACCATCGTCAGCACCAGCGTGCATGAGGCGTTTCCGGGCCATTTTGTGCAGTTTATGTGGCAGGACCAGTTCCCGTCCAAAATCCGCAAGGTATTGGGTGCGACCACCAACATCGAGGGCTGGGCGCACTATTGCGAGCAGATGATGCTGGACGAAGGCTACGCGCCGCCCGGTGCTGACAGTCGCGAACAGAAGCTCATCCGCCTGGGCCAGCTGCAGGATGCCCTCCTGCGCAATGCGCGCTTCGTGGTTGGCATCAAAATGCACACCGAGGGCTGGACCACGGCACAGGCCGAGCAGTTCTTCGTCACCGAAGGCTACCAATCGCCCTCGGTCGCACAAATGGAGACGAAGCGCGGCACAACCGACGCGACGTACCTCTACTACACGCTGGGCAAGCTGGAAATCCTCAAGCTGCGAGCGGACGTGAAGCAAAAGCAGGGAGCCGCGTTTTCCCTGGGTAAATTTCATGATGACCTGATGCGGCAGGGTCCGGCACCCCTTGCGATCATTCGTCGCACGATGTTGAACGACGCCTCACCCGTGCTGTAGAGCGGCCCCGCTGCTGCCGTCGTACGTGTCGGCGGCGCACAGTGGCGCATGTACCCGGTAGAATGGACACTTGGACGACGGTATGACTCAGACGATTCGTAAGGCTGTATTTCCCGCCGCTGGCATGGGAACCCGTTTTTTGCCCGCCACAAAGGCTACACCCAAAGAGATGCTGCCACTGGTCGATAAGCCCCTGATCCAGTACGGGGTAGAGGAGGCCGTGGCAGCCGGCTGCACCGAGATCATCATTGTGACCGGCCGTGGCAAAGGCATCATGGAAGATCACTTTGACCGCGCACCAGAGCTGGAGGCCACGCTGGAGCGCCGTGGCAAGACGGCGCTGCTTGGCGTGGCAAAGTCTGTCGCCCAACTGGCCAAAATCAGCTACGTGCGCCAACCGGAGGCGTTAGGCCTGGGACACGCCGTGCTGATGGCGAAGGAACTGGTCGGTAACGAGCCATTTGCCGTCCTGCTGCCCGACGACATCGTGGATGCCGAAGTGCCCTGCATGAAGCAGATGGTGGCAATGTTCGAGCAGACCGGCGGCTCCATCCTGGGCAGCGAGGTGGTGGAGGGCGACGCCATCCAGAATTACGGCTGCCTGGACTCTGCCCCGGTAGACGGCAACCCGCGCCTGCACAGAGTGCGCGACATGGTGGAAAAGCCAAAACCTGCGGAAGCGCCAAGCCAGAACGCCATCATTGGCCGCTACATCCTGACGCCGCGCATTTTCGACATGCTGGAGTCCATCACGCCTGGTGCGGGCGGCGAACTGCAGCTGACCGACGGCATTCGCGCGCTGCTGCAGCACGAGAGCGTGTACGGCTTCAACTACGAGGGCAAGCGCCACGACGCAGGCGACAAGCTGGGCTTTCTGAAGGCCACGGTCGAGTTCGCCCTGAAGCGGGACGACCTGGGACCAAAGTTTCGGGAATGGCTGAAAGCATTTCCTATATAAAGCGACTAGGTGCAGGCCTGGCCCTTGCTCAAAGTGGAGTCGCAGGGCTGACCTCCGGCAGAAGGATGAGCAGGTCGTAGCTGAAGACGACATGTTCCCATTCCGCTGCCATATGCAGCTGTTGTGACCGTAGGCCGCGAAGATCGAAGAGTGTTGCCGTTTGCTCTCTGCCTGAACCGCAGGGTAGTGCTGCACGAAGTGCGGGCAACAGCCACGCTGCTTGCGGCTCACTTGCCAAGTCAAAGCGGTCTGGCTGGGGCTGCTGGCGGTAGCCGGAGCTTGAGCCTGCCGCGCCTCTTGCGCCAAGGACCGTGATGTGAAGCGACGTGACACCCTCCGCATCAGCGATCTCTGCGACTGCGTTGCCCAGGTTGAGCACATGTTGTGGGTCAAACCCACGTCCCATATGCATGGAGCCGAACTTGAACAGGATCCGGGCCTGCGGCTTACGCCGGTTTAAGCGAACGATACGTGCAAGGAGATGCTGCTTCAGCAGGACAGCGCGTAGCCGGCGACTTTCCGGGTCGCCGACTACACTTCGCCTGTAGATTTCATGGGATGCAACACGCTCACGGAGCAAGATACGGCTCTGCTGGTTGCCGTCCACCCTGAAAGCCTCGGCAAGGCTGTGGATGTCACGTTCCGGCGCTTGGATCATGTAGAGCTGCCTCACGTCATGGGTGCGTGAAGCTTCGCGTTCCGCTGCTTGTTCGTGTTGTTGGGCCGCCTGGATCGCAGCACGGGAGTGCGGTCTTAGTTTCGTGGCCAGCATGGCCTGCAGCAGGAGACCGCCCGCTCCGACATACTCCTGGTCAAGGCCCCAGAATTCCATGTGCCGTGGCGCAGTGTCAGCACAGACTGTCGCAAGGTCGTTCTCCTCGCGCATGTCAAGGAAGGCAAGGCTCTCCGGTTGGCTCGCGAGCTTTGCCTCTGTGGCTGCAATGCGGCCTGTTTCATGCAAATGTGCGGCAACAAAGGTTGCAGCCAGCGGCCCGGCTTCTACAGCATAGGCGTCTGGCTGCATAGCGCGGCAGATGGCAGCGGCAAGCTCAGGCACCTCGTGGGTGAAATGCGTTCGCCCAGCAACACAAAGCGGGAGCGTTCTATTTCACGCCGAAGCAGGTCACCGCCACTGCCCTGAAGCTTGCCCCCGCTTAACTGGAGCGGCAGGCGCAGCTGCATGAGAGCAGTTTCCAGATCTCCGGGAGGTCTTGGCTGGGCGAAGCCGGCCGGTGCGGCGGCAAGCAGCAGAAGGGCATGCAACAGGCAGAAGTAGCACAGGCGCATGACTTTACTGTATGCAGTCTTCGGCTAAACCGTTGGGCCGCGCTTTTCGATTGCCTGGCCGATCTCGGCGAACTCAGCTTTGCTCAGCTTGAAGGTGGCAGCGGGCAGCACACCGTCCACCTGCTCGGCGTTGCGGCCGCCCACAATGGCTGCCGTGATGGCTGGATTGTGCAGCGTCCAGGCGATCGCGATAACGCCTGCCTCCACGCCGTGCCGCGCACCGATCTCCTTGAGCTTGTCGGCGAGTACAAGGTTTCGGCTGAGGTTTGGCTCCTGGTAGTTCTTTGCGCGCTTGCGAAAGTCAGTTTCCGGCAAGTTGGCGGCACGCTCTTTCGTCATTTTGCCGGTCAAGAGGCCGCTGTGCATGGGACTGTAGTTGATGACGCCGATGCCGTGCTGCTGGCAGAAGGGCAGGATCTCCGGCTCGTTGGAGCGGTTCAGCATGGAATAGGGCGGCTGCAGGCTGGTAATAGGCGCGATCTTCATTGCGCGCTCCATTTGGGCGACGTTGAAGTTGGAGACACCCAACCAGCGCACCTTACCCTCGTCGCGCAGGGCCGCCATGGTTTGCCATCCCTCTTCTATCTCCTCGTCCGGTATCGGCCAGTGCACCTGGTATAGGTCGATAGTGTCCACCCGCAGGCGGCGCAGGCTTGCCTCGCATTCTCCGCGAACCTTCTTCAGAGTGCGGACGATCTCGCGGTTGTCGTCCCACGTCATGGAGCATTTGGTGAAGATGTAGGGCTTTTCGCTGACGCCGTCGAGCGCACGGGCGACCACCTCCTCCGAGTGGCCCAACCCGTAGACCGCAGCCGTGTCAATCCAGTTCATGCCACCGTTCAACGCGCGACGGATTGCGGCGATGGAGTCCTGGTCGTCCTGCGCGCCCCAGCCAAACTGCCAGTCGCCGCCGACCGCCCAGGAACCGAAGCCGATGCGGGTAAGTTCCATGCCGGAGTTGCCGAGCGCGCGGGTGGGAAGCGACGTGCTAAATGCCATGGTGCCTTGGATGCAGCTTTTGCAGCACTGCCGGCGATAGTCCGTCGCATTCTCGTTGATTCCAGCCCACTAACCTTTTTCCCGTGAATGGGTCTATTGAGATGTTGGTGAAGTCGGGTTTGGGGCTGGCGCACGATGGGTTCACAGGCTTTCCGTGAGGTAAATGGCGGCATCATCGGCCTGGGAGCGATCTCAGGCGGCGGTGCTGCGGCTGTAGAATCGCCTAAGGTGGCGAAGGTAGCAGCAGGTCGGGCAGGACGTGCGGCACTGACGCCCGCACAGTTGGAGGCACGCGCTCAGCAGCGCCTGGAAGATGACGAGCTCATCCGGCAGGCGCAGGGTGGGCAGCGGGAGGCCTTCGACCAGTTGGTGCGCAGGTACGATGGCGCGGTGTTGCGCCTGGCCCTGCACATGCTCAGCAATGAGCAGGACGCCCAGGATGTGCACCAGGAAGCATTCCTGAAAGCGTATCGCCACCTTTCGAACTTCCGCTTCGAATGCTCGTTTTACACCTGGCTCTACCGAATTGTGACCAACCTGTGCCTGGACGCTCTGCGCCGCCGCAAGAGCCGTCGCGAAGACCCGTCCACCATCACCGACTCTGGCGGCGACACCATCGATTTGATGGCGAACCTGAGCGATGACCGTGCGGGCGCAAACCCTGACCTGGAGTTGCGCCGCCTGCACCTGAACGACCGCATCCAGGATGCGCTGGGTGGGCTCACACCACGGGAGCGCATGGTGTTTGAACTGAAGCACTATCAGGGACTGAAGTTGCGCGCAATTGGTGACATGTTGCAGACAACAGAGGAAACTGCGAAAAACACGCTGTTCCGGGCAACACGCAAGCTGCGCGCAAGCCTGGCTGACGCGTAAAGACGTTCGCTTTGCAGGACCGAACATGGCAGCTTGACCACGCTTGGGTGTACGAATCAGAGCAATTGATGGCAGGCATATGACCCGCCGAGTAGAAGCACCACAAGTTTTGAGAGAGCCGGACAAGGGAACTGCGCGATGACGTGCGATGAAGCGAAAGATCAACTCGTATTGCTGACCTATGAGGAATTGTCAGAGGAGCAGCAGGCCGCACTGGCACTCCACATGCATGGTTGCCCGGCATGCGAGCAGGAACTGGCGGCGCTGAACAGCTTTGGCGCGGTCATGCTGGCGGATACGGTGGGAGAGGTCTCGCCCAACATGCTAGCTTCAGCGCGGATGCGATTGGATGACGCGTTAGACCAGGCGGGCACGGGGTCATGGTTACAGCGTTTGCGTCTGGGAGCAGTGCGCACCTGGCATCACCTGTATGCAGCGCCAGCGCTGGCGACGATGCTGGTGGGCGTGGGCTTTCTTTCCGGTAATTTGCTGACGCGGTATCAAGCTGCAAATGCTGCTGCAGGCGCCTCCGTGCAGCAGACGGGCCCAGGGCCGCGGGATGCGCAGGGCAGCATCGTTTCGGTCAGCAACATCACGCGCACGGGTGACCCGGACGTGGTGGAAGTCAACTATAATCGCGTGGTGCCCACGACGTTTCGCGGTCGCATCGACGAGCCAGAGGCAAGGCGTTTGCTGATGGCTTCGCAGAAAAGCGCGGACAGCGCGGTGCGCATGGACGGCGTCGGTTACCTGGCCCGTGCGTGCGATGCAGGCCGCATGTGTGAACATGGCAGCCAGGCCGAAGACCTAACGGTGCGCGATGCGCTGCTAGTGCGGCTCAGTTATGACAAAAGCCCGGCTGTGCGCCTGAAGGCGCTGGAAGGCCTGAAGCGTTTTGTCGCGGAAGACCAGAAGGTGCGCGATGCCGTGTTGCAGGCGCTGATGAGCGACCGCAGTGCGGATGTGCGCAAAGAGGCCATCGACATGCTGGCCCCGGTGCAGGCTGACAGCAGCGTCCGGCAGGTGCTGCACACCGTCTCCACGCAGGACAGCAATTCTTACATCCGCAATGCCTCCATGCAGGCGCTGGGGAATGTCGATGGCATTCAATAGACGCTGGGCAGGGCCGCTGATTACTGCATGGATGCTGTTTTCTGCCGGCCTGACCGTGACCGGCCAGATGCTGCAGGGCGGGTCTCCTGTCGCTGTACTCGCCGCACCCATGTCGCACGCTGGTACCCGCCTGCCTGGCCAGGGTTACCTCGGCATCGATATTCGTGATGTCTCAGAGGGTGAAGTAACGGCTCTGCATTTAC
This sequence comes from uncultured Terriglobus sp., assembly GCA_937873305.1. Taxonomy (GTDB): domain Bacteria; phylum Acidobacteriota; class Terriglobia; order Terriglobales; family Acidobacteriaceae; genus Terriglobus. Next base: position 33,923 of record CALMOM010000097.1, read on the forward strand.
GGTCGTCGCACGGTGCCGAAATCATCATGGTGGACCACGACGGACCTGCGGGCAAGGCGGGTCTGCGCGAGCACGATGTGGTACTGAGTGTGAACGGGACGCAGGTGGATGGTGAGGACCAGCTGCGCAAGCTGCTGCACGACATGCAGCCAGGTCGCTCGGTCGCCATGGTGGTGTGCCGCAATGGAGCCGAGCAGACGGTGAACGCGACCATGGCGAACCGGGCAGAGCTGGAGCGCCAGGCCTGGGAGAATCACTGGACCGTGCCGGAGCCGACCTTTGAGGATAGCTACCCTTCTGCGGCGGGCAATGCACGCGGTGGTCCGGGTAGGGGGTTTATGGCGGGCCACCTGCTGCCCGCCGCACCGGCATACACGGGTGCTGTGGTGGATGTGTTGGGTGCACAGCTGGCGGACTACTTCGGCGTCAAGGAAGGCCGCGGGCTCTTGGTGCATGACGTAGAGGGCAACAGCCCGGCGGCAGTTGCGGGACTGCGCGCGGGTGACGTTGTGACGCGGGTGAATGGTGACCGAGTCGGCTCCAAAGCCGACTGGGGGCGAGCCCTGCATGACAGCAAGGGGCACCCGGTAAGCTTGACGATTGTGCGCGACCGGCATGAGCAGACGCTGACCATGGTGCCGGACAGCAAGCACCACAGCCAGCTGGAAGAGCCGCAGCAGCCCACGCTGGAACGATGCCGACTGTCAGTATTGCTGCTCCGCTGAAAGCTACTAAGCGTCGGCGACGGAGAGAGCTTGGGTTGCAGCCTGCCTGAGGTCTTGCGATGGGAGTTCCAGCAATCCTTGAGCTTGGTGTCAGCTCAAGGTGGCTGGAACCCCGAATGCAACCTGTTTACATCTGGCAGCTCGTTGACGCTGGTGTCAGAGCAATACTGTCTTCGGTGCGACCAAGCCCAGCATTTTAGGATTTAGGCGTTCCAACGAAAGCCTCTGTCACAAAGGTTGAGCTATCAGTGCAGTCTCCTACGATCGAACCAGAGTTTTTGATGTGTTGCACCACACAGGCGTACTCCCCGGGCGTGGAGATCTGTGTGTAGGTAGTGCCGTCGTAATAGAAGGGCAGAAGAACCTGGCTCTTGTTGTAGAAGTAACCAACGACATGACCAGCCAAGTTGATGGAGGTAGCGACCGTACCGTTCGCTCCTGGAAAGGCAATCTTTGTGAGCGTGCCATTACTCAACATGAAGCCCGTAGAACTGCCGCCATTACTCGTCTGGTAGCTGCCTACGAGGACACCGCTGTCGCTAATGTCGTGCACCACTGTGCTAAAGCTACCGGGCACTTGATATGCCGTGTAGGTCCCATTCTCGTGAATGAACCCTCGTTGGGCACCTGGTGCTACCGAGAACGTCCCAACAATGGTTCCGGAAGAGTTGATACTCAGAGGATTCGATAGGGAGGTGGCTTTGAAGGAGGCTGGTACAGCGATTGAGGTCAAATTGCCGGTCGTATCCCGAACAAAGCCGCTTGTGGACCCGTAGCCGAGCAGTTTATTGCCCGTACTTATCGCATTGATAATCGTATCTGGCGATCCGGAGGTTGGCACGCTGATTGTGGTGTAGGCGCCACCGCTCTCGGTAAAACCCCAAACGCCGTTCGCGAAGTTCGTATACCAGCCGACCAGTTCGCCGGCCGGCGAGAGATCCGTCCCCTTTGTTGTGTAGGCATTCGGGGATGGGTCTTGGTAGTACTTGAAGGTAAAGTTCTGGGCCTTCGCTGCTGAAGTTGCAACGAGGAGCACTCCGCCGCTGGCGGGTTTTGCGATGCGTTTGAACATACTTCCTCCACGGAGTACCTGACCATACCGCTGATTCTACCCTTGGTGCCCG
>CALMOM010000098.1:0-9888 GCA_937873305.1 uncultured Terriglobus sp.
GTCGAGGGACGATTGATCGAGCACCTGGACCAGCGACTCGGCAAGGTAGCTGAACAGGTGGTTGAATCCGAAGCTGGCACCTGGAAACGGATTGACCCAGTAGTGCTCCAGCAGTGCGCAGAAGCCCAGCCTGAGCATGAAGCGCATGACGGTCCCGGCATCCACACTCTGCGGGCGGAAGCTGATGGTCCAGTTGGCCGTGTTGATGGAAATGACCATCTGGACCAGCATCATGATTGCAACGAAGCTGAGCAGCGACATGCCTACGCTGGTGAGCACGCCTCCGTTCTGAGTCGTGAGATCACTAAGATTCTGCGCAAAGACTGAAAGCCAGTTGACGCCCTGAGCCGGAGCTTGGAACATCGCGAGCATTGTCATCTGAAGGGTCCTCTGGCTGTGGGCCGTCGTATCAGGACGGGTTAGGGAATGTACGTCTTCCAGGTCTTGCCCTGCTTGTCGGGCATGTTGTTCCTGGAACGCTTGATCTGGTCGACCTTCTTCGCCTCATCCTCGCGGTACTTCTGCTCCGCTGCGGCCTGGCGCTGCTGCTGTTCAAGGACGGCAGCGGTGCGAGCTGCCGCCGCTGCCTGCTCCTTGCGAATGCCGTTCTGCCTCACCAACAACCCTCCAATGACGGCTAGAGCTGCGAGGATCGCGATTAGAAGTTTGGTGTTGATAGCTTTGAGCATCCGGTTTCCTCCTAGGCGTGTTCAGACTTCGGAACGAGCCTCGGTGCGACGGTTAGGGTAGGTAGTTGTTCCACGTGTCGCCCTGGTTCTCAGGGTGTTTCGGAGCAGTGAGGTTCTGCTGGCGAACGAACGCGGCAGTGTTGAGGTCGCGTGCAGCAGCATTGCGCTGCTGCATGTTTTGGATGGCGAGTTGCGTAGCAATGCAAGTGTGCAGTGACCCTTGCGCCTGCTGGTCGTTCATCTGCTGCGCCTGTCCTGCGTTAAGCAGGTTCAGTTGCTGCACCTCACTGTTAGTGTCCGCGCTGCCGTCGAGCTGCTGCTGCTGCAGGTTCTGTTCGGCGTTGCTGGTGGCAGCTCTTGTCGCTCGGTACGAACCGACTGCGTTGATGCAGTCTGGTGAGGCCGCATCAGATGCCTCGATCATTGCGAGCTGGGAGAGCTGGGTGGACGATCCAACCGACTGACCACTGAGCAGGCTGGTGGTATCCGTGGACAGGGAGACATTGCCGTTCTTCCACGCCGAATTTGCGTTCGTGGTCGAATCTGAGTTGAGAGCCACGGTGAGGCCATTTGTCTCACCGAAGCTGTTGCCGACGTTTACGTTCTTGAGCTGGTTGAGGTCAGTCTTCCAGGCCGTCTTGATCGAGAAGTTCTTGAGGCTGGCGACTGTCGTTTCGTACTGGCTTTTCGCCGTGGTGTACATGCTGGTGAGGGTGGAGAGTTGCGAAACAAGACTGGCGTAGGACGTGGGATCGAAGACGATATCGCCCAGGCCGAACAGCGCAAAGCTCGGTGTCGCCGTTCCCAGCAACAAAGCTCCACCAACGATCCAGCGGGTTCGCCGTTTGGAAAGTGACGCCTTGATTGCGGTGTAGCTGAGGTTCATGGAATAGCTCCAGTCAGTGAGTCCAGCGTGTAGAGAGAAGCGGCCCTAAGGGATCGCTCCGGCTGCAGGGGTTTGGGTCAGTGGCTCTCCTTTCCTTGGGGTTACAGGGTGGGATCGACGCGATGTTCCGCGTAGGAAGGAATGAGGAAGTCCTGGTTGATGTAGACCCTTGCTCGTGACCCTTCCTTAACGGTGATGACGGGTAGGCGGCTCAGAAACTTGTTGAGGACCTGTTCGGACTCCGCGGCGGTCTGCGAAGAAATGCCGTTCCGAATCTGAGTTCCTGAGTCGAGCACGCTACCCGATTTTCCACCCTGGGCCAGTCCACCAATGCCGCCTACTGCGGCAGCGGCAACGAAGCTGGAGAGGTAGTGGTTGTTCACGCTGGTTGCAAGGCCGGTGGTGCCGAGCGGGTCCAGACCGGCGAACCTGTTCAGGTCCAGCGAGAAACCATCTGGGCAGATCGCCCGGTTGAACGTGACCATGAGCTTGCGCTGGCCAGATGCGCCCACGCTCTGGACCGCACCAATCAGCCTTGTGCCCTGAGGCAATAGGAGCTGCTGGTGATCGTGGGAGTAGTAGTCGGTCGTGAGCATCACGATAATGGGACCGGCGAGAGCCCCGTCGATGTGGTTGGTCACGACGCCTTCAAACACCGTGCCCTCGAACACGCGGTAGAGCCGTCCCTGGAAGCCGTCGAAGTCGTAGGCGCCCATAGGGTCACGCTGAGTCGTTCTGGGACGGTCTACGGCGGTCTGGACGTTTCCGGGTGCACCGGGCTGACTGCCCCGGCCTCCTGTAGGTCCGCCGCCCTCGTTAGAGGCCGCTGGAGCCTCTGTTTCACCCTGCGCGACATCCTGGGCAGCATCACGCTCTGCAAGGACTCCGCTGCTCTTCCCTGCCCCTGCGCTCTTCTGCCCTGCGGTGCTGGCGAAGTCTATGGCTACGGTGTCGCTGGCGAGGGCTTGCTGGTGCTGCTGCTCCCTTGCCAGTGCCCTCTGCTTCGCCTGGGCCTGAGCCTCTGAAGCGCCGGAAGTCTTCTGCGGCGCGTTCGGGTTGTTGGAGCCGTACATCGCCTGACGCTGGGCCGGGGTCATGGCGGGAGCGGTGGCCGACTCCGGGCCGGGCGTCTCCTGCTGCTGTTGGAGGATCGCGGCTTGTGCGGCAAGCTCCTGTTGCCGCAGGAGCTCGGCCTGATCGTGCTGGGCCTGACGCGCCTGCATGGTTTGGAAGGAGTTCACCTGGTTGGAGTCGGACACCACCGGCTTGCTCGGCAGACTGCTCTTCACCGGCTGGTTCTTGGCGTGGCCGCTGGCCAGATTGCCGACGTTCGCAATCCCGATCACACCCACGACCACACAGGCTCCAACGAGGAGAGGCTTGGAAGTCTTTATGGGTGCGGCGGCTTGCGGCTGGCCCGGTACAGTCGGGCTGTGGTCGATTACAGGAACGGTCTCGTCGGCCATGGCTAGTTCACCCCCTGGCGCTTGAAGTCAACCCGCTGCTTGCCAATGGTGAGATAGCCCTGCATGACGGTCTTCGGCACCGTGTAGAGGCCGTCCGTGTAGTCCCAGTTGATTAGGCTGCCCTTCCCGTCCTTCAGTTCGTACAGGACTGGCGTCTCCTGGAACTTGCCCCGCAGATAGGTGAACTTCTCATCGCGCCAAACCTGCTGCAATCCAAGCGCCTCGGCCTTCTTCCGGTCCCACGTGTAGTCGAAATGCAGTTGGCTAGGGTACTGGCTTTGGTAGCTCTCGGCTTTTGCCTCCTCCTGCTTACGCTCTGTCGCCTCTTTGGCTTCGGCCTCGGCCGCCTCGCGCTTCGCCTTGTCCAGCTCGGCGGCGGGACGAACACCGGCAGGGTCACCAGCTTTTCCTTTGCCGCCTGATCGCCGGGCGAAATGAACACCTTGGAGTCGTAGTGAGGGTCGGCGTCCGCAGAAACTTCGCGGAGTTGCAGGGTGTACTCATTGCCGTGGTCGGACACGATGTGCACGTCCGTCGTGCTGTTCGCCACCTTGGGCTTGATGGAGATGAACCGGCTGGCTACGTGTCCGCCGTCAAAGACCCAGCTCGACGTGTCGCCTCCGAACACCGTCGCAACCTTCTCCTCGGCGGGCAGGAGAATGAGGGTGGACTGAAGCAGGCCGGTCCGAATGACAGGCGGTGTTTCGGTCTCGACGATCACGACGCTCCGGGGGGCGTTGGCCTGGATGTGTGGCTTGGTGGTGGCTGCTGTCTGACTCAGGGCCGGGATCGCGGTAGCGGAACCGGTGAGCAGGAGCGCGGTGAGGATGTTCTTGGAAGCGGTCTTCATTACGCCTGTTCTCCATTCGCGAAGCGCTCGATGCCTTCGGTGAGGCCGTACTTCTCGACCAGCTTCGACCGGCGTACGCGGTCCTTGGGGCGGGTGGAGAACTTGGCATAGCTGCGGTTGTCAAGATTCAGGGTCACCACGTTGGTGAGCCCATCGCGGCGTACATACAAGGCTTCCCGCTCACGCAGCGACTCGAACAAATCGAGCTGCTGGGTCGTGAGTTTGAAAAGCTCGCCGTAATACTTCCGGTTGAACGTCGCATCGGGCAGGAAAAGAAACGACGTGCACGAGTTCACGATGCTGTCTGCATTCGCGCCCAGGTCATTCGCACTCTGGCCGATAAGGGTGACTCCGCCCAGGTTCTTGCGGACGGTCTTGATGGAAGACAGAGCAGCATCCAAAAGCTGCGAGTTCTTCATGGAGGAGAAAAGCTCCTCGATCATGATGTGCTTGGGCACACCAAGGTTTTTGGGGTCGAACAGCACCTCATTGATCCGGCGCAGCAGCCACACCATCAGCGGCTCTACGAGGTCGGCGTGCTGGCCGGTGATGCCTTGAAAGTCGAAGCATTGCAGCCGTCCAAGCGAAAGGCTGTCCTCTACGTTATCGAACACGGCGTTGTAGAGGCCGTCGCCAATCCACTTGGAAAGGTAGCGCTGAAGGTGCTTGGGCAGCATGATCGCGGACAGCCGGCGCAAATGCCGGTCAAGGTGGTACACACCCTTCACCGCGCCGAACACCGTGTCCTCGTCTTCCGGCGAGAGAGTGGCCCCACCGTTGGTCAGTAGCAACTTCACGAAGGCGTGCAGGAATTGTAGGTTGTCGTCGTTCGGCTCCAGCGCGAAGGGGTTGACGCGCGGGCCGTCTTTTCCAACCTTGTCGATCCGGCCACCGTACAGCTCCACCACGGATTCGTAGCTGCTGCCGATGTCGAAGATGTAGGTAAAACCGCCGTACTTCTGCTCAAACGCAATCAGGTTGTTGCCATGGATCGACTTACCAGAGCCGGTCGGCCCAAGAATCAGCATGACGCGGACGCCGTTCACGTAAACGTCCTGGAAAAACGGCGTCCGGGTACGAGTCTCGAACACATTCAGGTATTCGGAATCGAGGTCCTCCGAGACGGGATGGCCGATGTGAGGCGCGAACGCGAGCGAAAGTCTGGCATGGTGGTCCTCTCCGAGCCATAACGTAAAGACGTTGAACCGCTGGTTGCCGGGGAACATGGTGTAGAACGACGACAGATTCCCCAGCGTCTCCTCCATCACCTGGCATCGGGCGTCCACGAAGATGCGGTGAACGGCTGGAATGGTGTTGTGGAGTTCGTCCTTGCTCTTGGCTGCGACCAGCAGGCGCAGGGTGTACTCGCCCTGGCCGGTTCGATCGAGCGAGCTGATGACTTCACTCAGCTCCTCCACGTTGGTCTGCGCGGCTTTGGCTCCGGCTCCGGTTTCAAGAGAAGCGGTGTCCTTGCCGCTCAGGACGCGGTTAAGAACACCGACTTTGAAAAAGCTGATGAACTTCTCCTGGTTCTCAATCTCCTTCCGTGCCGCTGCTGCCGACTTCGGCCTCCAGCTCGTGCACAGTTCGCAGTCGAGTGTCATCAGGCCGGAGAACTGGCAGGGCCGGGACGTGTCCGGCGTCTGCATGAGGGAGAACATCTGCACGTAACGCTTCCCTACTTGCAGATGGTCGCTATGCCAGCTCACCGGGCTCTTTACGATCTGCCGGTCCACGCCGCTGTCACTGCGGAGCTGATCGAAGTCGGCCCACGGTTCCAGGTTGTAGAGGTAAGAGAAGAACGCAAACGCTTCAGCTTTTGGCAGAAGCCGGATGCCCAGCGCTGTTCGTAAGTGCTCCTCCAGGATGGTCGCGGCCTTCTGCAGGTTGGCGATCATCCGGGCGTTCTCACCGGCGTTCTCCTGCGGCTTCTTCTTGAGGGTCGTGGTCTTCGGAGGTTCAACAGTCAAACACCAATGCAGGTCGATGTGCCGGAAGCCTGCACGCTGGCCCAGGAACTCCAGCCGATCGCTGATGAACTTCTCGGTGGCGGCGCTTGCATACTTGTCCTGGCGCGGGAGGTCATAGCCGTTGAGCACCCGGCAGTATTCGTACAGGCAGGAATGCTCGGGCATTCCACGCAACGCGCCCTGAATCATGCGAACGCGCGACTCCAACTCCTGGTCGGTCAGGCTCTCTTCGTCGGCTCCGCTGAGTGAAAAGACACAGCCGTAGCCACCGCCCTTTAGGGCAAAGATGGTCGGGGTCAGAAAGCGCGAAATCGGAACGATGGAGCAAGCCGCACCAGCCTTGGTGTACCAGGGCGTGAGCTGCGGGTCATTAGTCGCATTTGCGAGGATCATAGTAGCTCTTCTGGTACAGGCTGTGACCCCATAGCTGGAACATCTTGGGGTGGTTGCGGACGGTGAACCATGCCGCCGCCACCAGCAAGGGAAAGCTGATGACGGCAAGCATGCGAAAGCCAACGAGGAAAACCGTGACCGAAACAAACACAATGGCCATCCATGCCGACAGCTCCAATCCGAGCTTGGTTCTGGAACGGTTCATCGCCTGATTGATGGGCAGCGCTTCCCCTCGTTTGGTCATGGTTGGGAGTCCTTACTGCGTGACCGTCTGGCCGGTGAGAGAGCTGATCCAGCCTGCGCCCCACCCAAGCACGCCAGCGCCGAAGAGAGCACCGAACAGGCCGGGAATCGCATCCTGGAAGCGACCACCCATTAGGCGTATACCGGCAAAAATCAACGAACCAAAGCAGATCACCGCGCCCGCGTAGATTGCGAACGTCTGGAAAGACTGCATAAGCGACTTGGCCTGCGAAAAATCCATTGATCCTTGAGCATGTGCGACCCCTGAAACTCCAAGAGCGAACACGATGGGAGCAACGCTGCGACCAAACAGAAGGGTTTTCTGCTTCGCCTGCTGTCGGGTGATGGTGAGGTTGCGGAGTTGAGCAAAGCGGGATTGAAGAGCGTTCACGAGTGTCTCCTGTGAATGGTTTTGGGTTAGGGACTTGCTCTTTCTAGGAGCCGGGATGCGCTGTACTTTTCTCCTTTCTGTTGAGGGTCTGCGGCATCTGCCCAACGGGTGCGCGGTCACGTTTTGCCGCCGTACTCGGCGTTGTAGGGTGGTCGCAAACTCAAATCTTCGTATCAACATAAACACATATATGTGCGTTGCTGGATTGTGTCAACACGTAGATATGGATACACACTTCTGTGTTTGCTTGCACACTGGTGCGCCATCACAGTTGTGTGTGTGTTTTGGAGTTGCTATGCTGCGGGAGTGCCGCTGGAAGCTGCTTAAGAAGTGCTCACGAGGGCGATGGTGAAAAAGACCAACAAGAGCGTTCCTGTCCTGCGGTACGACTGCAAAGCGTTTTATGTCGAGCTAGGCAAACGCATTAGGCAACTCCGCAAGGAGCACGGGCTAACAATCCGGGCCTTAATCGTTCAGCACGGTTTCCATACAACCCAAATACAAAGGATTGAGAAGGGTGACGGAATTTCCGTTCCCATGCTCCTGCGTATTGCCCAAACCTTTCAGGTGCCTTTGGAGAACCTGGTTGCTGGTCTGGGCAAGGTAGAGGAAAGCGTCGAGTTGCGCTCCGAAACGTCAAACAAATAGCCCTGCTCGCACCTTCTGCACGACGGTTGCGGAGGCCACTGTGGTGAACCGGGAAAAAGTTTGGCATCTACTATCTAAGCGCGGTGAGCGGGAGGGTTTGTGACACCCCCCTGCATCCTGTTTTCTCGAAAGTATGTGGACATGGCAGTACGGCCCCAATTACATCTGGTGAGCACTCAGGGAGCCAATGTCAGCCCGGCGATTCGTGAGGCAGTAGAAAATGCCTATCGGTGGGTGGCGAAGGACTACCCCCACACCGATGAGGCGCAGTTGGCGAACTGGGCTGAAGCAGTAGCACTCACCATGCAATCGCGCGGAAGTGATATTCGATCTCTGACAAAGTACGCATACGCTGCTTTGGGAGGGAAAGTTCGGGATTGGAACAGGACCGGAACGGCCCAAGAGCAGAGTGCCGGAGTTGCTCGCGACCTGGAGCGCATCGGAGGTAGTACCAGCTCTTTCCAGGGCTTGGCAGACAGAAAAATTCTGTTCGGACAACTCGAAAATGCCTTAGAAGAACGAGATCGCGATATCCTCGTTCTGCTTCTCACCGAACATGATGCGCAGGAGATTGCCGAGGAGCTGAAAACAAGCTATCCCGCTGCCCGAAAGGCGATTCAGCGTCTCAGGGAGCGTTGTGCCTTTCTCGTGGGTGTCGCCCCCTCAAACCGGAACGGTGGTCCGAAACGTACTGATGTCGTAGCGAAGGGACTTCGCAGTTGAATGATGAGTTGCTGAACGACTTCCTTCTAGAAGCGTTCCCGAATCCAGAGAGAAAAGGGTGTCCCGACGACGACGCCTTAAAAGCGTTCGCGGAAAAGCGGACGCCTCCCGGCAACCCAATTCTTCAACACATCTCGTCCTGCTCGGAGTGCTACCGCGAGTACCGTCATTACCGCCAGGACTGGTTGGAGTCTGGGGGACAGAAGCAGGGCAATGCTGCTTTTGAAAGAGACACCGAACCCATACAGTTTCCCGGAAAAAAGAACCCTCAGAGCGTGCCAGTTCGAAGCAACCTGCTCTGGGCGTTAGCGGCCGGAGTTGCGGTTGTCGTTGGCACCGGCACCTACTTCGTGACTGCAAGACATCACATCGCTCCTGCTTCTGGCGCCCTCATCGCTCCGAGTTCGACTCCCGTTAAAGCGGATGTGAATCTCTTTAGTGCCGTGACAGCACGAGGCGGAGGAGATGAACCGACGCCGCTGAAACAGGTCACACTTCCCTCTTCTATCGTGAGGCTGGCGGTCACGCTGCCTCGTTTTAGCCAGAGTGGACCTTACGAAGTTCTGGTTTCCAAGGACCGGGCCGGAAAAGATATCGTCGCGCGTGGAACTGGAGGTGCTGTCGAATCCAGCGGGAAGACCAGTCTTTCGGTAGACCTCGATCTCCGAAATGCGGCTCCTGGCTCATACTTCTTAGCAACAGTGCGCGGATCCGATAACGGGACCTACTACTACCCGCTGCAGGTCCGATAGCGCTTAAAGTCCGTAAAGCCCGGCCCGCATCAGATTGAGTGATGAGCGGGTCTACAAACACACATCCTTTTCTCTCCAGTACGGATAAGCACGACGTTCTCGAACGGGTGCTAAAGACACTCGAAGCCAAATTCTACAAGCCTGAGTTGCTAGGGGAAGAGTGGCAGGCCGCCGTAGCGAAGTATCGCGGCATCATCGAAGCCGCGCCTACGCAGGATGCTTTCGAGCAAGCTGTCTCAGACCTTCTCAAAACGCTTGGGGTGTCTCATGTGGGGTTCTGGCATGGATCGGGTAAGAGAGCTTCCAGTCGCGCGGCTCTCAGCGCAACCTACCTCTCGGACGTGACGCCGTATGGAACTCGCTGGATCTTTCAAGATGTGCATGAGGGTGGACCGGCGCACACTGCCGGGATTAAACCTGGAAACATCCTTCTTCGGGTAGATGGCAAAGACATCCTGCCGCCCGAACATCCGGTGTTCCCAATGGGCTCTGCGTCTTCTTTAGAGATCGTCACAAACGACGGGTCAACTCGAACTGTTTCGGCCGTTGTAGCCAAACCTAAGGGCAAGAAGCTGCAGTTTATCGAGCCGACGCTGGTGCAGGCGAAGAAGCTTCGTCCAGACATCGGCTACCTCAAGGTAGCGATGTTTCCTGGCATGATCGGTGTTGACGTTGCGAATGCGATGTCCGCGGGGATTAGCGAATTCGGCGATATCAACGGGCTCATCATCGACCTGCGCGGCAACACTGGCGGGGGAGCTGGGGCACTGCGGCTGATGAGTCTTCTGACGCCAGACAAAATCCCGGTAGGTTTCTCTCCGAACAAGCAGTGGGCCGGACGTGACCTGGAAGTAGAGAAAACCCGGTTCCCTCGGCT
>CALMOM010000098.1:9898-10328 GCA_937873305.1 uncultured Terriglobus sp.
GTCAACAAGTCTCCCATTCTTCTGGAAACCGAAGGTCTCGGAGCCAAATCATTTCACGGCCACGTCGTGCTCCTGGTTGATCGGCATACGGCGAGCGCTGCGGAGATGGTCACTATCTTCGCGAAAGAAAATCGACTCGCCACAATCATGGGTGAGAAGACGGCTGGCCGGCTTCTGTCAGCTACGTCGGCGAAAGTAGGGCATGGCTTCCGCCTGGCTCTGCCTACCGGGGCTTACTACACGTGGAATCTCACTGCGCTCGAAGGTACGCCTCTCGATCCCGACGTCTTGGAAGAGTTCGACGGGAAGGCGACTCAGAATGGCTCGGACAAAACGCTGCAGGACGCTATCGAGCGCTTGGGCGGTCGGCTCAACTGACGATAACCGCGTTTCTCGGTACCTAACCAAGTAGACTTGCTGAGAAGTTATC
>CALMOM010000099.1:0-11108 GCA_937873305.1 uncultured Terriglobus sp.
GGCTAACGCACCAGAGACGAGCAGCCCAGCGATCACAGCCGGGCAGGGCTGCAGCAGCAGCGCGCCACGCTGGTCACCCGATGGCAAAACGCTGGCCTTTGTGGGCACCTGTGCGGACCACCAGCCGCAGCTTTACCTGCGCGAGAACGGCGGCGCGGTCAAGCAGCTGACGCACATCAAGGGCACCATGACCTCGCCGGAATGGGCGCCGGACGGCAGCTCCATCGCCTTCCTGTATGTCGAGAATGCAACCCGCTCCGCCGGTGCACTGGCCGCCATGAAGCCGCCTGCCGGTGTTGTGGGCCAGGATGGCGTGGAAGTGCAAACAATCGCAACGGTTGATGTGGCAACTGGCAAGATTGCCGTGGGTATACCAGCACGACTCCATGTATTTGAGTTCGACTGGGCACCTGACAGCAAGAATCTAGCATTCATAGCTGCGCCTGCACCGGGAGAGAACAACTGGTGGGTTGCAAAGATGTACACCGTAGCCGCTGTCCACCCTGCGCATGCTGACGGTAGTGGCAGCGAGAACGCATGTGCTTACGACGCTTCAGGAATCTGCATGCTTTCCGTAACACCTAAGGTCATTCTTGATCCAGTCACAACGGGCGGCAGCCTGCACGGCCTACAGATCGCCGTACCCCGCTACTCGACCGACGGCAAAAACATTGCTTTTATCGGCGGCCTGATGAGCGACCAGGGCTCCACCGGTGGCGACATCTACCTGATGGGCGCGGACGGCAGCGGCCTGCAGAACCTGACGCCGGGCCGCAAGAGCACGCCGGTCTACCTGGCCTGGGCAGACGCGGACCACATTGTCTTTAGCGAAGACCAGCCGGGCAAGTCGCACCTGGGCGTGCTGGGCACCAACGGCAAGGAACTGATTTCCGCCTGGACGGAGCCGCAATCCGTCGGCAATGGTCGCGCGTCCATGTCGTTCTCGTTCGCACCCGCCGCGAAGAAGATCGCCTTCAACTCCGCCGGGCCGGACCGCGCCGCTGAACTGTACGTGGGCGACATCCACGGCATGCGCGCCGTGACCAACCTGAACGAGCACGCCACGCCCGCCAAGTCAAAGACTGTATCCCTCGAGTGGATTAACGACACCTACAAGGTGCAGGGCTGGCTGACGTTGCCGGAGAACTACGACAGCACAAAGAAGTACCCCATGATCGTGAGCGTGCACGGCGGACCTTCGGCTGAGGTCGGCCCTGGAGCGGCTGGCGGCGGTAATGGTCTGTATGCACACCTTGGCTACTTTGTGCTGTCTGCCAACCCACGTGGCTCCTTCGGCCAAGGCGAAGCCTTCGTGCAGGCCAACCGCAAGGATTTCGGCTATGGCGATCTCAGCGACATTCTGAAAGGCGTGGATGCGGCAGAGGCGAAGTACTCCATTGACGACAAGCGCCTGGGCCTGACCGGCTGGAGCTACGGCGGCTTCATGAGCATGTTCGCCATCACGCAGACGCATCGCTTCCGCGCGGCCGTCGCCGGCGCAGGCATCAGCAACTGGCAGAGCTACTATGGCGAAAACAGCATCGATCAGTGGATGGTGCCGTTCTTTGGCGCGACCGTGTACGAGGACCCGGCGGTCTACGCAAAGAGCTCGGCCATCAACTTCATCAAGAACGTGACCACGCCAGAGCTGATCCTGGTGGGCGACCGCGACGGCGAATGCCCGGCACCGCAGAGCTACGAGATGTGGCATGCCCTGCGCGCACTAGGCGTAAAGACAGAACTCGTCGTCTACCCCAATGAGGGCCACGGCTTCGCCAATCCCATGCACAACGAGGACCGCACCGCCCGCACCGTGGCGTGGTTTGAAGACAACATGAAGTAGCCACTTCACAGGTCAACGCAACGAAGGGGTGCATAGGTGCGTTCCTTCCGTGCATGGTCTTGAAGAACATTCAGTACAGATGTGCGCCGTACATGTTTGTCATCCTGAGCGGAGCAGGCAGTGCCCAGTCGAAGGACCTGCTTTCCTTTCGGGCTGCGTTGTCGCTTCAGGCAAGCAGCAGGTCCCTCCACTACGCTGCGCTCCGGTTGGGATGACAAGTGTGGGTACTCCGGACGGGTGCAAGCCGACAGCTAGCTCTCGCGCCACTTGATGTTGCAGCCCAGGCTCGGCACCTGCAGCTCCACTGGCGGCTTGCCCATTAGCAGAGCGTCAAACGCAGCCCGCAGGTTGCTGCCATGCGCAGCCTGGTGGATGCGCTCTTCCTTCACGACGCCATTCTTCGCGTCGCTCTCGCGATAGGGCCGGGTCTCGTCGAACTGTGCGTGGTAGACCAGCTTGAACTCTGCGTCGAACAGGTACAAATCCGGCGTGCACGCGGCGTGGAACTCGCGCGCGGTCTCCTGCGACGAATCGTGCAGGTACGGCATGCCATCATCGCCGACGTCCGGCCAGCGCAGCCGCTCCGCTTGCGCACGCATGTATTCCGGCGCGTCCTCCGGCACAATCGCAACATCGTTGGAGCAGATGGCGACGGACGCGATGCGGTCCGCATACTCTCTCGCCAGTGCGGAAAGCGCCTGCTCCATGTGCTGCACAAATGGGCAGTGCACGCTCAGGAATGCGACCAGCAGCCCCTTGCGAACGGACTCATCGCCCACGCCGCCAAAGATGTCGTCGCGGCCTAGCGCCTTGCCGGTCACAACGTCGGTCAGTTCAAAGGCGGGGCATACGCTGCCGAGCGCCAACTCCTGGTTGGATGGTGTTCTGGCCATGCCTCCTGAGATGCCGATGAAGCGCACGCGGCACGTACACTGGAAGACATGATCAAGGGTTTAACAGTCGTGAAGCCAGTGCCTTCGGCTGCGGCGTGGGAGCGCCTTTCGGCGCTGTTTGCAGATCTGGGATTTGAGCCGGGCAAAGGCTGGAGCGACGCTGAGGGCGAGGGTGCCGCGTTCCTGGCACCGCTGGGCAACACGGAGTTTGTCACCGGACGACCGCCCGCCGTGCCGGAGCTGCTGGTGGAAGTAACTCAGCTGGACAGTGTGCGCGACGTGGTCAGCCGCTGGCTGCAGGCGGACGTGCGCACGGAAGATCTGCCGGGCCGCATCAGCGAGGTGGAAGACACACACTGGAAGAGCCGGATGTTCACCGCGTCGCTGGCAGACGGACTCGACTTCGGGTTCTGGGAGCGCACGGACATACTCGCCGGTTTGCCCGTAGCACTCGAAGGCGACCTGTCCGCGACTGGCATGCGCTTCGGCATCGTGGTGGCGCGTTGGAACGCCGTCATCACCGACCGGCTGCTGCAGGGCTCGCTCGACTGCATCCTGCGCTCGGGTGGCAAGCGGCAGGACACAGACATCACCCGCGTCTCCGGCGCGTGGGAGGTGCCTGCGGCGGCCCGCATGATGGCGGACCTGCGCAACGCCGAGGGTGGCCGCAAGTACGACGCCATCGTCACGCTGGGCTGCCTGCTACGCGGCGAAACAGCGCACTACGAGGCCATCTACAACGAGGCCGCACGTGGCATTGGCCAGAGCCAGCAGGACACCGGCGTGCCGCATGCCTTCGGTGTCTTGACCTGCGAAACGCTGGAGCAGGCGCTGAACCGCGCAGGCGTCAAGGCAGGCAACAAGGGCTTTGAGGCAGCATCGGCAGCCATCGAGATGGTGAGCATCGCCCGCAAGCTGGGCCACGGCGCGGCGGAGCAGCATGCAGGCAGCGGTCCTGCGGCAGCAGAAGCCGTGAACGCACAGATCGCGGCATTCTCGCAGCCAGAAGCAGGTGCGCAATGAGTGGCACCCGGCGCAAGGCTCGCGAGATGGCCATGCAGATGCTCTACCAGTCCGACCTGGGCAAGCAGACCGCCAATGAGGTGCGCCGCGTTTTCTGGAAGAGCCGGACGGACGACGAAGGCCAGGCTACCGTCGATCTGGAGACGCAAAGCTTTGCGGAGGACCTGTTTCGCATCGCCATGGAGCGCTCCGACGAGGTGGACGACCTGATCGAGCAGCACGCGAAAAACTGGCGTCTGCACCGCATGGCCGCCGTTGACCGCAACCTGCTGCGCATGGCCGTGGCAGAGCTGCTCGGCTTCAAGGGCACACCGCACCCCATCGTCATCAACGAGGCGCTAGAGATTGGCCGCCGGTACGCCGCGCCGGAGAGCATCAACTTTCTGAACGGCGTGCTGGATGCCATTTCACGCAGCGTGCTGGAGAAGCGGCACGCCTAGCCCCTGGTAATACAAGAACGGCGGAGGGCATAGGTTCTCCGCCGTTCTATCGTTGCACGGTATTAGTTGTTGGTGACACTCCGTGGGTACTGCACCAGCAGGTTCGGCGTAGCGTAGTTCGCACCGCTGTTGCTGGGCAGCTTGGGTGCCAGCTGGCTGCCATCGGTCAGGGTGCTGCGCGTGATGATATGCACCTGGTTGTCGCCGGATGTTCCCGTGAAGAAGAACTTGTTGTCCTGCGAGAACACGCCCGTGACCGGTGCTGTCGCGCCCGTTGCCAAAGTCACATTCTGTACCGTGCCCGCACCACTTGCTGCCGGTGTGTAGGCAGGTAAGAGAGCACCCTGAGATGTCGCGCTGGCAGTGGGAAGGTAAGTGGCGAAGGCAATGGTCGAATCCGACGCGGGATAGATACCGGTGAGGTTTGGCGTGACGACGCTGGTGAGCGCCGCTGTATTCACCACTGTGCCAAAGGTCGGCGGATTGCCGCTCTCCGGGCAATCCCCGCTGGGTAGTGTCGTTGTAAAGGTGCGCGTACCCGCGGTGCCGTCGTTGGCATTTGACCCTGAGAACGTGAGGTCGTCGACGATGGGCGAGCCCCCGTTGCCAGGCAGGCGCACGGCCTGGAGGTGTTGGCCGGGTTTGGGGCCCGCAAGGGGGTCACAAACCGCCGCGGCCACCGTGGTGCTTGATGCCTGCGGGTAGAAGATGGTGGGTGTCACATTGCTGTTGGCGCAGTAGGAGCGGCCGTTGACGGCGGTGTTGCCACCCACAAAGGCACCTACGGACGGGACCGCTACCGTCACATCATTTGCACCCGTCGCGGAAAGGTCGTAGCTCTGCCAGCTGGTAAAGGATGAGTACACCAGCAGGTGGTTGTCCGTAGTGGTCACGTACAGCGTGGTGCCGTCAGGCGTGAACGCAGCGCGCGTGCCGACTCCACCGAAGGTGCTGGTGACAGCGGGTGTCGCGCTGTTGTACAGGGTAATGGTCTGGCGGTTGGGGTCGGAGATGACGACGGTGGTGCTGTCTGGCGACACAGCCAAAACCGTGCCCTGCAGCGCCACGTTGGTCGTGGTCACGCCTCCGCCGTTGCCGGTGGTGCCACCCGTGGCGAACGTCATCAGTGCCTGGGGTGACCCCATGAAGATGGTCGCACCATTCTGCGAGATGATCATTGAGTTTGGCGTGTACGGCAGTCGCGTGGGCGACGGCACCACACCTGTCGTTAGATCAACCGGCACCAGGTAGATGGAGTCGGTGCTGCCGATCCAAAGCCGCGTGCTGTTGCTGCCGGGCGTCGTGGACACGATGGTGTTCGAACTGATTGGCTTGCCGGTGCCCTGCAGGCCCACGTTGCCATAGGGCGAGGGGTTGCAGGAGGGCGGCAGACAGAACGCCGTGACTGCCGCGCCGCCCGGGAAGGCAGGCGTAATGCCAGTCGATGAGGCTGGTACCGCGATTGGGTTCGTGGAGTTAAACGTCAGCGTCAGGCCTGTGATCTGGTTGCCCTGCGTGTCGAGCACGCGGGCCGTGAACGGCTCCGTATTGTTCGGGTTCACGGTCACACTGCCGTTTGCAGTGTTGGGCGTGGTGATGGTGATGCTTTTGGGCGGGCAGACAGAGACCATGCCGGCAGTCGACGTTGAATTCGCAATGGTCGCCGTGACCACCGTGGTACCGGGGGCCAGCGCTGTCGCAACGCCACTGGTGTTCTCGATCGTTACCAGGCCCGCTGTCTGCGCGGCAAAGGTCGCGTGCCCAGCGCTGTAGGTGATGTTCGATTTGCCTGCAAAGAAGCGGGCCACCAGCTGCTGGCTTTGATTAAACGAAATGCAGCTGTTTGGCACATACGGCGCTGCCGTGGTGGTTGCGGTGGCCGTGTATTGCGGGCAGTTGCTGGCCGGGTCGTTGGTGCAGTCTGTGGACGGAGCCCCCAGGCTGATGGCGGTAATTTGAGGGTGCACGTAGACCAACACCTTATTGCTGTTGGCCCCGCTGCCCGCGGCGGTCAACTCCGCAATGCCAGCCTGCCCGGTCGAGGTGCAAAACGTGTAGTCCGGTACACCAGACGCGTTGTTGCGGTTCCACTGCCCGGCACAGAGTGCGCCGGTGGTCGGGTTCACATCGGCCACAGCAACCGCAGCAGGGTTGGATGGGTTGGTGGTGCTGTACTTATAACTCGCAATCGTAACCGTGTTGTTCTGGCAATCCACCGCGGTTGGCGTGGTGACGGACGCGGTCTGCGAAAAGCCCAGGCTCAGGCCGCCCACCGTGGGCTGTAGCGTGATGCTTTGCGCCTGGCCGATCAGCGGGCCGTTGGCGCCATTGCAGTATCGGCTGGTGCTGGTGCCCTTGGAGCAGCCCGAGATAGACATGCCCGCTGGCAAAGCGCACACAAAGAACAGAACAACGAGGAGAATACGACGCAAAGAAAACCTCCCCGCAGCGTCGCCAGTGGCGGCAGTGCGGTCTCTACAGTGGACGCGCTACGCCCAAAATCTAGTACGAGTAAGTGTAACTGAGTGCCCGCACACTGGGCAGAGCGACATGTAAGCGGCCGCGCAGAGGCTGGGCCTTTGCTATCATGTACGGGCGGACGCGTCACTATGACTAACCTGCAACTTCTGCTGTCGATCGGCATTCCTACCTTCTTTGTTCTTGCAGACATTCTGCTGAATCACAGAGAAGTGGCGTCACTGCGAACCGATATGAATCGCCAGTTCGACGACGTACGACGCCAGTATGACAAGGTTGGCTTTCGCCTGACGCGCATCGAAGACGATAAGAAGCAGTTCTTCAAAACTACGGGTATGCTCGGCGGGCGAATGGACGAGCTATCGTCGCGAGTCAAGTAGACCTCTGTCTATCGCCTACCCTCCGGCGGCGTGTATGCTCACTGCTACCATGACGCACACCGCAAAGCACGCTCCCCTGCTCTCTGTTCTAGCCCTTGCAGCCTTCAGTACGGTCGCTGCGGTTCTGCATGCACAGCAACCCGCCACAGGGGCGCAGGTGGGTGCGAAGCCTACGCATGAGGACACGGAGTTCTACAAGCCGGTACCGCCCGTCGTGACACCCGCCGCCACCGTGGGCCAGGCACCGTCGGACGCGGTCGTGCTGTTTGACGGCACCGACCTTTCACAGTGGGTGTCGGTCAAAACACAAGGGCCGGCCGACTGGGATGTCGCCAACGGCGTCATGACGGTGCGCAAGGGCGGCGGCGGCAACATTGAAACAAAGCAGAAGTTCAAGGACTATCAGCTGCACGTGGAGTGGAAAATTCCCGCCAGCATTACGGGCGAAAGCCAGGCGCGGGGCAATAGCGGCGTTTTTCTAGCCTCCACCGGCCCCGGTGACGACGGCTACGAACTACAGGTGCTGGACTCGTACAACAATCCCACCTACACAAATGGCATGTTAGGCAGCATCTACAAGCAGGCTGTGCCCCTGGCCAACGCCGCGCGCAAGCCCGGCGAGTGGTCCAGCTATGACATCGTCTGGACCGCCCCACGCTTCAACGGCGACGGTACGGTGCAGACCCCGGCCTATGCCACTGTCTTTCTGAATGGCGTCCTGGTTGAAGATCATTACCAAGTTAAGGGTCAGACGCTGTACGTGGGCAAACCCTTCTATAAGGCCTACGACGCTGCGCCCGTCAAGCTGCAGGCCCACGGCGACAAAAGCGAACCCATCAGCTTTCGAAACATCTGGATTCGCAACGTCAAGCCCTGGGATGCTGAACCTAGCAAGTAGCAGTGCAGGCTGCCACGCAGAAGAGGCCGGCAACTCGACGGCCTCTTCTGCGTGGTGGATGTACTGCTGCTACGCGCGTTCCTTCAACTTCATGGCCACGGGGTCCCAGTGTGCCACCGTACCCTTGTCCATGCTGACCATGCTCAGCAGAGCGGCACCCGCGGCGCGATAGCCGAAGGTGGCGTCTTCCACCGGCTGCTGCCGTGTGCGTACCGAGTTGAAGAAGTTACGGAAGTGGTCCACCACGTCGTTGTAGCCACGGGGTGCGGTGTAGGTCTGAAGCGTG
Source organism: uncultured Terriglobus sp. (assembly GCA_937873305.1). Classification (GTDB taxonomy): domain Bacteria; phylum Acidobacteriota; class Terriglobia; order Terriglobales; family Acidobacteriaceae; genus Terriglobus. The sequence goes on from CALMOM010000099.1 coordinate 8,242, forward strand.
GTATCTGTCAGGCTGCTGTTGCGCTGCTTGGTATCTTCCGCATACTTCTCGGCGTACTGCTGGACCAACTGCTTCTGCATCGTCTTGGTAAAGCTGTCGATGCTGTAGCCGGGGCCTTTCTCACGCGGTACACGGTTGACGGTCACACCTGAACCGGTAATCTCCATGGTTCCCTCAGTGCCCGTAAAGGTGAAGCCTTCACCCTCCTCACCACCATCCACAAAATTCACATGGAGGTCCAGGTTCCAATCGCCGTAGTCGAACAGGCCCAGCAAAACGTCTGGTACGTCGCGGCCATCCTTCCAGTAGCGCAAACCGCCGGTGGCATAGGCGCGCGTGGGGCCAAGCGCCCCCGTGATGAAGTGTGTGCCGGTAAACAGGTGCACAAACAGGTCTCCGGCGACGCCGGTGCCGTAATCCTTAAATTCGCGCCACTGAAAGAAACGTTGCGGATCCCAGGGGTGCTTGGGCGCGGAGCCCTCGAAGCGCGGCCAATCGCAGGTCTGCGTGTTGGCGTCCGTGGGGATGGTGTACTCCCACGCGCCCTGCGCGCTATTGCGATCCCAGTGCGCCTGCACCATGTTCAGCTTGCCAATGACGCCGCTGTCGTATAACTCCTTCGCCTTCTGGTAAATGACCGAGGACACGCGCTGCGAACCCACCTGCAAGATGCGGTTGTACTTCTTCGCGCCCTCGATCATCAGCGGTCCATCGGCGTACTCGTGAATCATTGGCTTTTCGCAGTACACGTCCTTGCCCGCGGCCATGCTATCCAAGGACATCTGGCGGTGCCAGTGGTCCGGCGCGCCGATGATGACGGCATCCACGTCCTTGCGCGCGAGGATCTCCTTGTAGTCGCGCGTGGTCTGAATATCAGAGCCGAAGATCTCCTTGCAATGGGCCAGACGACCGTCGTAGCAGTCAGCGGCAGCCACCAACTTCCAGCCGGGTACGGCGAGTGCTGCCCTGGTGATGTTCTGGCCTCGGCCACCGGCACCGAGCAGCGCAACCTGAATTTGATCGTTCGGGCCAAAGGTGCGGGCTGGCGTCTGTGCCCAGGGCGAAACCAGCGGAATCTGGGTGGCAGCCGCGGCAAGACCGGCATTGCGTAAGAAATTTCTGCGGTTCAATGTCATTACAAGCTCTCCGTCATCAGTGCCGCCATTTTAAGGCAAGCGGGGTACGGTTGGCCTAACCTTCCAGCACAACGGACGCGATCGCGATGGCTTGCCCGTGCGACAGGCTCAGGTGCATGGCAGTGACGCCCATGGCAGCGGCACGCTCCGCAGCGGCCCCATGCAGCACAAGGGTGGGACGGCCATCCGGCGGGCGTACGACCTCGATGTCCTGCCAACGAAGACCACTGGCGATACCGGTGCCCAGAGCCTTTGCGGTGGCCTCCTTGGCGGCAAAGCGAGCGGCCAGGCTCTCCACTGCAGAGTGCCGCTTGCCCTGGCAGTATCCCAGTTCTGCCGCGGTAAAGATGCGGCGCAGGAAGCGGTCGCCGTGGCGCTCCACGGCCTGCCGCACACGACCTATCTCACACACGTCGATGCCGGTTCCTACGATCATGGCCTGCCCCCTTCCTGCGCTCCGATTTGGCTCACATGGGATGCGCGTGAGCCCGTGCCGTTCTGCAACATTCCAGCCGCGCCACCCCAGTGCAGCCGATAGGGAAAACGTGAGCCAAGACGAACCGCAACTCGACCTGCACCTTGCCGCCATCTCCTATACCGAACGCGCCAAGCTGCTGGCCGACCTGGGCACCGCGGTGGATGGCGCGGGCGGCTGGATGCTGGACCGTCGCCAGACTTCCGCGCACACCTTCGAACTGTGTGTTGAAGTGCAGCAGCAGTGTCTACCGGAACTGTACGCCGCCCTGCTGAGCGGCGGGCTGGAGTTGACGCGCGAGAGCCACCGGGTCTTGGCCGAGCGCTGCACTTGCTGCAATTACCTGCCCAGCCGGCGCGGAGCCTCCACCATTATGACTCTGCGCATCGAGGTGCAGCTCCTATCCGATCCGCAAGCGGCAGCTACCCCCACACCGCGCTCCTCCCTGCGTGCGGCAACTGCCTGACACACAGCAGCCGCTCAGCGGGCGCCGGGCGCGATAGACTGGTCCTGCCCATGCCGCCCATCATTGTTGCCCGCCAGCTTGGCAAAACCTACCGTTCCGGCAAGATCGAAACCCACGCCCTGCGCGACGCCAGTTTCTCCGTGGACCGGGGCGAGTTCATCGCCATCGTCGGACCGTCCGGGTCAGGCAAATCGACCCTCTTCTACCTGCTGGGCGGGCTCACCAGGGCGACCGGCGGCTCCGTCACCATTGATGGGCTAGACTTCAACAGCCTGTCTGACGCGGAACGCACCCGCCGGCGCGGCGAAAAGATTGGCTTTGTTTTCCAGCGTTTTAACCTTCTACCCACTCTCACTGCGCGCGGCAACATTGAGTTGGCTCACAGCATCGCCTCGCCAGGCAAGCCGTTCGACAGTACCCTGCTCGGTAAGCTGGCAGAACTGTTGCGCATCGAGGCCCGTTTAGATAGCCGCCCCAGCGAGCTTTCCGGCGGGGAGCAGCAGCGGGTAGCCATTGCGCGCGCCTTGATTACCCGGCCTGCCATCATCCTGGCCGACGAACCCACCGGCAACCTGGACACGGAGAACTCCGATACCGTGCTGGGCATGCTGCGCCATGCCTCCCAGGAGCTGGGGCAGACCGTACTCATGATCACGCATAACCCGGAGGCCGCGGCGGTCGCCGACCGAATCGTCTACGTCCGGGATGGCCGTCTGCATGACACACCACCACCGCCACGTGCGGATAGCAAGCCGTTTCTTAGCAGCCTGCTATCCGATTAACGTGTGCG
>CALMOM010000099.1:11118-38334 GCA_937873305.1 uncultured Terriglobus sp.
GTAGCAATGCATGTCGTTCAGCAACGGCAGATCGCTCAGCCGATCAGGCTACCCAATTACGGACCAGGGTTGATCAAGCGGCTGCCCCAACCGCATGCTGCCCGGCTGCAGCCCCTTCGCGAACGGACCGAAACCGGTCCTCAGCCTCGTTGTAGATGCGAACGTCTCCGTGCTCAATATCGTAGACCCAGCCGGAGATGGTGAGTGTGCCACGAGCGATGGCGCCAGCTACAGAGGGATGCGACCGCAGGTGCTGCATCTGAGTGAGCACATTCTGCTCGGTCACCGTTTTGAGCGACGGCTCGTCACCGTCGACGGCCATCGCCTCCCGCTTGGCACCGTCGGCATTGCGTAGCCAGCTTTTTACCGCGGGCATGCTGTCCAGCTTGCCCGGTTCCGCCAGCAAACCCTTCATGGCTCCACAATCGGTATGGCCGCAGATGACAGCATGCTGCACACCCAGCGCATCCACCGCGTACTCAACTACGGCGCTGACACCGCCCAGCATCTCGCCATAGGGCGGCACCATGTTGCCGATGTTGCGCGTCACAAAAATCTGGCCTGGACCACTCTGCGTTAAGGCCTCTGGGTCGATGCGTGAATCAGAGCAGGTAATCAGCAGCGTGTGCGGCTTTTGCGGGTTCTGGGCAGCGTAAGCATACTCATCCTGCCGCGCGGGGTACACGTCCTGTTGAAAGCGCAAAATGCCTTCCGTCAGTCTCTGCAGCGTTCTGTCCTGATGTTCGGCCATGCTGTGTGTCTCCTTCTCGGTGTGCCCACCATCGACTCTATACGGGCGACTCGGCAGCGTTCGAAATGCAAAAACTTCGCGCAGCGCCAACATCGGGGCCAAAAGTGCGCTGCGTGTAAGGAAACGACAGCAACACAGCAGCGCCTTTTCGGTTCTAAGCCTCTGACCGTCCAGCACCGGGCCAGCCTGCTCTCAAAGCGAACTGCCGGTCTTGTACATAAGGAGACATCATGGCAGCTTCCCCTGACTCAGCAGTTCCCCCGGTTGACATGCCTGCGCAACCCGCGCCGCGCAGCTCTTTGCAGCGCCTTGCCGATCGGCGGAGTTTTCTGACCGGTGCCGGTGCCGTCAGCGCCCTGGCCGCCGGTGCGGCCGTACTCGGCTGCGGCGACTCTACCCTGCCGTACGTGGATGCCGCAAGTCAGCCGGAGATCGATGTGCTGAACTTCGCCCTGAATCTGGAGTACCTGGAAGCGACCTTCTACAGCTACATCGTCACCGGTCAGGACCTGAACAGCGCGTACACCGGCGGCGGCCCAGCACCTACCGGGGCACCGGCCCAAGTTACCTTTCCCAGCCAGCAGGTGAACGACCTGTTCGCGGAAATCTTGTTTGATGAGACGGCGCACGTTGCCGCTCTGCGCACGGCTTTAGGCCAAACCGCGGTCGCACGCCCCCAGTTAAATTTGTCAGCGCTCACCACCATCAACGGCAGCAACTACCTGCAGCACGCGCGCCTGTTTGAGGATGTGGGCGTCACGGCCTACGCGGGTGCCGCCTCCAGCCTGTCCGGCAACAACGTCACCGCTGCGGCGCAGATTCTGGCAGTGGAAGGCTTCCACACCGGCGCTCTGCGGCTACTGGCCATTCAGCAAAACGCTGCGTACCCCAGCACGCTCGCAGGCTACGTGCCAGCCGACGGTTACGACATCAAACCTGCGGACCCGGGTACGGTGGCGCTAGCACAAGCCGGACCCACCACCGCGAACGGCGGCTTCTTCGCGACGCTGGCGAACGGTACCACCGGCCAGAACAACAGCTATAACGGCTTCGCCTTTCAGCGAACAGCCTCGCAGGTGCTAGCAATTGTTTACGGCAGCGCGACTGCAGGTACAGCCAAAGGTGGTTTCTTTCCTAATGGTGTAAACGGCAACATCAAGGCCGTATAAGTCCCATCAAGGCCGTATAAGCTCATATGTGGCGCACAGTGTCCCAGCGCGCAGAAGAAAGCAAGGCTCCCTAACCCGTGAATGCTCGACCAGCTGTTGCCCTTACCCTCTTGACCGTGCTGCCGCTGGCAGGCTGCCGCTCTACACCCACCATCGCCGCCGCCGGCGTGAACGCGCAGGAGCGGATCGGCGACGCGCGGCGCGACCTTTCCCGCATCCCTCCGCCGTCAAAAAACCGGTATATGTCAGTGAACAGCCTGAATGACTGGCAGAATCCGTCACTCACGGTGCAGGAGAAGATGATTTCGCTGCACGTGCTGATGCCCGACAGCAACCCGTCTGACCTGGGCAAGGGCACCATGCTGCGGCCGGAAGCTGCACGCCGGCAGGTGCTAAATATCGATCCAGCCAATCTGGCGGAAGCCCTGAACGCCATACCCCAGGAGGCATGGCCGTATGGGCGCGTCGTCGCCATTGAGGAAGCGCATGACGCACCGGAGTCCGCGCAGCCCCAACTCAGGCGAACCATTGAAACGGCTGTGGATACCCTACAGGCCATTGGGGTAGTGGCAGATGAGTGGAGCAACAACAAACCGGTCGGCGTGCGCTGACCGGCTAACTGTTGGGAAGCTTACCTGGCCGCCACCACCACGCCGTCATTCAAGGTCTCGCGCATGTACTTGTGTGGATTGACGGCAATCTCGTGCAGGCGCACCTCGTAGTGCACGTGCGCGCCCGTTGTGCGGCCCGTGGTGCCCACATAACCAATCACCTGGCCCCGCACCACGGAGTCGCCCCCGGAGACATGGAAGCCGGACATGTGGGCGTACAAGGTATGCACCCCATTGCCGTGGTCGATCACCACTTCCTTGCCGTAGCCATTACCAACGGCTGCAGAAAGCACCACCCCATCCCCTGAGGCCCGGATCGGCGTGCCATACGGGGCGGAAATGTCGACGCCCTTGTGGAACTCACCCTCGCCGGTACCCAGCACAGGGTCTTCCCGCGCCCCAAAGGGTGAGGTAATCGGCCCCACGACCGGCCACAGGCTCGGCAGATTTGCCATGGCAAACGCGCCACCCAGGTCCAGGTCGCCGGACGGCAGACGGGTGAAGCCGGCCGACATGGCACGATTTACAGATCCGTCGAGCGCCTTGTTTCGCAAGGCATAGAAGTCTGAAACTGACTTGTAATAACTGGCGTTAGAGAAATTGCTGTCCGCACCTGTGTCCACCACTTGCGTAGTCGCCTGAACGCCCGCGGACTTGGGTTTGCCAAAACGCCGGCTTAGAAAAGCAACGCTGCCCTGTGCTCCGCCCGTGACGCCGCGCGCGGTAAGGCCGTACAGCGCGGAGACCTCGCTGGCCAGGGCACCCAAGGACGCCGCCTGAACTTCCTTGTCGTGTTCTTTTTTCTGCAGGCGGGCATAGTCGCCGCGCAGGAGCTCGTGCTCGCGCCGCAATTGATTAAACCGCTCGGTCTTGAGCAGCATGCGGGAATAGGAGCCAGCAAGGCCAGCCACGGTAAACAGGCCCACCACCGCGGCCAGGGCCACAAGCCACACCGCCTGTACCGGCACCGGTATACGGTGAAGGCTGCCATCCTCGCGTCGAGAGATAAACACCAGGGAACGGGATTTCACTCGCCCTCGCGCTGAAGAGTGGCATATGCGAATTTGCGATCCTGACTCTGCTTCGACATAGAGCCTAGTTTAAACGGGCTCAGCTATGGGGTAAAGGCTGGCGAAAATTGGGCGTCTTCAGCCCTTCGCGACTTCTGAATGCTCCGCCCACGTGTTCAGCGCTCCCGTTATGTACGGTACAGTGCACCCGCTTGACCTCTTTTTCTACAGCCCGCTAAAGTGTGGTTCGGTGCAGTCGATACACCTGATACAGAACGGCCTCAGCCGTCGGGTTCCGAATAGTTTGCCCTTCTTCCATTCATCACCTGTAACCAGCAGATCCGGGGTATCACTATGTCAGAAGCATTTACAACTGTCGACTGGGCACTGTGCGGCACTGCCGTTCTGGTCCTCCTGCTGGCCATTTACAGCCACACTGAGGGTAATCGCTTTACCGCTATCCGCTTCGCCTATGACGACATCAGCCGCGAGATGATCGGCCATTCCAGATTCAGGGTCTGGATGCGCGCCATTAACATCGCCATGGGCTGGCAGTCGAAGCGCGACGCGGCACCGTCTCGTCCTGTCACTCCCCTGCGTAAACCAAGCGTCAGCTAGTCACGGGTGCTGCTGTTTGCGGCACCCGCTCCACCTCCAAGTCTCCTGATTCAGCACTGGTATCCAACGAGGCTGGGCGCGCAAGATGCCGCTCCAGCCCCGCCCGCAACAGCTCAAACGCATCCTCGACCGTATCCGCAAAGCGGAAGATCTCGCGATCCTTGCTGGCAATCGCACCTTTTTCAGCGAGCAGGTCCAGATCAATCACGCCTTTCCAATAGGCCGAGCCGTAGATGATGACAGTAATCTCTTTACCCAGTTTATGAGTCTGCGCCAGCGTCAACAGCTCGAACATCTCGTCCAGCGTGCCAAAGCCTCCCGGAAACACCACCAGCGCCTTGGCTAGGTAGGCAAACCAGAACTTGCGCATAAAGAAGTAGTGGAACTGGAAGTTGAGCGCGGGCGTGATGTACGGGTTGGGCCGCTGCTCGAACGGCAACGCGATATTTAACCCAATCGTCTGGCCACCCGCCTCGAACGCGCCGCGGTTGGCTGCCTCCATGATGCCGGGACCACCGCCGCTGGTGACCACAAAGCGGCTTCTGCGCCCGGGGAGCGCCTTAGCCCAGTCTGTTAGCAGATACGCCAGCTTGCGGGCATCCTCGTAGTAGCGGGCCATCTCCACGGCGGTCTCCGCGCGCCTGCGCTGCAGGTCCGTGGCGTCTGACGCCTCAGGCGAACTGGCGGGCTGCTCGTGCTCGGGAGCCTTTGCCGCGCTGCCGGTGTTGGCCAGCAACTCTACCTTGCTCTCAGCATTGTCCAGCGAAGCGAAGCGCGCAGAGCCAAAGAACACTACGGTGTCCTGAATGCGCTCGCGCCGGAAGCGGGCCATGGGCTCCTGGTACTCCGCCAGTATGCGCAGAATGCGCCCATCCGGGCTCTCCAGAAACGTGTCGTTCTCGTACGCTAGCGGAGCTTGCTCCAGCGGTGTGTCAGGCAGAGTGCGGTTCGGCATCGGTGGTTGGATGCTACCGGCTGCAGGTTACAGAAAGCTCAACTCGCCGTGCCTCGTCGCCTACACCAAACTGGGCAGTGTAGGAGTCATCAAAGACCTGCGCGGTGACGGCTCGTGTGGATGACTCCGCACGCAGAGCCTTGAAGCCCTTCGCGCAGGAGCAATTCACCACGTCACCGCCTCCATTGCTGCTGCACGAGAGAAAACGCTGCTCCGGATCAGGTGATCCATGCGCGCTGTACTGCCAAGGCTGAGCCGGGTCGGCCGGCAGCACAGCGGTCGCCTGGTACAAACCGACATCCACCGCAATGCGGGACTCCGTACGAGGCCTGCCCGTCAGCTCAGTTCCGTCTGCCAGCCGAATGCTGGTGGCGGCGAGCGAGGCGTTGTGCAGGTAGTAGGGACTGGCACCGTCAGTCATCACCTTGCCGAGCACGGTAACCGGCTGTCCACGATGCGCGTAGAGAAGGTGGTAACTGTTGTAGCCGCTTAGCCCAATCTCGTGAATGGGTCCTGCTAGGTCGTCCGTCCCGTTTTCGCTTGTGAGTACTGGTACGTACGCCTGTGTGGTGCGAATCGTAACAAATTGCAGGCGGCCTGCGGGCCTGATGCTCAATGTTCCGTGCAACACGATCTGTTGGCCGTCATGGAGCGGCACAGGTTGTTGTGCCTTAGCAGCCAGCATTGGCACAACGCCAAGTACACACAGGATGAGAGCACCAAGCATGTGGCCAAGTTTACCGCTGCGGAATTCCGCCTGTGACGACATCTAAGCCGCCACTGCATCTCATGGAACAGGAGTTAGAACCCATGAAGAAGTCGGTGATTGTTCTTTCAGCCGCATTGTTGCTCACAGCCGGAGTAGCTTCTGCCCAGACCCCAGCGGGCCAGACTGCGCCGACGACCACGACAACCAAACACCACGGCAAGAGTGCCGCAGGCGAATACGGCAGTGGCGCAGGAGACGTTGGCAAGGGTGCGGCGGGCGGAGCGGGGCGCACGGCGGAGGGCGCGGGTGATATCGTCACGCTGCATCCAGCCAAGGGCGCGGAAAATGTCGGCAAGGGCGCGGGCGATGTCGGCAAAGGCGCGGCAAAAGGCACCGGCAAGATCGCGAAGGGCACGGGCAAAATCATCACGCACCCCTTCTAGGTACGCCTATTTGCGGTAGTCGCGATAGTGGATCAACTCAGAGATCCCGATCCAGAGGTCCAACAATCCTAGCCCGCTGACTGCTCCCCGCACCCAGCCTTGCATCAGGAATGCTCGGAGTGTGGGGTGCTGCAAGAGCATGGGATTGCGGTCCCACATCTCCTGCCACCACGGCAGAACGGAGATCAGCAGGCCAACGTACAGGCAGAAGATGACAACGACACCCAGCGACAGGCGCTGCAGCCACACGGGTGCCGGTGTCGATCCTGTCTCAGGCGCAGATGTCTGTCCGGAAGCGGTCGTCTGCGGCACGGCTGCGGCTGCTTGCGGAGGCGGCTGGCCGAACGGTAACTGCTGCTGCACAGGCATCTGCCTTTAACGGTAGCAGAGCGCACCACGTATGGTGCGCTCCCCTGTTGATGCGGTTGTGTGGTTCGGGGCTATGCTTCCTGCATTTGCTGACGGCGTGGACGACGGTTGGCCTGCAGCACCTTCTTGCGCATGCGCAGCGACTTGGGCGTGACTTCCACCAGTTCGTCGTCCGCAATGAACTCGATGCACTGCTCCAGCGTCAGTTGCTTGTAGGGCACCAGGCGCAGGGCTTCGTCGGCAGAGGACGCACGCATGTTGGTCAGCTTCTTTTCGCGGACCGCGTTGACGTCCAGATCATTGTCGCGGCTGTTTTCACCGACGAGCATGCCCTCATAGACTTCAACGCCGTCACCCAGGAACAAGGTACCGCGCTCCTGGATGCCGTTGAGCGCATAGGTCGTGGTAACGCCCGTACGGTCGCTGATGAGCGCGCCTGTGGGCCGTTGCGGAATTTCGCCCTGGTATGGTACGTAGCCGTCAAACAGCGTGTTCATCACAATGGTGCCGCGCGTTTCCGTCAGCATCTCCGAGCGGAGGCCAATCAGGCCACGGGAAGGCACCTTGAACTCCATGCGGATACGGCCCTGGCCGTGCATCTTGACCATCTCGCCCTTGCGGGGTCCAAGCTTCTGGATGACGGTGCCGCTGAACTCTTCCGGCACGTCGATGGTGACGTACTCGACCGGTTCCATCAGCTTGCCATCGATGCGCTTGGTGACGATCTCCGGGCGGCCGACGGTCAGCTCGAACGACTCGCGGCGCATCATCTCGATCAATACGGCCAGCTGTAGTTCACCGCGACCCAGCACCTTGAAGGTGTCGGGCGAGTCGGTGTCTTCCACGCGAATGGAGACGTTGGTCTGCAGTTCCTTGTCGAGCCGCTCGCGCAGGTTACGGCTGGTGACGTACGAACCTTCACGACCCGCAAACGGCGAGTTGTTGACCGAAAACTGGATAGCGATCGTCGGCTCGTCAATGACGATCTGCGGCAGTGGCTGCGGGTTGTCGAGGCCGGTGATGGTCTCACCAATCGTCAGGCCGGCGACGCCCGCCACAGCGATAATGTCGCCTACCGTGGTCTCTTCGATGTCTGTACGCTTGAGGCCGCTGAAGCTGAACAGCTTGGTGATCTTGACCGGTGCAAGCGTGCCGTCGAGCTTGGCAATGTTAACGGTTTCACCGGTCTTCAGCGTGCCGCCGAAGACGCGCGCGATGCCGAGACGACCCAGGTAGTCCGAGTAGTCCAGGTTCGTGACCAGCACCTGCAACGCTCCGCTCGCGTCGCCGCTAGCCGGCGCAATCGCGCTGGCAATGGTCTCGAATAGCGGCTGCAGATCGGTACCAGGCGTATCCATGTTCATGGTCGCGGTGCCGGCCTTCCCGTTGGTGTACACCACCGGGAAGTCGAGCAGGCTTTCGTCAGCATCCAGGTCGATGAACAGGTCATAGACCTCGTTCAGCACTTCCTGCACGCGCGCATCCGGACGGTCAATCTTGTTGATGACCAGGATCGGCGTAAGGCCGGCGGCAAGCGCCTTGCCCAGCACAAAGCGGGTTTGCGGCAGCGGGCCTTCGGACGCGTCCACCAGCAGAACGACGCCATCCACCATCTTCAGCGCGCGCTCCACCTCGCCACCAAAGTCGGCGTGGCCTGGCGTGTCGACGATGTTGATCTTGGTGTCCTTGTACAGAACGGCAGTGTTCTTGGCCAGGATGGTGATGCCGCGCTCGCGTTCCAGGTCGTTCGAGTCCATGACGCGGTCGGTCACAGCCTCGTTGGCACGAAAGGTGCCGCTCTGCCGAAGCATGGCATCCACCAGCGTGGTCTTGCCGTGGTCAACGTGCGCGATGATGGCGATGTTGCGAATGACTGAACTCAAAACTTAGGTTTCCTTACGGTTCGTGAGGTGCTCTCACGAGAGATATTGCAGCGGCAGCTGTGAACAGGCGATAAAGACGCAGCGGCAGGCAGAGGGAACGGCACACGTAAGCGGAAGCTGCGCACGAGCCAATTACAGGATACAGGATTGCCGAGGCCACGCTTTGCCCGGCTAGTCCGTCTGCCTCCTCGCCACAACGGAGGGGGATAGCTGCGCGACAGAGCTTGAACGACTAGTTTGAAGGTGCGTTGTCCGCTGGGCGTAACCGCATTTGAACGCTGCTAGTGTCTGAGGAGCCCAGCAACACGTCCTGTGTGGTGTGGGCATATTTCTGGGTGGCCTTGCCCAGGGCGATGTTCAACCCCATCAGGCTTTCACCCTCCGGTGCATAGGTAGCGTCTGCCGCGTCGTCAAGCGTTAACGTGTAGGTTACGTTCTCCGGCAGGTCTTCAAAGACAAATGAGCCATCCCGACGGATGGGCGCTTTCGCCTGCAGGTGGCCGTCCTGTTTCGACGAAAGCATGACATTGCCCATGTTGAGCGGGTGGCCGTCACTGACCGCGACGACGCGCCCGGAGAGCGTGCGCAAAGCCTTTGCCGGAATCACAAGATCCTCCTCTGTCCGCTCTTCGCCCTGCCGTACGGCGCTCGGCTTCGCAGCAGAGGCCAGCAGCACATTGCCCGAGTACACGGCGATGCGGACGCCCGAACCCGCAAGCATTGCATTGCTGCCGGTGATCCCGCGCGGCAACGCACCCATGTCGGCGCGGAGAACGTACTCGCCATCCGGCAGGCCCGCAACGCGGTACGTGCCCCGGTCGTCCGTCGTCGCCACTGGCTTGCCCATCTCTTTGGCGGTCGTGCTCTGCAGGCTGGGGCTGAGCACAAGATCGGCCTCGCCGAGTTCCCGGGCATGCAGGGCCCAGACCGTCCACCCTGCGGCCGGGCTGCCATCGTCAAACAATACCCGGCCCATTAATGCGCCGCCGCGCTGCAGGTGGAGCGTAACGGACTGGTTCTCCTCGTCACTGGCGATGCGCACCGTGGGTAAAGCCGCCAGACGGGCGCGAATCGCGGGATCCGTACTCGTAAAGTCGTCCGGCGCAAACCCTGTGTATGGATCAACGTAGCCGGGGACCTGCGCGTGCACAAAGTAGGTGCCGGGTTTTACGCCGGTAATGCGATACGTTCCATCGAGCCCGGCATTGGTGGCACTCAGCAGGTCAGCCACAGTGTCGAACTGCTTTGCCGCCTGCTGCTGCCGTTTGCGTTGCTGCTCCGTTGGCGGGGTGCGCGGCTCGCCACTCTTTGCCATGGACTTCTGCATGGCAGCTTCCATATCGTGCACCATCTTCTCGCCCGCATGGCCCGGCTCGGCGGACGACAGGAACACCTTTGCCAGGTGGGCAGGTTTGCCGGTGTCGTCACAGATCACAGTGCCAGAGACAGTCGCGCCATGACTCTGAGCGCGCAGTGTTGCAACGAGAAGCAGCGGGAGGCAGCAAACAACACGCATAGGTGTGCTCCCTATGGAGAGTACACGATCCCCTTGCCCCAAAGGACTGAAATCAGCGGCTTCATTGTTGCGCTTCGCTTCGTCATCCCGTGGACAATTGCGCATTGCAACGGCTTGGCTCATCCTATGCAGCATGATGACCCTGACCGATCGTGGTGTAGCAGATGCTACAGTGCAGCGGCTTGAGATGGTGCAGCCTGCTGCAGCGCGGCTTTGGGGGAAGATGTCGGTGGGCGGCATGTTGTGCCATCTGAACGACGCATACGTGGGCGTGAGTTCCCTGCGGGGACGGAACGGCAGCCGCGGATCAATCGCCGGGCGATGGCTGCTGCGGCCATTTGCGCTGTACGCACCGCTGCAGTGGCCGCGTGGAGTGCCAACGCCGCCCCAGGTGGATCAGCTGATTGGCGGCACGCCACCCGGCGAGTTTGCGCAGGACAAGGCCAGGCTCATCCGATCGCTGCAGCACTTTGCGGTGACGGACATGGCTGGTGCCGCCCACCCCTACTTCGGCCCGCTGACCCAATGGGAATGGATGCGCTGGGGCTGGCTGCACGCCGACCATCACCTGCGGCAGTTCAGCGCCTGATCCCCAGCACCCCGCTTACAGGTTTTCGACGATCCTGGCGGCAAAGGCGCTGGTGCCCACCTGGATTGCGCCGTCCATCTCCTTGGCAAAGTCGACCGTGACGACCTTTTGCTCGATTGTCTTGGTCATGGCCTGCTCGATCAGGTCGGCGGCCTCGTTCCAGCCGATCAGTTGGAGCAGCATGACGCCAGACAGAATCACGGAGCCGGGGTTGACCACGTCCTGGTCGGCGAGGCGTGGCGCGGTGCCGTGGGTAGCCTCGAAGACAGCGTAGCCGTCGCCGATGTTGCTGCCCGGTGCGATGCCCAGGCCGCCCACCTGCGCGGCGGCTGCGTCGGACAGGTAATCGCCATTCAGGTTGGTGGTGGCGAGTACGTCGTACTCCTTCGGCTTCAGCAGCAGGTCCTGGAACATGGCATCGCAGATGCGGTCGTTTACGAGGAGCAGACTCTTCCACTTGCCGTTGCCGTGGGTTTCGCCGATGGCGGCCAGGACGTCCTTGACTTCGGCAATGACCTTGTCGCCAAAGGTCTTCGGAGCGTAGTCGATGCCGGGTTCGACGACCTTGGCCAAGGCTTCCGGAGTCAGCGAAGCGTCCTTGTCCAGCGCGGCGAAGATCCAGCTTTCGCGCTCGGTCACAATTTTGTCGCGGAACTCACCCTTTGCGACCTCGTAGCCCCACTCCAGGAACGCACCCTCGGTGAACTTCTGAATGTTGCCCTTGTGCACGATGGTCATGACCCTGCGACCGTTGTCGATGGCGTACTGAATGGCGGCGCGGACCAGGCGCTTGGAGCCGTGCACGCTGATGGGCTTGATGCCCAGCCCGGCGTCGTCGCGCAGCTTCTTTTTAGTGTTACCGAGAAGTTCGTTGTTCACGAAGTCGCGCAGCTTCTTGACGTCTGCCGAGCCCTCTTTGAACTCTATGCCGGCGTAGATGTCCTCGGTGTTCTCGCGGAAGATGACGACGTCCACGTCGTCGGCGTTCTTCATGGGGCTGGGCACGCCGGGGTAGTGCTTCACCGGGCGCACGCATTGGTACAGGTCCATGGTCTGGCGCAGCGTGACATTCAGGCTGCGGATGCCGCCGCCAATGGGCGTGGTGAGCGGCCCCTTGATGCTGACGCGAAAGTCGATGCAGGCCTGCACCGAGTCCTGCGGCAGCCAGTCGTTGTGCAGGCGATAGGCCTTTTCTCCGGCCAGGATCTCGTACCATTGCACGCGGCGCTTGCCGTCATAGGCCTTCTCCACGGCTGCGTCGAACACGGCGCGCGCATTCTTCCAAATGTCGCGGCCCGCGCCATCGCCTTCAATGTAGGGGATGATCGGCTGGTCCGGCACCTGGTACGCTCCGGCGATGTAGTCGATCCGCTGCCCGTCCACCGGGACGTTGATGCCGTTGTAGCTCGATTGCATGTGCGAGTTCTCCGTAGAGCTTCAGGGTATCGCAGGGCCTGAAAGCACCCCGCACCATTTGCAAAGTCCGCAATGATTCCTATGCGAACGTGGCGGACACTTCGCATACGTTGCGGGAACCTTTGCCGAAAGTGACCTCATCGCCCGCAGGGGTACGATAGAACCAGTACAAGGAGCGAGAGACATGTCGCATGATTACCAGCCCTGGATGTTTGAACGCACTTGGCAGGCAGGACTCATCCTGCTGGCCGCTGCCGGCGTGTTAATCTTTGCGCTCTACCACCCCGTGGCTTAGGCGGCTTTGCCAAAGAATCGCAGTGCCTCTTCCACGAAGACCACAGGATTCTCCTCTGCGATCCAATGGCCGCACTGCGGAACGGAACGCACTATGACGTTCTTGGCGACCTCCAACAGCATTGCCTTGGCGATGGGCAGGTAAAAGCTACCCGTGCCGCCGAGGCCAAGCACCGGCATGGTAAGTCTGCCGCTCTTTTTGAGCGCCGCCTTGTTGTCGATCGCATCCTGATCGAACGCGCGATAGAGCTCAAAGCCAGCCCGCATGGCACCTGCCGCCGCGTACGCCGTGGTGTAGATGTCCAGGTCCGCGGGTGAGATCGCGTCCTGATCAAAGGCCAGCCGCTCGTAGAAGTGCTGCATATAGACGCGCTCACGCCCGGCAGTCAGCGTCTCAGCCAGGTTGTTCTGTGCATTGTGGAAGAAGAAGTGCCACATTGTTTGATTGCTCACCTTTGTGGTGGCAACGGACGCGTCGTAGGTCAGCGTGCCGGGCAGCGGAGCCTCCATCAGGATCAACTTTTCGACCGCTTTCGGGTAGTCCACGGCAAAGGCGTATGCCACCATCATGCCAATGTCATGCCCCACCAGGCAGATGGGCAGGGGAATGTGCAGGTGCTCCGTCAACAGGCGGTAGATGTCGGAGGCCATGGTCTTCTTGTCGTAGCCGCCCTGGGGCTTAGACGAGCCGCCCGCGCCACGGTAGTCGGGCGCAATTACCCGCCAACCTGCACGTACCAGCGGCGCGATGACATGCCGCCACTCCCACCAGGTTTCAGGGTAGCCATGCAGCAGCACGATGGTGCGCGGACCGTCACCGGCGGAGACATAGTGCAGCCGCAGACCAAGTTCCAATTCGGCGATGCCGTGCTGCGCTGGCAATGATGGCATATGGATCATCGGTTCCCTCCAAAATCACACAACGCTGTGCGATGCGTGTGGGTGCGGCGGCAGAGGCGTACGTACGCCGTGCCGATTCGCGTCTGGGCGTGTAGAAAGCTCTTAGCGCAGTGTGCGCACTTCTTCACGGCTGTTGCATTCAGACGACGGCGGACAGGGTACTCTGGCGTCAGGCCACCCTTAACCCATGCGACTGCTCTCGATTGCCGCCCTGACCCTTCTTGCCTTTTCTGCCGCCGCCCAGCGGGTAGAGGTGTCCATTCCGTCCAAAGCACCGCTGCACGGGCACCTGATCCTAGTCTTCAGCAAGAGCAGCAAAAACGAGCCGCGCATGCAGATGGAGGAGCAGTACCGCTCCGCGCAGGCCTTTGGCGTGGATACCGGACTGGATGGCGCAGCCTCTGCCAGCACCCTTACTGTAGACGCCAAGACCATCGGGTACCCGCGGCATTCGCTGGCGGATCTCGATGCAGGCGACTACTACGTGCAAGGCGTCTTCAACGTCTACGAGCAGTTCCATCTCGCCAGCGGCAAGACGGTATGGCTCCCACCCGACCGGGGCGAAGGTCAGAAGTGGAACAGCAAGCCCGGCAACCTGTATAACGCGCCGGTGAATGTGCACTTCGACCCAAAGTCCTCCGCTCCACTCAAGATCACGCTTGATAAGGTCATACCGGAAATCAGGGGGACGCCTGCCGATCCCGAGATAATTGCCGCCCGTCAGCCCGAGGCCAAGTGGCTGAAGTACATGCGCTTCCGCTCGGAAAAGCTGTCCAAGTTTTGGGGCCGCGACACGTACCTGGGCGCGTGGGTGCTGCTGCCGGACGGCTTTGACGAGCACCCGAGCGCAAAGTACCCGCTGGTCGTGTGGCAGGACCACTTCGCATCCGGCATGCGGCCTGCGTTCACCGCCACTGCCCCTACACCCGGTGCAAACCCGCGCGGATCGTCCGGCTACCGCTTCTTCCAGGACTGGACCACAGGCCGCCTGCCGCACGTCATCATGCTCTTTGTGCAGAACGCAAACCCCTACTACGACGACAGCTACGTGGTGGATTCAGCCAACGTGGGGCCATACGGCTCGGCGATCAATGATGAGCTAATCCCGGCAATCGAGGCAAAGTATCGCGGCATCGGCGCGGGGTGGGCACGCGCAACGGCCGGCGGTTCTACCGGCGGATGGGAAGCGCTGGCAACGCAGATCTTCTACCCGGACAGCTATAACGGCGCTTACGGTGCCTGCCCTGACCCGGTGGACTTTCACGCGTACCAGAACATCAACCTGTACGACAATAGCAACGCGTTCTATCGCAAGGGCGACTTTGGCCAGGTACCGATTGCTGCCGATCGTGAGCCGGATGGCAGCATCCTCGCCGACACGGGCGACGAGTTCGCCTTCGAGTACGTGCTGGGCACACGCGGCCGCTCGACCGAGCAGTGGAACATCTGGCAGGCGGTCTTCTCACCCGCGGGTTCCGACGGCTATCCCGCGCAGGTCATCGATCCACTTACGGGTGCGATCGATAAGCAGGTGGTGCAGTACTGGCACGACCACTACGACCTCGACGCCATCCTGAAGCGTGACTGGCCCACGCTGGGGCCGAAGCTCGAAGGCAAGCTGCACATCGCGGTGGGCGACGGCGACACGTATTTCCTGAACAATGCGGTGCACCTCTTGCAGAAGGACCTGGAGGCGACGCGCAATCCGCACAGCGACGCAACCTTCCAGTACGGCCCAGGCATGCCGCACTGTTACGTGGGAGGCCCGGCGGAGTACACCATGCAGCAGAATGGTGCCAACTGGCCGCAACGCCTGCTACCCATGATGACGGAACACATGGTGAAAACCGCGCCTTCAGGTGCTGACACGAAGTCGTGGACGTATTAACCACGCGCTGTCCTTAACGGTTGTCATCCCGCAGCGCAGCGGAGGGATGACAAGCCACCAGGGGCGAGCGACAGAGCAAAAAAGAACGCACGCCACGGGGGCGTGCGTTTTCGCGAAAAGCCAAACTCATCCCACGTGGAAGCGTGCCGCCGACTGCGTGCGGCGCATGACTGCCACGCCGCCAATGCAGAAGATGCCCGTTATGGCCAGCACGGAGCTGGAAGGCTCGGGCGTGACGATGGCCGTGCCGAGCGGTGCACTGCTCAGGTTGGCGACCGTATGGTTGTCCGACTCGAACGCACCATACGCCGTGGTTTGCGTGAACGTCACCTTGTTGAACGACCCGTTGCTGTCATAGAAGTTCAGGAAGGCGAACTGTTCGCCGCTGTCCTGTCCCTTGAAGGCCGTGTTGGGATTGCCGCAGAACGCATTGCTGCTGCTGGGGCAAGCGCCCACCAGCTGCTGATACGCCGTTGGCGTGAACGTGAACAGCAGGGTGCTGTCCTTGTAAAAGGAAAGCTGGTTGCCGCTGTCCAACGCAGAAAACCACAGGCCGAAGTAATTCACGGAGGACGACAGATTCAGTGAGTACGTGCCCGCGGTTGCAATGTAGTTACCGGTGCCGCCCGCGCCGCCGTACAGGTTCGCGGACTGGATGGCATAGCTGCCGGAGTAGGTACCGGTAATGCCGCTGCCGTTGAACGTGGTGGTTCCGGCGGCAGAGTTATACACCCCCGACTCAAAGGTGTTGACATTGTTGGAGGCGTTGGGCGTCTGCACACCGGCGGCCAGGTAGCTTGCGGAAAACGTGTCGGCTTTGCTGTTGACAGGCAGAACGGCGGAGGCAAGCAGGCCGAGAGTGGCGGCCAGCACGGTGATGGAAAGACGCATAGCAATATCCCACGCCGCATCCGTCTTTCCCCGTAGGAATCGTCCTACGCGGCCGGACCCCAATGCGCCGTTCTTGATATGTGAGCCGGAGAGGGCCGTCCGGGCTCAATGCATGCATCGGCCTGGGGGTGTGCGACTGTGAATTCTCTGCATCGCAACAGGTCACCTGAGCCGCCGCAGAGCTGTGTCACATCAAAGAGTTCTTCGACTACGCCGTTGACGCCAACAGCGGGTTGCCGCGCCGGACTACGCGGCCATCATCTTCTGTTCTCATGGACACGCACGAAGGGAAAGCGCAGCAATGGCAGAGCAAACAGCACCAGCACCCGCAATCAACGGCGAGGATGTGTATCGCAAGATCAGCTTGCGGCTGATCCCGTACATCTTCGTGCTCTACATTCTGGCCTACCTGGACCGGGTTAACGTGGGCTTTGCGGCGTTGGAGATGAAACGTGACCTCCATCTGACGGATACGATTTACGGCACTGGCGCGGGCATCTTCTTTCTTGGATCGGCCATGTTCGATCTCCCCAGCAACCTCCTGCTGGGCAGGGTGGGTCCGCGCAAGTGGATCGCCCGCATCATGATTTCGTGGGGCATCATTGCCACCTGCATGATGTTTGTGAAGGGTGCGCACTCGTTCTACTTCATGCGGTTCTTTCTCGGTGTCAGCGAGGCAGGCTTCTTTCCCGGCATGATCCTGTACCTGACCTACTGGTACCCCACCACCAAGCGGGCAAGCGCGGTGGCGCGCTTTATGACAGCGACGTCCATCGCTGGCGTCGTCGGCGCTCCCCTGTCGGCGGCGTTGCTCAAGCTGGAAGGCGTCTTGAACCTGCACGGCTGGCAGTGGCTCTTTCTGGTGGAAGGCATACCCACGTTTCTGATGGGCATTTCCGTGCTGTTCTATCTCCACGATCACCCGAAGGACGCACCCTGGCTGAGCGACGGCGAGAAGCAGTGGCTGGAAGACGAACTGGAGCGCGACCGCAACGCCGGCGGTGCACAGGAGCACCACAACCTGAAGGACGCCTTCAAGCTACCCATGGTGTGGGTGCTGGCAGGTGTCTTCTTCCTGAACCAGATCGGTATTTACACGGTCAACCTGTGGATGCCGCTGATCCTGAATAGCCTGCGGCATGGTGCGGGGCTGGCCGCGGGTGCCGCGTCCGGCGCGGCCATGAACCCGGGTGATGCCAGCCTGGTGGCGAAGTATGCCGCCCTACCCTATCTGGCAGCTGCCCTGTTTGGCGTGCTGATCGGCTTTTCAAGTGACAGGTCGGGCGAGCGTCGTTGGCACATCGCGGGCTGCTTCATTCTGAGCGCCGTCGGCTTCGTGCTGGCGGCGCAGACGCACAGTTTTGCCTTCGGCGTGGGCGCCTTTACGCTGGCGGCCATGGGCCTGTGGAGCATCATGGGGCCGTTCTGGGCGCTACCCACGCGCGTGCTGGGCGGCCAAGCCGCGGCGGGCGGCGTGGCCATCATCACCATGGTGGGCGGTATCGGCGGGTTTACCGGGCCGTACGTCACCGGTCGCCTGCGGGATGCGACGAACGGCTTTGCCGGAGGCCTGTACGCCATTGCAGGCGCGTGTGTGCTGGCCGCGCTGCTATGTTTCTTTCTTCAGATTGCTCCCGCGAAGGCAAAGGATCAGGTCTAAGCTCCCAGAGGGCGACACAAATGGTGATTCGCACGACTCTTTGCGCGGGTGTGTTCGTGTTACTGCAAGCGGCAGGAGCCCCTGCGCAGGTCGCCGCGGCTCCACAGGCATTTGAGGTCGCAACCGTCAAAGCGGTGGACGCGGGCCCAAGAGACGGCCACTTCGTCAAGATGGAAGGCACCAACCGCTTTGTTGCAAAGAATTTCACCCTGCAGTTGATGATCGCCGCAGCCTACAACGTGAACCCAAAAGTCATTTCAGGCGGCCCGGCCTGGATAGACTCTACGAAGTTCGAGATTGCAGCGGTCACGCCTGGCGACGTTCGTCCGACACGAGAACAACAGATGTCGATGCTGGCGGGATTGCTCGCCGACCGCTTTCAACTCAGCTTCCACCGCGAGCAGCGCCGGTTCGCACTCTATAGCCTCTCTGTTGGCAAAGGTGGCGCCAAGTTAAAGAGCAGCGAGAAAGGGGCGACCGATCCCTCTTCGGTCGTCAGTACGGTGTATCCAGACCACATCCTGATGCCTGCGCGAAACGCCAGCATGCAGGACTTCGTTGCCGTGCTGCAGAGAGCCGTACTGGATCGCCCGGTGGTGGACAAAACGGGCCTGGATGGTCGCTTCGACTTCGACCTGGAGTGGGCTCCCAGTGAACGGGAGTTCGGCGGGGAGATCGAGGTGCCCACTGCGTCGTCCAGTCCGCCGCTGGTCATGGCGTTGCAGCAGCAGCTAGGCCTCAAGCTGGAAGCCACGCAGGGCTTGGCGGAAGCGCTTGTGATCGACAGGGCGACACCCCCGTCCGCCAATTGAACGCGATCCAGTTCCCATCAGATTGACTTCGTGGAAACGCGTGGCGGGTGCTGGCACACGGCGCGAGTACCGTTGCTTCGCGTTGACACATCTCACTTGGCACGATGAAACTTTCCGCCCTGCTCCTAACCACCGTTGTTGCAGCACCTCTCGTTGCCCAAACAGGCGCGACCGTCACGGGTCAGGCCGCGTTTGCAAATTGGCAGCAGCAGCAGCCCGGCGTGCGCCGCAGGGTGACGTTGCAGGACCTGCCCGCGCCAGCGCCTGAGCAGTCGGTGCACAACCAACCGAAAATCGTTCCACGGCCAGAGGGTGCGTGGCCGGTTGCGCCCGCGGGCTTCAAGGTCACGCTGTACGCCGGTGGCGACAATGGCCCCGCAGTCTCGCCCGACCAACAAAAAGGACAGGAGCATACTGCGCCCGCGGAGACCGGCACCTTCAAGCAGCCGCGCCTGATCCGCACCGCGCCGAACGGAGATTTGTTCGTCGCGGACTCTGGCGGCGGTATCGTCTTCGTGCTGCATGGCATGGGAGCCGACGGTAGCGCTGCAAAGGTGGAGCGCTTTGCGACCGGTCTGGATCACCCGTTCGGCATCGCCTTCTATCCGGCGGACAACCCGCGCTACGTCTACGTTGCCAACACCACGTCCGTGGTGCGCTTCCCGTATCACGCGGGTGACTTGCATGCTTCGTCCGGACCGGAAACCGTAGTGCAGACGCTGCCCGGCTACGCCCAGCTCACAGGTGGTGGCCATTGGACACGTGACGTGGTGTTTACACGCGACGGCAAGAACATGCTGGTGTCCGTCGGCTCCGGCTCCAACGTGGACAATCCCGACGACCATCCCACGGAGTTCCACCGCGCCAACGTGTTGGAATACACGCCTGAAGGCAAGTTTGTGAAGGTGTATGCCTCGGGTCTGCGCAACTGCGTGGGCGAGGCCATCAATCCGACCACTGGCTCGCTGTGGTGCTCCACCAACGAGCGTGACGCGCTTGGGAACCACCTGGTGCCGGATTATGTGACGTCCGTGCCAGAGGGCGGCTTCTTCGGCTGGCCCTGGTACTACATGGGTGGCAAGGCCGACCCGCGCCTGCCGCTGCCCTGCGCGGACGGCACGGCTGGCAACCCGCAACTAGCCGCAGAGTCGCCCGACGCCGCAACCTGCAAGAAGGTCGATCTGCACGCTAAGGTGATTACACCGGACGTGCTGCTGCAGCCGCACATGGCCTCGCTCGAGATGACCTTCTATCCGACTACCGGCAGCTTTCCGACGACATTCAGCGGTGACGCGTTCGCGGCGGAACATGGCTCTTGGAACCGGGAGAACCGTGCCGGGTACGAGGTGGTGCGGATCCCTATGCACGGCGGCAAGGCCGAAGGCACCTATGAGGATTTCCTCACCGGCTTCGTGGTCGATGCTGACTCCGTCTGGGGCAGGCCCGTGGGTGTCACCATCGGCAAGGATGGCAGCATGTACGTCACCGATGACGGCAGCCGCAGTGTGTGGCGCGTGGCCTATGAGGGTACCCAGGGCAAGACGGTGGCCGCGGTACGCTGACCCAGGGGCCGGTGTCCGTTAGACTAACCTGAGCATGTCGACAGCCGTTGCATCGTCTCCAGCGCTCAAACTAAAGCCCGGCCACCGGCCCATGCCGCTGCGTCGGCGCTGGAAGGCCGCCACGCGCCGCCTGCGTGAGTTGCGTGGCATTGCCGGTGCCCTGCTTTCCACCGGCCACCCGTACATGGCGCAAATCGTGCCGGTACGTCGTTGCAATCTTGCCTGCACATATTGCAACGAGTACGACGACCACTCCGCCGCCACACCCATCGAGGAAATGCTGCGCCGCATCGACCACCTTGGCCGCCTCGGCACGTCGGTCATCACCATCTCCGGTGGCGAACCGCTGCTGCACCCGGAACTGGACCAGGTCATCGCCCGCATCCGCAAGACGGGCGCGCTGGCGGGCATGATCACCAACGGCTACCTGCTGAACAAAGAGCGCATCGAGCGGCTGAATAAAGCCGGGCTCGATCACATGCAGATTTCCATCGACAACGTCATGCCAGACGACGTGTCGAAAAAGAGCCTGAAGGTGCTGGACCAGCGCCTGCTGTGGCTGGCAGAGTTCGCCGACTTTCATGTCAACATCAATTCCGTGGTGGGCGGCGGCATTGCCAACCCGCAGGATGCGTACACCGTATCTTCGCGCGCGTTGGACCTGGGGTTTTCCAGCACCATCGGCATCATCCACGATGGCAGCGGCCAATTGAAGTCGCTGGGCGGCGAGGTGCGTGAGGTGTGGGAGCGCGTCCGCAAGCTGACCCGTCGCTCGTACTCGCGCTTCAACGGCTTCCAGGAGGCCATCGCCAACGGTATGCCAAACGACTGGCGCTGCCGCGCGGGTGGGCGCTACCTCTACATCTGCGAAGACGGCCTGGTGCACCTGTGCTCGCAGCAGCGCGGCTACCCCGGCGTGCCGCTGGCGGAATACACCACCGCCGACGTCAAGCGCGAATTCCACTGGGAAAAGGGCTGCGCCCCGAACTGCACCATTAGCTGCGTGCACCAGGTCAGCTACATCGATCACTGGCGTGCGCCGCAGGTGCCACACCCACCGCGCCCCAAGCGCCCGCAGGGCCACAGCGACCTGGTACAGCTTCACTAAGCACTATCTTCAGCTTTGCTTTAGGCGTGTTCCGCAACATTTTGCACGGAACCGCCCTCTAAGCAAAGGTACGGAGGTACGGCAATGATTCTTCCCCGGACGGGCACAGCGCTT
Source organism: uncultured Terriglobus sp. (assembly GCA_937873305.1). GTDB lineage: Bacteria > Acidobacteriota > Terriglobia > Terriglobales > Acidobacteriaceae > Terriglobus. Next base: position 32,387 of record CALMOM010000099.1, read on the forward strand.
CTGCTGCTTGCACTTGGAGTGGGTACAGCAGCTGCGCAGGCAGCCCAGACGACGTCTCCTGTGCCCGCAACAGCAGGTACCGCAGACAGCAAAGACCAGCAGAAGGAACTGAAGAAGCAAGAGGACGCCAACAAGCAGCAGGCCAAGTCCGCGAAGGCACAGCGCAAGGCGCTGAAGCAGGAAGATAAAGCGGCCAAGGCAGCCAGCAAGGCTAACGCAACACCCGCACCCCAGGAGTAGCGTTTGAAGAAGATTGTCACCGCAGCAGCACTTAGCCTCTCCCTCGGCCTGGGCACCCTTGCCATGGGCGCGCAACAAACCAACGAGCAGACCCGCAGGGACGCTGAGGCGCAGACCAAGGCGGATCACAACGCGGCCAAGGCGCAAGCCAAGGCCGATAAGAAGGCGAACAAGGCACTCAAGAGCGACAAGGTGAAGGATGCGGCGCGCGCCCAGGACAAGGCGGATGCCGCGGCGGCAAAGGCGAACCCGCAGTAACGCTGTTTCAAGACAAACAAGAGGCACGGCTTTTGGCCGTGCCTCTTCGCAATTTCAGGTTCTTAGGACTTCTTGCGCACCGCAGTTCGCGCTGGCGTAGCAGTTACGCCAGCCGTCTGCTTCTCCGCACCCTCCACGATGGAGTAGATCCGATTCACATCGTTCACACCGGGACCCTGGCCTTCGCTGCCGCTGACAATCTGCCACTTGTTCGCCGTCGCCACTACGATGGTGGGCGTCCGGGTCACATTTAGCTTTTGACCCAAGGCATAATCCGCTTGCACCTCTGCCGCAAACCTGCCTCCGGGATCAACCACAAACGGCATCTGCTGGCCGTGCGCCGCCATCCACTTGCGGGTGTAGTTCTGCAGGTCGTCCTTGCTGCCAATGGCGGGCTGCTGCTGAAACACATCGGTGCGGTACTGCTCGGCCAGTTGCGGGTTCACCTTGTCCTGCAGATAGCGCGCAAAAATGGCGGCATCCTTGCTCCACACGTGGATGTTGAGCGGAAAGTCATAGTGCACGATGGGTACGTGGGCCTGCGCCGACACCTGTTTCAAAATCGGGTACGCGTTGCGGCAGGCCGGGCACTCCAGGTCGAAAAACTCGATGATCGCGACCTTCTGGCCTGCTGGAGGCTTCAGCATGGAGGTATCGCGAAAGGTCGAAGGATCTGGCGTGCCGGCAAATTGCGCGCGCGCCGCGACGGAACCGCAGAGGGCAAGGGTGGCAACGGCCGCAAACAGGGTGCTGCGCTTCAGCATGTGACAACTCTCCCGGCGGCTACAGTCTCGCTGGACCGGAACGCCTGCATGCATGATAAGACGGAGCGGCGTACCCGTGTTAGGTCTTGTCCCTAGGTCGCCGCGGAGCGTTTCAGAAACATCGCAGTGGCAGATTATCTGCGACACATTTTTCCGCAACCACGCCGTCCCTGCACGAATCAGAATTGAAGACGGCATTCTTCAGGGGCAAACAAGACACTTGCAACGCAAACGGCACAGTTTTACCTTCGCAGCGGCAGCCAGCATGTTGGTGCCGGTCCTGCTGCATGCCCAGGGAAATGCACCCGCGCAACCGATAGCGCCTCCGCCGACGCCGGCCATACAGACGGGCGCAGCCACATCGAAGCAGCCACCGATTTCGCAGGCGCTCTCTCTGCCCGAAGCACCGGCACCGCAGGCGGTCTCGCCCGCCGTTCTAGCAGCACTTCGCTCGCAGGCGCCCCATGACCTTGGCCACGGTGTGACCACGCCCGTTTCCACCGGCCAGCCGCTGCCGCTTTCGCTGGATGATGCGGTGCGGCTTGGGCTCCAGTTCAGCCTGACCGTCGCTGTGGACGAGCAGAACCAACGACAGGTTCGTGGTTTGGAGCTCACAGCACTGAACGCGCTGATTCCTAGCCTCGACGCCTCAGCCCAAAGCGACGCGAAGGAGATCAACCTGGCTGCGATGGGCTTTAACGCAGCCGTCATAGCCCCCTTGCTACCTGCTGGCCTAACTCTGCCCACCATCGTCAAGGTAAATACCACCAGCGCGCGGATGAACCTCAATCAGCAGCTCTTCAACCTGCCCGCCTACGAAATCTATAAAGCGTCGAAGGTCACGGCTGAGATCAGCAAGTGGAACACCTTGAGCGACCGCGGCCAGATCGTTCAGAACGTCGCCGGCCAGTACCTGCGCGTGCTTGCCGACACGGCATCCATCACCAACGCGCAATCGCAATTGGTGGCCGATCGCGAGCTGGAACGCCAGTCGCAGGCCCGCAAGGATGTAGGGACCGGAACCAATCTTGACCTGATCCGCGCACGTGTCGAGCGGCAGAACCGGGAACAGCAATTGATTGCCACCACCGGTCAGTTCGAGAAGGACAAGATTCAGCTGAACCGCATGATGGGCCTCGCCGCCGACCAATCACTGCAGTTGGTGGACGCGGTGCCGTACCATGAGCTGGACGCGCTGCCGCTGGACGAGGCCAAGAAGGTAGCGTACCTGCGTCGCAAGGACCTGCTGAGCCTGCAGGCGCAGTTGCGCCTGGCGGAACTGCAGCGCCGCGCGATTGCGTATGAGCGGTTGCCGGTGCTGAAAACCACTGGCTATTACGGCGTGCAGGGTGTGACTGACACCTCGAGATACCACGGTATCTTCATTGCGCAGGCGGGGTTGGACTTCCCCATCTTTCAGGAAGCCCAGATACAGGGCGACCGGCAAGTGGCCGATGCGCAACTGCACTCGCTTCGGTCTCAGCTTGGGAGTCTGCACTCTGACATCGAGCAGCAACTCCGCTCCGCCATGCTGGACATCACGACCGCCGACCAACTGGTCCGTGACGCCACCAGCAACGTGAACCTGGCCGCCGACACCTTGAGCGATTCCCAACAGCGCTTCCGCGCAGGCATTGACGACAACCTGCCCGTGGTGCAGGCCCAGGCCACGCTGGCCAACGCGCAGGCGCAGCTGGTCTCCTCCCTCTACCAGTTCAACACCGCTAAACTTCAGCTGGCGCGTTATACCGGAGTGCTGGAGTCGCAGTACGACACCTACCTTGGACAGTAAAGCGCACCTGCACGGGCGTGTGTCACCATAGAAGCAGGCATGGCAACCGCACAACTAAGCGAGGCTCCTGGCCGACAACGCCTGCCCCTCGACTCTGAGGGAAAAGAAGGTGCGGCGTTCTCCTCGCGCAACTTCCGCAGGTACCAGATTGCGCGGCTGCTGGTCATTCTGGGGGCGGAGGCGCAGTCGCTCGCCGTCGCCTGGCAGATTTACCAGATCACCCACTCCGCACTGTACCTGGGCTACACGGGCCTGGCGCTCTTCCTGCCGGGAATCTTCTTCGTGCTGCCTGCCGGGCATGCCGCGGACCGCTACGATCGCAAGCGCATTATCCTCATCTGCTACATGGTGCAGGCGTTCTGCACTGGCGTGCTGCTGTGGCTCTCGCTGCGCGGCACGCACCATGTGCTGTGGGTGTACGCCATCCTGTTTGCCATCGGCAGCGGACGCGCCTTTTCCGGCCCGGCCAGCTCCGCCATCCAGCCGCAGTTGGTGCCCAAGGGCGCGTTCGTCAACGCTATGACGTGGGGCTCGGCTATCTTTCAAACCGCCAACATTATGGGCCCGGCGCTGGGCGGCCTGCTGTTTGCCGTCCCGCTTTCTGGCGCGGCAGCTCGGTGGTCGGGTGCGCCGCTGGTGTATGTCGTTACGCTGGCTACCATGCTGAGCTTTATCGGCCTCGTCAGCACCCTCCGACCTCGTGCCGAAAAGACGGACAGCAAAGCGTTTAGCGTCAGCACCATGCTGGCCGGCAGCCGCTACGTGCGGCAGGCAAAGCTGCTGCTCGGTTCGATCTCGCTGGACATGTTTGCCGTCCTACTAGGTGGGGCGGTGTCGCTGATGCCTATCTTTGCGCAGGACATCCTGCACGCCGGGCCGCGCGGCTTGGGCATCCTGCGGGCGGCCCCAGCCCTCGGTGCGCTGACCATTTCGCTCTACCTAGCGCGCCGCCCGCTCAAGCACCACGCGGGCAAGATCATGCTGGTGGCCGTCGGTGTATTCAGCGTGGCGACCATCGGCTTCGGCCTTTCTAAATCGCTGCCTCTCAGCCTGTTAGCGCTATTTTTCTTCGGCGCCAGCGACAATGTGTGCGTCTTCATTCGCCAAACTATCCTGCAGCTAGGCACGCCGCCTGAAATGCGCGGACGCGTGTCTGCCATCAACTGGCTCTTCCTGGGTGCCAGCAACGAGTTTGGCGAGTACGAGTCTGGCCTGACCGCCCACTGGTTCGGCACCGTCCGCGCGGTGGTCTACGGCGGCATCGGTTCGCTCATGGTCACCGGCCTGTGGAGCGTCTTCTTTCCCACCCTGCGCGACGTGGACACCCTGGACGCTGAGTCGCTTATCGCCGCCAACCCGACCTTCGATGAATCTGAACCGGTAGACTAGCGTCTTCCGCTGTTCTAACGCGCAAAAACCGGCTCGTAAGCGCGCAAATCAGCAGCGCTTGGACGCAACAACGCCTGGTTCTGTGCGCAGGAACGCACAATTCAGCACGCAAAACGTGGCGTTTAGCACCCAACTACGCACTTTAGGCAGATCTGAGGCGACAAAGGCAGTCAGCGGGCAGCAACGTGGTCTAGTATGCCGTTGCACACCCCGGGGAGTGCCTTCATGATGCGAACCACCCTAACCCTGCTGGGAGCCATGCTGCTCCTGCCCGTGCTTGCCTCTGCCGACACCACCTTCACCCTCACCGGCGACCTGACCAACGGCGGCAACTTCAGTGGCCAGCTTCTGATTCAGAGCGGCGGCCTCACCCACGTGTCAGGAACCTACACGAACGGCTCGTACGCCTTTACGCTGCCCGCCAGCTACCTGGGCGAGAATCTGGGCGAAGGCAACTTCTTCCTGATTGACGTCTTCCCCGTGCCTGCCCCGCAATTTGATCTGTCGCTGTATATCCCGACGACGAACATCCTCACCTACCAGGGCGGCAGCCTGTGCGCGCTCTATAACAATGTCTGCGCGACGGGCGTATACAGTCACTACCAGGACCAAAGCCTCGCATCTCCCGCCAACTTCCTGCACCTGACCGCAACCGCCGTCTCACCCACGCCGGAGCCGTCGTCGCTTGCCTTACTGGGCACTGGCCTGCTCTGCGTCACGGGGGGCCGTGCGCCGAAGGCTGCGCCGCTAGGCTTTCAGGAAATCATCTGCTGGCGCAAGCAACACGGCAGCAGTTTTAATCGGTCTTTCGGAGGGGCAGGGCTTCAGCCCTGCCATTACACTCACTTGTGAGGAGCGGCTTTAGCCGCTGAGGCGATGCGTCCTACCAAGCGGGCCCACAATTTCGGCACTTACTTCATCACAGCCAACTGTGCCAGTAAGCGCACGCTCTTCCAAGTGGACAGCAATGCAGCCCTGCTGTTTGAGACCATCCAGCAGTATCGTGAGCATTACAAGCTGCACGCCTTTGTTCTGATGCCGGACCATATCCACCTTCTGCTGACGCCGGGTGACATCACGCTGGAACGTTGCATGCAGTTGATCAAGGGTGGCTTCTCGCACCGCTATCACCAGGCTGGTGGGCTGCACGATGTGTGGCAGAGTGGCTATGCCGACCATCGCTGCCGCGACCGCGACGACTTCCTGCAGCATAAACGCTACATCGAGCAGAACCCGGTGAAGGCAGGGCTGTGTGCTCTTGCTGAGGAGTACCCGTGGTCGTCCGCCAGCCGCGGGTTGCGCGAGAAGCACTCCCTCAGCGGCTAAAGCCGCTCCTCTAGGCTGGCATGAATGGCAGGGCTGAAGCCCTGCCCCTCCGAAAGCCTGCTCAAGGTATTGAACTACCTACCTCTCGCCTGTGGCATAGGACCAGAGGAAAGATGGCACTGGTCCGAAGGAAACAGCGAGCGTTCGGAGGGGTAGGGCTTCAGCCCCACCATCCAGTT
>CALMOM010000100.1:0-444 GCA_937873305.1 uncultured Terriglobus sp.
CGTGATCATCTCGGAAAAAATGCCGAGTTCGCCGCACGTTTTGACCTTGCTGCGCACGTAAATCTGCGAGGCGGGGACCTCCCCAACCAGCACTACGGCGAGACCCGGACGATAACCAGTTGTTGCCGCCCGTGCCACGTCGGCTGCAGCTTCGACTTTGATTTGAGCCGCAAGCTGTGTACCGTCAAGAACGCGTGCGCTTTTAGATGACCCCATGTGTGTATGGTACCGTGCGCATGCCTGCAGAGCCTTTGTCAAAACGCGCGACAGGCTACAACCCGCAGGTGACTGCGTGGCTCTAAACTTTGAAACCCGCGCACAACGCGCTTATGAGGCCAGCCATTGAGTGAAGCAGAAATGTGTCAGCCGAAGCACTCGAAGGCGGCGTGTGTCGATGTTACGCACGGGATTGAGAAGTTCACCGCAAAAGACCTCGCCTCGTTG
>CALMOM010000100.1:454-4217 GCA_937873305.1 uncultured Terriglobus sp.
TTGCAATCGGGTGTCGACTCGTTTCAGGCGGCTGAACTGGTCACAACGTTCCTTGGCGGCCGTGGGTACGGCATCTCGACGGATGAAGCCCGGCTTGTGGCCTCAAAGATCGAGGGTTTGGGCTGCACCCTTGAACACATGGAACGGGAACTGGCCAATGTCGCTCGCGTAGCCTAGGGCATTTCACCTGCAGCTCTGGCTCAAAGTAAGTTCTGTTCAGCGGTGTTCTCCTTTGCGGGGAACGTTATGAAATCAGCGGCGGCTTGCTGCACCCGCAGGTGAGATTCTCTAGCCATCTGGACTACTGGATCATCTCGCCTTCGGGCTCGTCCGTGGGTGATTCGATTTCGGCTTGAAAGCCTTCCAGCATGCGCTGCAGGAAAGCATCGCTATCGAAGTTTGTGCGTTGCATGCCTTCGGCGTTCACAATGTGCCGTGCCAGATCGGCGAGCACGATGCCCCAGGCGAATGGGTCTTCCCAGGCGCCGGAGCGCAGACTGACGTGCTGGCCCTGCTCGGCCACCCAAACGCGCAGCAACTCGAAGCTGGCTTTGTCTTTCGCTGCGGCGGGCGGCGGATCGAGAAATTTTTGTGATGCCATGTGGATGGCTCTCCACCTATAGCTTAAAGCATTTCCACGGGCACTCGGGTGACGCCGTTTATGAACACTCTTGCGGCTTGCGCCTAGAGCATTTCAGCTACGTCCGTGGCGCAAAGCAAGTTCTGTGCAGCGGCTTTTTTTGCGAGAAACGTCCATCAGATCGGCGGCCCGCAGCTACACCCGCAGGTGAAATGCTCTAGATTTCGCAGGTGAAAGGGTCTAATCCGAAAGGTCGTGTACGTAGCGTTTGGCCACCCAACCAGACCGGCAAGGGCCCGAGTAGGGGTGACGCTTTTTGTCGTCCGTAATAATCCGGCAGTCGGAATTGTATGTTTCGCCATACACCACGCCCAGCCAGGCGCCTTTTCTGTCGCAAATCCACACGGCGCGCTTTGGCTTCAACCGGTCAAGCTCCACGTAGGGCTTACCTCCCGGACCACTCTGCACGGAAAGGTAGTTGTCGCCCTTGGGATCCAGGTTTGCCACTTCGCCGAGATCGTCGCAGGACACATCATCCGGCGTGCCCGGTTCGACATACACGGGCACCCGCGGCGGGGACTGCTGTGCAGAAGCCGGTTTCGCATCCGGCAAAGCGGTCGCAACGAGCAGCGCCGCCATCGGGGCGAGCGGGGCAAACGAAGAAGCGGAGCGAACGGATGAAAACAGGAAGCGCATTGGGAGTACCAGGCTGCCGGATTTAGGCGTATGCCTTTGTGAGATGCATCATAACGCAGCATGCCCCTTGCGTGGGGCAGGCAGCGTTATGATGCGGAAACTCGCCTGGTTGAAGGAGGCAGCGCGCTAAGCTTAGCGGTCGGGCTCAGCGGCCGGCAAGCGCCGCCTCGATACCCGCGTTGACTTCCGCCTTGGCGAACTCTGCCGCCACGCGGATGCCGTTCATAATGGCGCGCTCGTTCGAGGAGCCGTGTCCTACGATCACCGGACCGCGCACGCCGAGGAGTTGTGCGCCGCCGTATTCCGAATAGTCGAGCCGCTTCTTGAACGCGGAAAACGCTTTGCGCGAAAGCAGCGCACCCACTTGCGATGTCACGGTCGATTTGAGGCTCTCGCGCAGCGAGACACTCAGCAGCTTTGCGGTGCCTTCGCACGTCTTCAACGCCACGTTTCCGGTAAAGCCATCGCACACGGCAACATCGCAGCGGCCGTTGAACAGGTCGCGGCCTTCGACGTTGCCGAGGAAGTTGATGCCCTTTAACTCGCGCAGTAAAGGAAGCGTGTCGCGGGTAAGAGAATTGCCCTTGCCGTCTTCTTCGCCAATCGAAAGCAGCCCTAGGCGAGGGCTCGCGTAGCGGAGCACGTTTTTCGCAAACACATGTCCCATGACGGCGAATTGCACCAGATTCTCGGGGTCTGAATCGACATTGGCGCCAACATCCAGCAAAACGCAGGGATTACCGGTAGTCGTCGGCAAGCTGGTGGCGAGCGCCGGGCGGTCCACACCGGAAAGCGAGCCCAGCACCATTTTGGCCGTGGCCATGGCCGCCCCTGTATTGCCTGCGGTGACGAAACCAGCGGCACGGCCTTCGCGGATCATCTTCAAGCCGACACGCATGGAGCTGTCGCGCTTGGAACGCACGGCCAGCGCGGCCTTGTCGTCCATGCTGATCCACTCGCTGGCCTGCACGATAAATACCGGCGGCCGCTCTTTGCCGGAGCCGTAGTTCTTCAGGCACTCACGCAATTTTGGACGCAGCAGATCTTCCGGTCCTACCAGATGGACACGGACATCGAGTGTGCGCGCAGCAAGAATGGCGCCCCGGATCTCGGGATCGGGGGCCTTGTCGGAACCCATCGCGTCAAGGACGATGTCTATCGGCATTCGCTGGAAGTCATTCGCGAGCGGAAGTCCGTTGAACTAAACGGCTTCCTTTACGGCTACAACAGCACGGCCCTTGTATTCGCCGCACTTTTTGTAGGCACGGTGCGAAAGCTTCTTTTCGCCGCAATTCGGGCAGTTGGCAGTGCCGGTTGCGGTAAGAAAGTCGTGGCTGCGACGCTTAGCGGTACGCTGCTTGGAGTGGCGGCGCTTTGGATTAGGCATGGTGTTTCCTCTCGGGCACGTACCCCGCGCATGCTTGCGCCAGACCGGCCTTGAAAATCGAATTTGTTGCAAAACTGTAGCGGTATGCTAGGCCTTGGTCTTCAACTGGAGCCCGGCCAGCGCCTTCCAGCGCGGATCGGGAGCAAGTTCGTCCACGCTGTCTTCCGGCGTATCGTCCGTCACACCGGGCCGCTTGCCGTCACTCAACACAGGACCTTGGCAGTTCTCCTGGCAGAGCACCCGTCCGGGCAGGGTCAACAGCACCTGCTCCCGAATCGCGTCCTCCAGCAAAAGACCGTTCTTTTCATAATACCCGATTTCGGTCTCTTCTTCCGAAATCGCCCGTTCTCCGGCTTCCGCGTCGACACCGGACGGACGGTAGATCAGGTCGAAGTCGCTGTCGATGCCTTGGGGCACGGGCTCCAGGCAGCGGGCGCAAAGCTGCTCGAAGTTGCCGGAAATTCGCGCACGCAGGCGAATGTCATCGACTACCTCGCCGCGGCCACGGTCTTCCTCGAGCAGTTCAGCTCTTCCGGCGACGGTGAGGGGACCGACTTGCTGAACGTCGGCGGCGTAGTCGATCTCCCCCGCCGGAACACTTTCGTTCAGGGTCAGCTTCTCTTTGTGCAGTTGCGTCGTGGTAATCAGCATCGTGCTTAAGCGTAGGGCTCAATGGGAAGGCGAGTCAATGCGGCCCCTTGCCGCCGGCGGGATCGAACCTTTTGCCTGCGCGCCGCGTATACACTCACACTGACCGACAAGCAGGAGAACGCATGATCAAGCTACGGCTGTTTGCCGCCACACTTTGGGTGATCCCCGTTGCCCTGGCACAGAAACCTGCGCCCTCGACCGCGCAGCCCGCGTGGATTGCCCGCTCCAATGCCTACACGCAGCAGGTGCTTGACGCACAAATCAAGTACTCGCCTGAGAGCGGCTCTCAGCAGGGCCTGTCCCGGTATGACCGCGAGGTCAGCGATCCTTCCGTCGCGGTGGAAAAGCAACAACGGGCCGATGAAGAGGCTGTGGTGGCAAAGCTCCGCGCCGTTCTCGCTACGGAAAAAGACCTCAACGTAGCTGAAGACCTGCAGATCGTCATCAAC
>CALMOM010000100.1:4227-4942 GCA_937873305.1 uncultured Terriglobus sp.
CATCAACGCCACTACGCTGGGCTGGCGTCAGCAGGATTATGCCAACGTTCACAGCGTGCCATACATCAACGCCGCCAGCGTAACCTATTTCGGCTTGCAAACGCTGCTGGACGACCAGATGCCACAAGCCCGCCGCGAGGCGGCCGTGGCGAGGCTGAACAAATATGCTGGCCTCACGCCCGGGTATAAGCCGATCACAGATGGGCTGTTGCTGCGAATGAAACAGCAGATCTCCAAACCCGGCGTTCAGTATCCGTCGCGCACATCCGTGGAGACTCAGTTGGCGCGCAACGGTGCCATCATCGATGGTATCGGCGCGCTATTTGCGAAATACAAGTTGGCCGGCTACGAGCCTGGGTATGCCGCGCTCAGGAAGCAGCTTGCGGACTACGACGCCTGGGTGCGCGCCAATATACTTCCGAAAGCCCGGACGGACTTCCGTCTGCCGCCGGCACAGTACGCGCTCAATTTCGAAAGCTTCGGTATCGATATCGCGCCTGCGCAGATTGCCACCATGGCACACGCCGCGTTTCTGGACTACCAGACACAAATGGTGCCGGTGGCCGCTGCCATCGCCAAAGAACGTGGCTATAAATCGGCGGACTATCGCGATGTGATTCGCGAGTTGAAGAAGGAGCAGATCAACGGAGAAGCGATCCTGCCGTTTTATGAGAAGCGTTTGCACGAGATTGAAAAGATCATTGTGGCGCAGCAC
>CALMOM010000101.1 GCA_937873305.1 uncultured Terriglobus sp.
CACCAGGGCCGCAACCCCACCCAGCAGTGCACCCCAGCCCAGCGACGATCCACGCACGCGCCCGTGCAGCCCCCGGTCAAAATGCAACAGCAGCGCGGCGCAGACCACCACGCCAAAGAGCACAAACGGCAGGGTGTCCGGCAGGAAGCGCGCATGCACGTTGCTCAGCGGCACACCCAACAGGGCAGCCAGCACGGCTGCTGTAAGGCCAGCTGCCATGCCGGTCAACGTCGCGAAGTATAGGCCGCGGTAAAGACTCATGCGTTACTGCTTAACCCCTGTTGCGCATCGGCCACTACGATGCGCCGGCAGCGCCGTTGGTAGAATCACGTGTTGTAGAACAGTCTGCAGATAGAGGGAGACCCGGATGGCAGAGGTTGTCCCCGTGGCAACAGAGTACAGTGTTCTGCAGAATACACGCCACGCCCCTGTCACCACACGGAAATGCGATACAGGCACATGACACGCACCGGCACCGGGATGCGTGTGGCCGTGGTGGGCACGGGAGCGCTGGGATCTGCCCTGCTGCAACGGCTCGCAGCCGTGGGCATGCGTTCGGTCCTGCTGATTGATCCGGACCGAGTTGAGCCGAGAAATCTGCCGTTGAGTCCGTTCTTGCAAGAGGCTCTGGCTGCACCGCACGTAGAGGCTTCAGGAGCGCCGCACAAAGCTGCACTGCTGGCGGCACACGCGTGGGCGGCATACCGCCTGCCGTGGCGTGCGCTGCGCTGCGATGTGGCCTCGGTAGGCTGGCAGCGTCTACGCGCCTGCGACCTGTTGTGCTGCTGCACCGACAGTGCGCTGTCACGGGCGGAGTTGGCCTTTATTGCCCGCATGCTCGGCAAACCCGTGCTGGATGGCGCAGTCACGGGCCAGGGCATAGCCGAAGGTCGCGTGACCCAGTTTTCTTCGAATATTGACGCGGCGTGTTACCTGTGTGGCCTCCGTGAGGAGCGGCGTTCCGCTGTGCTGGGCCTGGCTGCCAGCGCCGCCCTGGGCTGCCATCTGCCGGAGGAAGCCGCAGCCATGACCGGCACACGATCTTCACTGGATATGGTGGCTGACCGGATGGTGGCAAAGGTTATCGACCTGGAAGAGGGCGGCACCTGGACCCGAGCGTCGCACGCCATCAGACTCTCTGCCGACAAGCCGCTACACCGGACCGAAACGGTACAACTCACGCGAAGTGAAACCTGCCCGTGGCACGATGACCCATCGGCGGAACTATGCAGCCTGCCGTGGCAGATGCCGCTGAGGGATTCGCTTGTGCGGCTCTTCCCGGAAAGGGAAGTGCTGCTGGATTGGCCTGTATGCACGGAGGCCCTATGCACCATTTGCAGACGGCGCTGCGCACCCTTTCAGCGTGTCGCCGTCGTTCGCAGGTCGCTGCAGTGCCTTCACTGTGGCGCGCTGGCGCTGCAGCCGCTTGCCACCGTGAGCCGCATTCGCCATGCAGACATGCTGGCTGCCCGCTCACCTCGGCAGCTTGGGCAGCCGATACGGCACCTGTACCGTATGCCTGCAACTGCGGATACTCTTATGTGCATGAACCTGGGGTCACAATGAGCCGCCCTCTGGAGCGCGGTGCGCTGCTGTGCGGCGTGCTGGTGCTGCTGCTGTCGCTGCAGTTTGGCGCGGCGCTGGCCGGCGGCGTGGCCGCGCTGCCGCTGGCGCTACTATTTAGCGCAGGTGCCACGTGGCTTTGGCTGTACCTGGAAGTTTCGCTAGGCGGTGTGTGGGTGCCGCCCGTGGTATGCGCTCTGTTGTGCGGCGTTACGGCCACGGTATCGTACTTGGCGTTTCGCCCGGACTTCGCCGGACTCTTCACTTTCCTTCCGGCTGCGGCAGGCTCCACCCTGGCGCTGTACGCCGTGCGACGTTCGCAGACACGATGCGGCCTGTGCAATCACAGGCTGCCCAGCGGGTCTCTGGTCTTTACCTGCCCGCGCTGCAGCCTGCACGTCTGTGAAGAGCGCTGCTGGAGCTTTGAGCATCGCCGCTGCCGACTGTGCCTGGAGCAGCGTGTGCACCTGCTGTCTACGGACGAGAGTTGGTGGATGCGCGTGGCCGGTCCGCGGTCGCGCTATGACCGCTGCCAGATGTGCCG
>CALMOM010000102.1 GCA_937873305.1 uncultured Terriglobus sp.
TTTGCCAACAGGACCCTCACCTCTGCCCGCGCGCAGCTGCAGTTGCAGGCCATTCCCGCCCTCGACGTGACCCGCGACGAGGGCGAAGTGGCCCGCGCGGAAGGCGACCTGTCCATCGCAAAATCGGCGCTGCAGTTCCAGGAGCTGCTCATGAAAAACGCCATCACCAAAAACCTGGACGACCCCACCCTGGAAGCCATGCCCGTGCGCCCCACCGACCTGAGCAGCGTCAACAGCGATGCCGAGCTGCCGGAGCAGGTGGACGCCGCCATTAACGATGCGCTGGACCGCCGTCTGGAACTGCAGATCAGCAACACCAACCTGCTCAACCGCGACATCAGCCGCAAGGCCGTCAACAACGCGCTGCTGCCCTCGCTCAATCTCGTCGGCACGTACGGCGGCCTTGGCCTGGCAGGCGTGTCCAATCCCGCATCGGGCGTCGTGTCGACCGTGCCAGACGGCTTCGGCGGCTCGCTCGGCAACGCCTTCAACAACAGCGCGCCCAACTACTTCGTCGGCGTAAACGTGACCGTGCCCATCCGCAACCGTCTCGCAAAGAGCGACCAGTACCGCTCCGAACTCGAGACGCGGCAGGCGGAAATCCTGCTGCAGCAGCAGCGCAAGCAGATCCGCATCGAGGTGCGCAATGCGCAGTACGCGCTGGCGCAGGCCGCAGCCCGCGTGCGCGCAGCAGCCAAGGCGCGCGACATCGCGGCGCACACCTTTGACGTGATGGGCAAGGAGCAGCAACTGGGCGCGGGATCCGCAGCGGACACACTGCTGGCCAACCAGGCACTGGCCACGGCAGACAGCCTGCTGGTAGCCGCGCGCACTGCCTACCAGAAGTCGCGCGTGGAGGTACACCGCGCCATCGGCACCACGCTTGCGGAAAACCATGTTTCCGTCGAAGCGGCACGCAACGGCACGCAGCCCAATGCCGCAGTATCTCAGCAACATTAATGCATTCGTGCTTCGTATGATGGACACACCGTGACGGAGAGCGCCCAGCCCGGACCCACACCGCGCCCGCGCCTGCTGTTGGCGGACGACCAGCCGTTCATCCTGGAAGCGTTATCACTGCTGCTGCGGCCCGAGGGCTTCCAGACGGAATCGGCGCGTTCGCCCGCTGCTGTACTCGCCTGTCTGCAGCATGGCGACTACGATGCCGTGCTCATCGACCTGAACTACACCCGCGACACCACCAGCGGCGCGGAAGGCCTGCACCTGCTCGAGACCATAAGGCAGAGTCATGAAAGATTGCCGGTTATTGTGATGACGGCGTATGCCAATGTGGACTTGGCCGTAGACGCCATGCGGCGTGGCGCCAACGACTTTATCCAAAAACCATGGGATAACGCGCGCCTGTTAGCCGTCATTCGCGCGCAGACGGATCTGTACCGCGCATGGCGGCGCACCCTGCTGCTGGAAGCGGAAAACCGCATGCTTCGCCGGGATGGCGAGCCGGACTTCATCGCCACGGCGCCTGCAATGCAGCCCGTGCTGGAGCTGGTGCGGCGCATCGCGCCGTCTGATGCCAGTGTGCTCATCACCGGCGAACACGGCACCGGTAAAGAAGTAGTGGCGCAAACGCTGCATCGGCTCTCGCGCCGTGCAGGGCAAACCCTGGTGGCAGTGAACACCGGCGCTCTGCCGGAGGGCACGTTCGAAAGCGAGCTCTTCGGCCATGTGCGTGGTGCCTTTACGGACGCCAAGGCAGATCGCATCGGGCGATTCGAACTCGCCAGCGGCGGCACGCTGTTTCTGGACGAGATCGCTAATATTCCATTGCGCCAGCAGGCCAAGCTGCTGCGCGTACTCGAGACCGGCGAGATGGAGCGTGTCGGTTCGTCCACCACCAGGCGTGTGGATGTGCGTATGCTCTCCGCGACCAATGCCGACCTGCGCGCCGAGGCCGCCGCGGGCACGTTTCGCGCGGACCTGCTTTTTCGCCTCAATACCATCGAGGTGCGGCTGCCTCCACTACGCGACCGGCGTGAAGACATCCCAGTGCTGGCCGCGCACTTCCTCGCGCGGTATGCGGCACGCTACCGGCGTGTGCTGCATGGCATTGCTCCTGCCGCATTGCAGCAGATGCTGCGCTACAGCTGGCCCGGCAATGTGCGCGAGTTGGACCACACACTGGAGCGCGCGGTGCTCATGTCGAGTGGCGAGGAGGTTGTAGCAGGTGACCTGGGGCTGCACGCTGCCGCGCAGGACCGCACTACGACCTTGGATGACCTGAGCCTGGAGGCTGTTGAAGCCATGCTGGTGCGCAAAGCCCTGGCACGCGCAGGCGGCAATGTGAGCCAAGCTGCAGAAGCGCTGGGCCTGAGCCGCGGCGCACTCTACCGACGTATGGAAAAACATGAGATCTAAGGAGGACTTAGGCCCGACACTTGGCCGCAGGCGTGTGCCGCTAGGCCGTACCGCCCGCCGCCTCTGCTTTGAGCGCAGCATGCGCCTGTGGGCGTGGTCGTTTGCTCTGCCATCGCTAGCAGCACTGGTGTGGGCTTGCCGCCTCTACGGCGCAGCCTGGTCCATTGTTGCCATCCTATTCGTGTGTGCGCTGCTGGCTTGGACGGTGGTTGTGTCATTTTTCATGGAGCGAGTAAAACGGCCGCTGCAAACGCTCTCAAACATTGTTGCCGCATTACGCGAAGACGACTTCAGCTTTCGGGCGCGCGGTGCCATGCGCGGTGACGCGCTGGGCGACCTTGCACTGGAGATCAACACGCTGGCCCGCGAAATGCAGGCCCAGCGTAACTCTGCGATGGACGCACTCTCACTGGCAGACCGCGTAATCTCATGCATGCCGTCACCTGTGCTTGCCTTCGACTCGGGAGGCCGGCTACGCCTGATGAATGCTGCCGCAGAGCAAGCTCTGCATCTCTCTGCGTGGCAGACAACGGGAAGTACAGCGTCTGAACTCTCCATGGGAGACCTTTTGCACGCTGCGGACAACAGCGTGATTGCACCGGAGCGAACCATAGGCGCGGATAGTGGACTTGCAACGCGCTGGTCGGTCCGACGCAGCACGTTTCGCCTTCGTGGTGTTCCACACACGCTGCTGGTGATGAGTGACGTTTCCGCTGCGTTGCGCAGCGAGGAACGCGCTGCCTGGCAGCGCCTCATCCGTGTGCTCTCCCATGAGATCAACAATTCGCTGGCGCCTATCAAGTCAGTAGCAGGCACGCTGCGGCACCGGCAGTATCAGCTGTCATCAGTGGCGCACACCTCCGATGACCTGCTCGACCTGAGGCGCGGCCTAGCCTTGATAGAGGAGCGGGCTGACTCGCTTCACCGCTTCCTGGATGCCTATGGGCGGCTCTCCCGCCTGCCCTCCCCGGATGTGCGCCGCATACGTCTTCACAACGTGGTGGAGCGTAGTGCTCTGCTGGAACAGCGCGTGCCCATTACGGTACAGGTCTCGCCCGATGTAGAACTGTTGGCGGACCCTGACCAGATGCAACAGCTGTTGATCAATGTGCTGAAGAATGCGGCAGAGGCCGCCGCCGATCCGGAACTGCAGAACGACAGGCCTGAAGTGGTCGTCGGCTGGCGAACCGAGGCGTCTGCCCTGAAGCTCCACATCACAGACAATGGTCCGGGACTGACCAACCTCAGCAATCTATTTGTGCCGTTTTACACGACGAAGCCGAACGGTAGCGGAATTGGCCTCACGCTCTGCCAACAAATCGCCGCGCAACACGGAGGTTCCCTCGAGCTGCGCAACAGAACGGGCGCACGTGGTTGCACTGTCGAACTGGTGATGCCACTTTCATCTGCCCAGTCGGATTCTGCTGAGCCGAATCTCTAGTCAGAGGTTCTCTTCGCGATAATTTCCTGTTCCGAATTGCCAAGCCACTAAAAAATCGGTCTACTACCGCCTTTCGATGGAGAGACCGACTCGAATGTTAGGGATCCCTGTAAATTACCCTGTATAGAGTTCCAAGCCGCAGATTGGTTTTGCCTAGACTGCCTCTACCGCCGGCAAGTCTTCTGTGTGCACTCAACAAGAGAGAACTGCATGCAAGACGCAAAATAGGGCCAGTACGCGCAAACAGCAGAGTAAAGTTCCATCGGAGAAGGCGACACGCAAGTTATGCCAGGCTCTTAGCGTCTTAACTCCTGCAGTTCTCAAGCTAGCCAGAGATCGAGGGATCTGATCCGCGCTCACTGCATCGACGACAAGGTAAAGAAACGGCTGTCACTCGGGCTCGGTGTTACTTGGTTAGCCTAGACCCATGCCTGAGACTGCTCCAAAGCACGAAGCTACCCTGTCTCCAAACAGCAATGGGATCCATGCGACATGACCGTACCACCATGAATGCGCCCCCCAAATTCGTTCACGCTGAGGACGTGGCTTGCGCGTGCAAATGGCTATGCCACTGAGCTCTGTCGCACCATTTCATCGCAAGTGCCGGTTTGCACACACGACACTTCAGCAGAGCTTAAGGTGACCGATTTAGCGTGCATGTGATGGTATGCGTTCACAGACACTCCTTTGCTTGGCTTCTGCTGGCGACAGTGGCAGTGAGCCGTGGCCAGACAGTACAACCGCCGACGCACGTAACACTCAGCGAGGCGATCAAGGCGGCGCAGGCTGCAGAGCCCATGTTTACAGCCGCCCTGGCCACTCAAAAGACCACGCGCATCGATAGCTTTCTGGCGAAGGTCGCGCTGCTGCCGAGCTTGAAATATCACAATCAGGCGCTTTATACACAACCCAACCGCGAGACTACCGTGACGGCGCAGGGCGGCGGCGAGCCCGGCTTTGTTTTCATTGGGAACAATGCCGTACGCGAGTATGCCAGCCAGGCAACCGTGGACGAGATCATCGGCTTCCGGCAGGTTGCCGAAGTGCGTGTGGCCAACGCGGTTGCGGCACGTGCGGCTGCAGAACTGGAGGTTGCACGCCGTGGTCTGGTTACAACGGTAGTAAGCCTGTACTACGGTGTAACCTCCAGCGAGCGCAAACAGCAGCTGGTGGCACAGGCATTGACCGAAGCGCAACGCTTTACCGATCTTTCCACCAAGCGCGAAGCCGCGCGGGAGGTGGCACACGCCGACGTGCTGAAGTCACAGCTGCAACAGCAGCAACGACAGCGCGACCTGTCGGACGCGGTGCTAGCTAAGGACAAGGCCCGGCTGGAACTTGGCGTGCTTCTCTTCCAAGACCCGCGCACTCCCTACGTGACCGATGCGCCATCCCTGCCGCCGCTGCTACCCGCCCACGATGACGTCTATCGCCTGGCAGGCGAACGAACTCCTGAGATTCGCAGCGCGCTGGCAGATGTTTCTGCGGCAACGGCTGGCGTGGCCGCGGCAAGGGCAGCCTACCTCCCAGATCTCGCGCTGAATTTCACCTATGGCATTGACGCACCACAGTTTGCAAAGCGGGGCCCTGACAACGCCCGTAACCTGGGCTATTCGTTCAGTGGCACGCTCGACATCCCTGTGTTCGACTGGTTCGCCACGGAAAAACGCATCAAGCAAAGCCAGATTCAGCGCGACGCGGCAAAGGTGACGCTTACAGCCACGCAACGCCGTCTTCTCGCCACCATCGAGGAAAGCTATGCGGAGGCAGTCGTCGCTCTCGAGCAGCTGGCGCTGCTGGATACCAGCGTCACCACTGCCGCGGAAAGCTTGCGACTGACCACCCTGCGCTACAGTGCCGGTGAAGCGACGGCGCTGGAGGTGGTGGATTCGCAAAATACTCTGTTAGCCGCGCAAACGGCGCAGGCGGACGGCGCTGTGCGGTATGGGATCGCCGTAGCGACACTACAGGTCTTGACGGGAACGCTCTGACATGACACCGATGAGCCACTCTTATGGAAAAATCGCGCGAGCCCTTCCCGGACTAGCTGCTATCACACTCCTAAGCACGCAGGCCTGCAAGAGGACCGCACCGGAAGCAGAAACCCAGACAATCGTCTCTGTTGAGGCGCAGCGGCCCGAGCGCGGCGACGTCTCCGAACACATCTTGGCCGACGCCACGCTGTCGCCGCTCGCTCAGGCCAACATTTCGCCCAAGATTTCCGCCCCGGTACGCACCTTCTATGTGCAGCGCGGGTCGAGAGTGACGGCAGGGCAACTGCTTGCCGTACTGGAGAATCGCGACCTGTCGGCGCAGGCGCTGGATAACCGTGGCCAGTACACCGCCGCACAGGCCAGCTACGAACTTCAGACGGAGGGTCAGGTACCGGAGGATTACGCCAAGGCCCAGCTCGACCTGGCACAGGCCAAGGCGCAGTTACAGCTGCAGAACGAGATCGTTGCCGCGCGCAAGCAATTGTTCAGTCAGGGTGCCATCCCAGGCCGCGACTACGACACAGCCGTAGCCCAGCTTGCGCAGACCCAGGCCGCCTATGACACCGCCAACAACCACCTGAACGCCCTACAACGGGTTGACCGCCGGGCACAGTTGCAGCAGGCGCGGGGCCAACTCTCTTCGGCAAAAGGCAAACTCGAAGCAGCAGAGGTACAGGTTACTTACTCGCAAATCCATAGCCCCATCTCAGGTGTGGTGACGGACCGTCCGCTCTTTCCCGGTGAGACAGCAACCACCGGCATGGCGCTGGTGACGGTTATGGATACCTCGGCGCTGCTGGCGAAAGTACACCTCGCGCAGACCCTTGCGCAGCAACTAAGTCTGGGCGACGACGCGGAAATACATGTGCCAGGCCTTAAAGAGCCGGTTCCCGCGGAGGTCTCCCTCATTAGCCCCGCGCTCGACCCCGGCAGCACAACAGTTGAGGTTTGGCTCCGTGTCGATAACAGCAGCGGCAAATACAAGGCGGGTACGCCGGTGCGCACGTCTATCGTAGGCCGCACCGTGCACAGAGCGCTTAAGGTGCCCCAGTCCGCGCTGCTGACGGCGCAGGACGGCTCGGAGTCGGTCATGGTCATTCAGGGCGATGGAGCGGCGCACAAGATAGCCGTGCAGACCGGCATCAACGACGGAGAGGACGTGGAAATTACTCATGGCCTTTCCGGTATCGAAACCGTGATTACCACAGGCGCATACGGCCTTGACGAGGGCACTAAGGTCAAGGTGGGCAAGGAATGAAGGGACCCACGGGAACCAGCGCAGAGGATGAGCAGTTTTGGCTTGTCCGCTACAAGAGCGCGATCTTCTTCTTCCTCGTGGCACTCTCCGTAGTAGGCACTTACACGGCAACGCGCGTGCCAATCGCGGTCTTCCCAGAGACAAACTTTCCGCGTGTTGTTATTGGTGTCGACAACGGCGTGATGCCGGTCGAGCAGATGCAGGTCACCGTTACCAAGCCTATCGAAGACGCCATCAACTCAGTTCCAGGCCTGGCCACGGTGCGCTCCACAACCAGTCGGGGCTCGGCCGAGGTGAGCCTATTTTTCAGTTGGAATGTGGATATGTTCCGCACTCTGCAGCTGGTGGACACAGCGATAAGCAAGGTGCGGCAGAACCTGCCGAGCACCGCCGTCATCACCACCAACCGGCTTACGTTCGCCACCTTTCCTATTCTTGGCTACAGCGTGACGTCAGACCGGCTGACACAGTCGCAACTGTGGGAACTTGCCACCTACACGCTAAAACCGCCCATGAACCGGGTTGCCGGCGTCAGCACGGTCACGGTGCAGGGCGGTAGGGTGCCAGAGTTTCACCTCCAGCCGAACATGGCGCGCATGCAGACGGCAAACGTCACCATCCTGGACCTGGTGAACTCCGTGCAGGCGTCCAACATCATCGATTCACCGGGATTGTACGAGGCGAATCACCAGCTTTATCTAAGCCTGGTGGGTGCACAGGCACACAGTGCGGAGGAGATTGGCCGCCTTGTTGTGAAGAGCACGGCATCCGGCACACCGGTCCGTGTGTCTGACGTAGCCGCCGTGCAGCCCGGTGTATTACCCGTGTACACCAGCGTGACTGCGAACGACCGGCAGGCCGTGCTGCTGAACATCACTCGCCAGCCGTCCAGCAACACGGTGGCTGTAGCGGACGCGGTTGCAGCAGAGGTGGAGCAATTGCGCAAAACGCTGCCGCCTGGCGTACAGATGAAGCCGTTCTACGACCAGTCTGAGCTGGTCCGAGAGAGCATTCGCAGCGTGCGCGACGCCATACTCATCGGCCTGGTTCTTGCCTGCCTAATCCTGTTCGCGTTTCTCCGAGATTGGACTTCTTCGCTAATCGCCGGACTTGTCATCCCTGTGACCGTCGCCATAACCATCCTGTTCCTGTGGGCAATTGGTGAGAGTTTCAACCTGATGACGCTGGGCGGGCTGGCCGCCGCCATCGGCCTGGTCATTGACGATGCAATCGTCGTAGTAGAAAACATCGTGCTGCACCGCGACAGCGGCGAGACGCGCGCACAGGCCGCGCGGTTGGCACTGAAGGAGATCAGCAGGCCGCTGGTCGGATCCACTATCACGCCAGTTGTTGTGTTCCTGCCGCTCATTTCTGTGACCGGTGTGACGGGTGCGTTTTTCCGCGCACTGGCCATCACCATGACGGTTGCGCTGCTGACGTCGCTGCTGCTAGCCGTTACCTGGACACCCGCGTTGAGCCTGGTACTGCTGCGAGAGCCAAGTGGTGAGCCTATCGAGCACGAGCACCATGGACGCCTCATGACACGCACTCTTGCCTGGCACAACCGGGTCCTGTCGTGGGCGCTCTCCCATACCGTCGTCCTGCTGGGCCTCTGCTGTGCGCTCATTGCGACGTCCTACGCGGGCTACCGCGCCCTTGGGTCAGACCTGCTGCCCGCCATGGACGAAGGCGGCTTCATTCTCGACTACATTATGCCTGCCGGCAGCTCCCTGACAGAAACCAACCGCGTTCTCTCGCACGTGGAACGCATCTTGAAAGGGATGCCGGAAGTGGAGAGCACATCGCGCCGCACCGGCCTGCAGTTGGGCTTGGCCGCTGTCACCGAAGCCAACCGGGGCGACTTCACCGTCAAGCTCAAGGCAAATCGTTCGCGCGGCGTGGACGAGGTGATGGCCGAGGCGCGTGCCGAGGTGAAACGTACAGAGCCTGAGCTGGACGTTGAGGTGGTGCAGGTGCTCCAGGACATGATCAACGACCTGTCCAATGCGCCCGAGCCCATCCAGATCAAGCTGTTCGCCAACGACCCCGTCCTGCTGGACGATGTTGCGCCGCGCGTGGCGACGGCCATCAGCAGCATACCCGGCGTGGTCAGTGTGGAAAATGGCATCGACAATACCATCAGTGGCCCAGCCACCAGCTTTCAGATCGATCCGAGCGTAGCGGGACGCCTCGGCTTTACGCCGCAGGAGGTTGCGGAGGACGCCACCTCCGTCTTGGACGGCGTGACGACGACGGATCCGCTGATCGCGAATGGCCGGCCGTACACCATTCGCGTACGACTGGGTGATGAGACGCGCCAGTCACTGGAGACCATCCAGAACACCGTATTCAACAGTGCGACCGGCAAACTGGCGACGCTGGGCTCACTCGCGCAGGTCATCCAGCTACCGCCCCAAAACGAGATTCGCCGCGAGAACCTGCAGCGCCTTGTCGTGGTGACGGCGGAACTTGAAGGCTCTGACCTGGGTACCGCCATCGCAAAGGTGCAGCGGGCGCTGCGCGATGCTCAGCTGCCATCCACTGTGCGCGTGGAGTATGGCGGTACCTACCAAGAGCAGCAGCAGTCCTTCCGCGAGCTTCTGCAGGTCCTCATCATTTCGCTTGCGCTGGTCTTTGGCGTGTTGCTGGTGGAGTTCCGAAACCTGTCCGCGCCCATCGCGATCTTGACATCGTCGGTGCTGTCCGTTGCGGGCGTGGTGTTCGCCCTGCTTCTCACGCATACCTCGTTCAACGTGGCGTCGTTCATGGGGGTAATCATGGTAATTGGCATCGTTGCCAAGAACGGCATTCTGCTGCTGGACGCGGACGAGCGCTACCGTGCCGAGGGCGTCGGCGCGCGTCAGGCCATGCTGCACGCTGCGCAGCGCCGACTCCGGCCCATACTGATGACGGCAACCGCGGCTATCAGCGGCATGCTGCCGCTCGCCTTCGCGCTGGGGTCAGGTTCGCAGATGCTCCAGCCACTGGCCATCGCGGTCATCGGCGGCCTGCTCATCTCCGTGGTGCTCAGCCTCGTGGTGATCCCCGTGATCTACTACCTGCTCACCTCGCCTGCAAAAGGACCTCTGGAGCCTGGGACGACGTAGTCTGAGAGAGACGGAGCCCACCGTGCGCCTCCTCGAACTCCGAGCCATCGAGAGTTGGCGGTAGCGTCGCCGCACCGGAGGGTACAAGTTGAGCCTTGTCCTCAAACGCCGCGCAGCGAAAACACATCGGGTTTGCGATGGGGCACTCGATGTCACATCAGCGGCTTGCCTACTGACCGAGCACATATGTAGCGAGAGAGTTACCCCTGGAGCACTGCTTTATCCGCGCCGGTCCGTCCAAGCTGCAAGCCCATACACGCCAGGGAGACACTGTGACTTCTCGTTCCGCATGCGCCATGTGGCGTTCTATTGCTCGGGTAAGCATTGCGCTACCTCTCTCCGCCGCGGGGCAGCAGCCAGCGGTACGTCCGGGAGTGTCTGTGCTGCTCATCGACCCGAGCAGTGCTGCAATTCCGAATGCTGCCGTGCGCGTCTTCGAGACGGACGACACCACGGGGGTACCTGTAAAGGACGTCAGGACCGACTCGAACGGTCGAGTCACGATCCAGCTTCCGGCTGGTAGCTATCTTTTGCAATCAGAGGCTCCAGGCTTTACTACGGTGCAGCAATCGATCGTTCTGACCGAGGCGGCCACACCGCTCAACGTGGTGCTAAAACTTACCATTGCTGCCAGCTCGGAGGTCGTGGATGTTCCTTCCAGTGACTCCGCTGTCTCAAACTCTAACGGCCAGGCACTCGTGCTGAGCGGCAAAACGCTCAGCACCTTGTCAGACGACCCCTCCACCTTTCAGCAGCAATTACAGTCCCTGGTCGGCGGGGACAGTGAGCAGCCGCAGTTCCGCATTGATGGCTTTACCGGAGGACGTTTCCCGCCGAAGGACAGCATTCGCGAAGTCCGTATCAATCAGAATGGCTACTCCGCACAGTTCGATCAGCGTGGCAACTCTGTCATCGACATCTTCACCAAACCAGGTTCTGACAAGCTGCACGGGAGCCTTTTCGCCCTGGGCAACGCAAACCCGTTCAATGCTCGCAGCCCCTACATCACCAGCCAACCGGGCTATCACACCGTCTTTATCGATGGAAACGTAAACGGTCCTCTCGGCAAAAAGACCAGCTTCTTCGCGGGTGGCAATCGTAACGACTTTGAGAACAACGCGGTTGTCAACGCGGTCACGCTTGACAGTAACTTCAATCCCCTGCCGGTAGCACAAGCCATTCCGAATCCCCTGGTCACCAATTCTTTAAACCTGCGTATCGATCGACAGCTCACAACCAACAACACGTTCACGGGTCGCTACGAGTTTGCCGATTCGCATCAGTCCAACAGCGGTGTTGGGCAACTGGTGCTTGCTTCACAGGGCTTCAATACCGACACAAAATCCAACACCCTGCAGGTGGGTAACACCACCATCTTCAGTCCAAAGGCTGTAGGGGAAACACGTTTTCAGTACCTGCGAACGCGCATGACGCTAACGCCTGTCAGCACTGCGCCCACAGTCATCGTGCAAGGTTCGTTCAACGGAGGCGGCAGCCCGTCACAAGCGTCTGAAGACAAGCAGGATCGATATGAATTTCAGGAGTACGTCAGCCTGGATCGCGGAAAGCACTTCCTGCGCCTGGGCGCCCGTTACCGCCTGACTCGCGACAGCAATGCTTCCACCGCGAACTACAACGGCCAATACATCTTTCCTTCCCTTGCCTCGTACCAGACAACCCTACGCGGCCAGTCTGCAGGGCTGACTTCGGCACAGATACGAGCGGCAGGCGGCGGACCGTCACAGTTCAACCTGACCGCGGGAACACCGTCTGCTGTCATTCTTACCGGTGACCTTGGCCTGTACATTGAGGACGAATGGAAGATCAAACCGCATTTCAGCCTGACACCGGGCCTGCGCTACGAGACACAATCCGCCATTCCCGACCACATAGACCCTGCTCCGCGAATCGGTTTCAGCTGGGACATCACTACTGCAAAGCAGAAGTTGCCCTTGTTAACCCTGCGTGGCGGCCTTGGCCTGTTTTACGACCGCTTTGCCGCGGCCGATATTCTCACCGCAGCCCGTCAGAACGGCATCATCCAGCGATCCTATTACGTACAGAATCCTGACTTCTACCCACTTATCCCATCACCAGCAAACCTAAACAGCATCCAGCCGACAATCTACCGTGTCGCCCCGAATCTACGCTCGGAGTACTACGTGTCCGAGGGCATCACAACCGCTCGCGAAATGGGCAAACATGGAAATGTGAGCGTGACCTATAACCACCTGCAGGGTACGCATCTGTTTCTGTCGCGGAACGCCAATGCGCCGCAAAACGGTGTCCGTCCGGCAGGCGGCACGCAGAATGTCTATGAGTTCGCCTCAGAGGGCAATACCGTCATCAATTCCCTCTGGGCGAATGCTTATGTTCAGTTTGGCAAGCATGCAGGTTCGTGGACGTCCTACGGCTTGCGCTATCAACGATCGGATACATCCGGATCGGATAACTTTGTTTCTGACGCCTACAACATTCGTGCCGACTATGGCCGACCTGCAAACCTGGCACGCAACCGGCTTACGACAGGAGCCTGGTGGGATGTTGGCCGCGGCTTCAATACCGGCATCTTCATCTCCGCACACACGGCCACGCGCTTCAATATCACCACTGGTACAGACGCAAATGGTGACAGTGTTTACAACGACAGACCTGCGTTTGCGACCGACCTTAACCGAGCCTCGGTTGTTAGGACTGCGTTTGGCAACTTCGACATAGCTCCCTTGCCCGGCCAACAGATCATCCCGATCAACTACGGCCGCGCACCCGGGCTATTCACCCTGAACACGCGGCTGGGCAAGGGATTCGGCTTTGGCAGGCCGCCTGCCCCCGCGCCACTGGCTCCAGGTGCCAAGCCTGATCGCCACCCTGACAAGCCGGAACATCCCTATCAGGTGAACTTCTCGGTGTTTGCGATGAACGTGCTGAACAATGTCAATCCCGGCACCCCCGTTGGACAGCTGAGTTCACCCTACTTCGGCCGCAGCCTTACACTTAACAACGAGCAATCGGAAAGCACTGCTGCCAACCGACAGATCAGCTTTTTCAGCAATTTCCGGTTTTGAGTCTCGAGTGAGTCTTGCAACCAGCCGTTTTGAAGCGATGTGTGGTGTGGGAAGTCAGATCTTCGGACCTCCACGACATCGACGCGAGGCTACCATCCTGTGGCGCTAGTCGTGGCCGTCTATTCCTGACGGCCCCAGCCGTTCGTGCAGGCTGTCGCAGACGTTGAACCGGTCCACATCCATCCTTCCAGGGCTGATCGCCCACCTTTTGCGGCGAAGGTCTGCCGCAAAGGTGGGCAATGCATGTTGACTCTACTGCTTGGTGAGCTCCCACTGCTGGGTGCCGCTGCCATTAGGCGTGAACTGCACTACCTGCGTGCTCGTGCTCTGCGTGCCGGAGTGGATATTGTCATCGTCCAGGGCCAGACCGCTTTGCGCGCTGATGACTTTGTAGTAGCCGCCACCCACGCTGGTGATCGTCCACTGCTGCTGCACCTGGCTGTTGAGCCCGAACTGCACCAGTCCGGCACCCGACTGGCTAGAACTGGAGTTGTCCAGCGCGCAGCCGCTCTTCTGATTTACCAATGTGTACGTATTACCGTTGGTGGAGTTCAGCGTCCACTGCTGCGACGCGGTTTCCGGCACGTTCACCGGCCACTGGATCACCGGTGTATTACAGGTGGTGGTATTGCCATTGTCCATGGCCAGGCCGTTGTGCTTGCTGGTGAAGACATAGGTCGCGCCGGAGACCAGGCCGAAGTTCAGTCCGCTCACATTGGGACCCACCGCGATTTTCGATGTGTAGTTGCTGCTCGTCATCGTGGTGCCGTCAATGGACACATCCTGCAAGGTCACGTTTGAAATGGCACCGCTCGCGCTGGTACCCGTGATCTGGCTCGTGTAGCCGCCGCTCTTCTCAATGTGCACGCGCGACAGACTTACGTTGCTGACCGGCCCTGCGCCGCCGCCCAGCGTCCAGATCACAATTGGTGCCACCAGGAACTCACCGGAGGTGGACGTACCCTCGATGTTCTCCATTGAGATGTCGTTGAAGTGGAGACCGCTCCACGTGCCCGTACCTTTATCGTGAGACACACTAACGGCGCGCTGCCCGGCGACGACCGCGATATTGCTAAAGACTATGTTGCTCGCGCTGCCGGTAGAGTTGACACCGACCTTGGCACCGTCGCCCTCAAAACTGTACGCCACATTGTTCGTGTAGTTGATGTTCGCGGTGGGATTGCTGTCGCTGGCTTTTGCGTCATACACATCGTCCCCCGTCACGCCCAGGCAGTTGTTCACTATGGCCGTGTTCACGTTGCTGAGATCGTAGCCGTCGCTATGGACCCACTGAAAGTCGTTCACCATCTTTACGTTCTGAATGGAGACGTTCTGGGCGTCCTCAATATCAACCGTCCAGGTAGTGGCGTCCTTCACCGTGATGCCGGTGATGGTGATGCCGTTCGGCAATGCGCCGCCGTTCTCGACGCCGCTGTGAATGATGCCCTTGCGGTAGTTCCCAAAACCGTTCACGGTGCCACCGCTGCTTTGCGGTGTAACCAGCACGGTGGAGTTTGCGTCGATCACACCACGACCGGTGAAGGCCACGTTCTTGGTGCCACCAGGAATCACGAAATTCTGGATCAGGAACTCCGGCTGATTGTTCTGCATGGCCGTGTTCGGCTCTACTGTGTAGTCATCGCGAGAGGACGAGCCGCGCAGGAACGCTCCCGGAGCGAGATAGACAGTGACGTTGCTGGCTAAAGCAATGTTGTTGGAGATCTTGTAAACACCGGCGGGAAAGTACACGGTACCTCCGCCCGCAGAACTGGCAGCGTTGATTGCGTTTTGGATGGTGCTGTTCAGCAGGGACGTGCCGGTCTTGTCTGCGTTGTAGGGTGGCGCGGTAATGTCGTGCACGTTGCCGCCCACCGTGGGTGCGCCGGTCTCCTGCTTGTCGCC
Organism: uncultured Terriglobus sp.; assembly: GCA_937873305.1. Taxonomy (GTDB): domain Bacteria; phylum Acidobacteriota; class Terriglobia; order Terriglobales; family Acidobacteriaceae; genus Terriglobus. The sequence goes on from CALMOM010000102.1 coordinate 15,144, forward strand.
CGCGATGACCATGGCTTCCAGCGCACCGGCAGCCGTGCTCACATTGATGATGAGGTAGGTTGCGGTTGCTGCGCCCTGTGTTACGGAGAAGCTAAGGTTTGCACCACTCACACTGCCAGTAATGCCCGCCGTATGCGGGCTAATGTTGAAGCTGGTGATTGCCGCGCCGTTGCGGGTGGAAAGCACGAACGTGGTGGTGCCCTCGAACGCGAGGTGGCCGAAGCTATAGCGGCCGCCGTAGTAAGCAGTCACGGGAACGGTGGTTCTGTCTGCTTTCAGCGTGTAGGTTCCGCTCGCGCCGTCGTAGGGTGCCGCGGGATAGGCCAACAGGTAGCTGGCCGTTGCAGATGCATTGCTGCCCGAAAACAGCATCGCGAGTAGCAGGCAGCAGTAGCCCAGCCGAAAGAGCGGGCGACCTGTGGTGACGGTCAAAACGGATTTCAACATGAGGTTCACCTTCTTGAGAAATAGATAACTCGATGCGCAGTAAGAGAAGCTTAGCGAAGTTCCGCTACTTCGCAATGTTTGCGACATTAAATTCGGCACGGCGCCTTACCTGACACCTCCGCAGCCATGTCGGCCAGCCTGGCGGCTCCGCGATGTCCGATCCGGTAACCAGCACGTTCTCTGTCCCGCTGCCCTGCACACGCAGCAACGACGTTGCGCCGGCGGGAGCGGCTGCGTCCGCAATCCAGACCTCACGCGCATCTGTGAGTACGAGGGGGCGGCACCTCCTATTGCAGGGCTGGACCGCAGTCCGTTCAGCGTGGCGTGGTAAACGTCGCCCAGAATTACGGTGTTGCGCCACTCGTCCGCAGGCGCGGTAAAGGTGACACCATGCAGGTGCAGACCACGACATGCCGACAGTTAAGGCCGGATGCGGGCAGCCACCCGAACATGCGTGACTGCGGATAAGCCTTCTCCACTTCCGGCACCGCCGGCGGCAGCCATTCACGTTTGCCGGGCATCACGGTATCGATGTGCACGTTGGAAAAGCGAACATCCTTCACCTCCATCTCGGGAATACCCGCGACGAAGCTGGTAAGATTGCACTGGTCGCGCGCAGGTCCGCCACCAATACACCGCGCAGGCGGCCCTGAGGCGTGGGATAGGGGTCTGTGCGGCTGCCACGCCGGACAAACAGCGGCGATCGCGCAACCTGCATCTGTATGCCGGTGATCACTACTCCCTCGCTCCAGCCGCCATCCACCACGATGGCCGTTTGTCGTGCCAGCATGCTGGTACTGGCCGCCGACCAGACCGTACCGACCGTGTGCGTGCCGCAGGGGTCGGTAACGGTCGACCGCACGCTTGGGTCGTAGCGTGTTGTGCCAAAAATGGTCAGCTACCGGTAACGGGTAATACTCGTAGCGGACACCGTAGTTCAACACGAGGTTCTTACTTACCTGCCAGGTGTCCTGTCCGAAGAAGACAAGGGTCGAAAGGCGCAGGGCCTCAGGGTTAAACGTCTGCACACCTTCTAGTAAATGTAAGCCTGCCCCCGCAGGAAGTCGGCAAATGAGTTGACATTTGTTGTCGCGCCCGCAGCACCGGTCGTCACGCCGCCAGAGAAGTAAAATCCGCCGCGGGGCGTGGAGTACGGGGAGTTACCGGACTGCACGTGATGGATTGCGCCGTGGATGTATTTACCGCCAAAGGGAATCGTGTGGTTCGCGCGAACATATGTGACATTGGCGTTGCCGATGGACTGGTTGTCACGAAAGGTGAACGGACTGCCGGTGTTGCCATTCCCCGGGTTCGTGTACGTGGACAAGTAGAACCCGGGAAGACCACCGTACAGGCTCTGACCGCTGTCGTTGGTGCCGGGAATGCCAACTTGGTTGGAACCACAGTCTCCGAGCGAAAGATCCGCTGCAGTAGCAACGAGCCGCTGCCGAGTATAGCCCGCGTCACGTCGATCAGAAGGTGCGGTGTAAAGGTATGCGTCGTGCCCAGGCCGATGTTCTGGATCAATCCCGTGGCTGCGCCGGGCTGACCGCCATCGAAGGTGCCCCCGCCAGGATTTATCCCGAACTCCTGGGGGTCGTTGATGGCGCTCGGTGATAGGCTGTAGCGTCCGAAGAAGCTCGTACTGTTAGTCGGAACGTAGGTGATTATGATGTCCGCGCTCTGACGCTTAAAGGCGTTCACCGCGGAACCGAAATAGTTGTTTACGGAGGAACCGGCTGCGCCATAGTTCTTCAGCGGCAGGTTCTGGAGCAGCAGCCGCGCCGCGGGCGCACTACGGCTCAGAGATACCACGTTGCCGGCGCACATCGTCTTGTTCGCTCCTGCGGCATCACCCGTGCGTGGATCATAGATATAGCTTGCGGATTTTGCCACAATCATGGCTGGCGTATTAAAGGCGGCGAGATTACCCGCCCGCATGTCCGCGGTGGGTACCAAAAGCATGGCGTTGATTGCGTTGTCGACCGTTACCCCGTCGTAATCACCGCAAAAGAACAGCTTTTCCTTCCGGATAGGCCCGCCGATCTCGTTGTAGATGTTCTTCTGCCGCATACCCGTACGGTTTTGCCAAGCACCTCCGCTTAACTCACAGCAGCTACGGCTGGCTTGTCAGAGGCCGGGTAATGACATTTGTTGGCTCTTCAATGGTTAGCTGCTGATCAGCTTGCACTTGCTCAACTCGTTGCATGATGCCGCTCGGCCAACGTACCTCCACAGTCTTAACGGTAGCAATCTTGCCCAAGCCGAAATGAGCTCGCTTGTCACTGGAAGACAGGTAACTGCCTGCCGTGGAGACCATCGCGACTTGCGATCCAGTTTCGGATGTCACTTTAATCAGTGCTCCAATCCCATCACGATTGCTGCGGTGACCCACAAGACGCATCGTCAGCCAGTGGTTTGATGTCGGGGTCTCGTTGTGCACGAGATGAGCTGATCCATCGTTGGTGGTAACAACCGCGTCCAAACGCCCGTCGTTGTCGATGTCACCAATCGCCATGCCACGTGCGGCCCAGTTTTGCTTGAAAACTTCTCCGGATTTGGCGGATACGTCGGTGAAGCCAGCGCCCGTGTTGCGCGCCAGCAGCATGGGCTCTTTGTAGCGCAGTTGTGGAAAGTTCAGTTCGACCGTATCAAGATCGTGACCCTGTGCAATCAGCAAGTCCTTAAAACCATCATTGTCGTAATCAAGAAAGTGAATGCCCCAGCCGGAGTGCAACAGCGTCATCCCACCAATCCCGCTGACATAACTGTCATAGGTGAAGCTTGAATCTCCATTGTTCCGGTAGACCGCGTACTTCTGATTTGCAAGATTCGTGATGATGAGATCGGGACGGCCGTCGTTATCGTAGTCCTGAAAATCGACACCCATACCCGCATAGGTTTTGCCGTCGCCATCCACTGCGATTTCGGCCTGTAATCCGACTTCCTCAAAGGTTCCATCGCCCTTGTTGCGGTAGAGGAATTCCAACATGGAATCATTCGCAATGGCTATGTCTACCTTGCCATCACCGTCGAAGTCCGCAATGGCAATGCCGAGTCCCTTCGCAGGTTTGTCTAAACCGACTTTCTTCGCGACTTCCGTAAATCGGCCTTTCCCGTCGTTGTGGTACACCAGGGGCGGTATCGCAGGAAATATGTCCGGGTGGCAGTATGAGCGGTAGCCTTCACGATGCTCACCGCACCAAATGTCGTCGAACTGCCACTGCACATACCGAAGCACTACAAGGTCGAGCAGGCCGTCATTGTCTAGATCCACCCATGCGGCCGATGTCGCCCATCCACTGCCTGCTGTGCCGGACGCATCAGTGACGTCGGTAAACGTGCCATTGCCGTTATTGTGATACAGCCGCGAGCCGCCGTACGCTGTGACATACAGATCCTCATAGCCGTCATTGTCATAGTCAGCGACAGCCACGCCCATGCCATAGCCAATGCCCTGGAGGCCAGCCTTCTCGGTCACGTCCTCAAACGTGCCGTCTTTCTTCTGGTGGTACAGACGGTTCCAGTATTTGGATTCGGTCTTCTGCGGAATCGCCGTCTTGGACGTCGGGTCGGTAAGTGGCGCGCCGTTGACGAAGAAGACATCGAGCAGTCCATCATTGTCGTAGTCGAGTAGAGCGGTGCCCGAGCCCATGGTCTCAATCAGGTACTTCTTCACTGTATGTGACGCATGCGCCTCAAATGCAATGTGGCTTGCATCGGTGGTTTCGACGAATTTGCCTGCGGTCGCGATCGTATTGTGTGGACCGGATGCGGCGTCGTCTGCAGTCGACTGTGCCACAGTGTCCACCATGGCGAAGAAAAGCAAAACGGCAAGAACTGCGGGCCTTAACGAGTGGCGATTTAGTCTCAAGCGCATCCAACGGCCATCCTAACGGTTTTGAAACTATCCACGGACCTATGCTGTTTGCAACCATTCTTACCGGGCGATTCGGAAGGGTATGCCGAAGCGGCCGATCTGGATATACGATCTGCCCTGCGGCCAAATCTTAAAGGATTCGACGCGCGTGGTACCTGGGATCACCTTTGCATCAACAGAGGCACGGACTTTGCCGGTTGTGGCTTCGTAGAAATGAACGTTGAGCATGGCATCGCCATGCTGCCAGCCCAGCACGTAATTGCCCGGCGGCAGCGTGTCATCGCCGACCTGCAGGGGAACCTCTGTTACGAAGTAGTGGGAATACTTACCCTCGGCTGAGTATCCTGCCGTGATCAGCACTACGCCAGCAACGAACTTGCCGTGACCATTGGTGATACCAGAAGCGTTCCTCAGTTCGGTTTCGATACGCTCTTTCTCTACGGGTGCGCGTGCCGGTAACAGAGCCTTGAGCTCCGCTTCCGTGGCAGAACGCCACGTTTCAGTTGAGGGCTGACCGGGGCTGACGCGAACTCCAGAAAGAAGTAGACAAGACAGAAGAAGGGTGAAGTGCCTGCGCGTAACTCGGTGATGTCTGATCTGGATCATCCCATGAACCTGCCAATGCGATTGTTTAGTCCAGGTGAACAATGCCACGCTGAATGGCTGCCGTAGCGGCCTGAGTACGATCTGTCACAGCCAGCTTCGCAAGCAGGCTGTTGATGTGGGTTTTCACCGTCGCTTCAGAGATGAGCAACTTGCTGCCGATCTCCTTGTTACTGCGTCCCCGCACGATTAATTGCAGGACAGCAAGCTCACGCTTCGTCAGTTGCGGGCCGCTCATGCGGTCGGCGAGCTTTTCTGCAATTTCTGCTGGAATGCGCGACCGTCCTAGTTTGACCGCACGGATGGAATTTATGAGTTCGTCGACAGACATGCCCTTCAGCAGGTAGCCCTTCGCTCCTGCTTGCAGGGCACGATAGATGTCCTCGTCTCCGTCGAATGTTGTGAGCACAATGATCTTTGCCAGCGGTTGATCGCTGCGGATCAGCTGGATTGCCTCGACGCCTCCGATCTTGCCCAGACGCAAATCCATCAGCGTCACATCTGGCAGGTGCTGCCGATGGAGCTTGACAGCCTCCTCCGCACCGCTTGCCTCCGCAACCACCTCCATATCCGGAACTGTCCGCAGCAGAGCTACCAGGCCGTGTCGGACAACAGGATGATCGTCCACAACAAGCAATCGAATCGACGGTGACATTCAGATTTTTTGCTCTTTCTTCTCGTGGCGCGAGAGGGGAACATCGACCTGCACGGCCGTGCCATGTCCAGGTGTGCTGTCCAAGGTGAGTGTTACACCGATCTGTGCGGCGCGCTCTTGCAGGCCTGTCAAGCCGAAGTGTCCTTCTTCGCGCGAGGGTACCGCGGCAATGTTGAAGCCGCGTCCATCGTCCTTGACCTCAAGGCGCAACTCCTCCTGCGTATAGGTGAGCCGGATCTGGATTTCGGAAGCGTCGGCGTGACGCAGAGCGTTTGCTACGGCTTCCTGCGCAATGCGGTAGAGTTCGTCCTCAGTAGTTGCAAGCAAAGCCCGGTACACTCCGGTGGTTTCGACCTGTGAATCGACACCACGTGCAATAGCTGCTTGTGCTGTACGCAGCAGCCGTGTTGGCAATGTCTGCGCGTCGGCACCTTCTGTCCTAAGATTCCAGATGGACCGCCGTGCTTCGCTAAGACTTTCGTGCACCAGCGCACGTGTCTCGTCCAGCTGCTGTCGGCTCTCATCCATTTGTTTGCTACGGAGCATCTGCGAAAGTATCTCAAGGCGAACGGAAACAGCAACGAAGCCTTGTGCCAGCGTATCGTGGATTTCGCGAGCTAGGCGGCTCCTCTCCCCCGCGACGGCGTTGAACCGTAGCCGAAGAGCCTGTACGCGCAGCTGATAGAGGCCAAGCAGCAGTGCTACCAGCATGCATAGCATCAGCAGCCGAAACCACGCTGTCTGATAAAAGCGCGGCTGAAGCTGCAGGTTGACACGTGCGTCCGCCTGGCTCCACGGCTCGTCGCCATATCGTGCACTCACCCGGAAGCTGTATTGACCCGGCGGAAGATTTGTATAGAAGGCGGTGCGCCTCGTGCCTGCTTCAATCCAATCGCGATCAAACCCTTCGAGTTGATAGCGGTACTGCAGCCGTTGAGGCTGCGCGAGATTGATGCCGGCAAAAGAGAACGCGAAATGGGATGGACCGGGCGGCAGCGATGCCAACTCCGTGCGCGACACCTCGCGGTCATCTGCCATGATCTGCTCGATAACAACAGGCGGTGACGGGTGGCTGGCTGGTAACAGCGATGGATCGACGATGACGACTCCCCGGCGCATGGCAAAGCAGAGCCGCCCGTCCTGCAAGCGTACGGCTGATGGGTGGCCAGCATCCGACCCCTCCGAGAATCCCAGGCCATCTGCGATTCCGTAGTGAGTGACCAGAACGCTGTGCATGGTGCCGCTGCGAAAGGCGATCAACTCGGACAGCGCAATGCGGTCAAGACCCCGCTCAGAACTTAACCAGACATATCCGTGACCGTCAGCCAGGATGGTAAAGATTGTCGGTGGCATACCGTGGACACCGGCAAAGCTGAAAAAGCGTCCTCCCTCTCGTTCTGCCAAACCCTTGCCGCGGATGCCGACCAGAAGTAGTCCAGTGTCCGCGGATACGGCCGTCACAGTATTGCCTGGTAGCCCATCAGCCACCGTGTAGTTCGTCACCGTGGTGTCATCGATGTGGGAAAGGCCGCCCAGCGTACCAATCCACTTGGTTCCCGCTGCGTCTTCCGCCATCGCTCCAATCAGATTGCTGCCTAGGCCCTGTGCCGTGGTCCATGTTGTGGTTCGGCCATCCTTTAGCATGGTGATGCCATGACGCGTGCCAATCCACACGCCTGCGTCGTGAGCAACCAGCAGCGAACGGACAAAATCATCCGAGAGACCCTCCGCGGGCCCGTACAGGTGCATTTGACCACGTAGCAGGTGTCCAAGACCGGCCGCCGTGCCGATCCACAGGTCTGCGCCCTGCATGCTTCCATTGGCGAGAGCAAGAACAGTAGTACTGGCGAGGCCTTGGGGAGATGCGTAGGTGCGGTTGTGAGCGCCTTGGCGACCCAGACGGCTTACGCCCCCGCCATCTGTACCTACCCACAGTGCACCGTCGTTGGTCTCCGCGACAGACGTGGCGAAACCCTCACTCAGCCCCTGCGATCTGCCGATCATCTCAAATGGCCGTTCTTTCAACTCCACCGCGCCTGCAGTTTCGGTGCCGATCCAAAGATCGCCGTCAAGATCCTCATGCATTGACAGAACGGCGGGCCCGTCGTCTTCGTGAGGTAACTGCATCCGCCCGTTCCACCATCGTGCCAAGCCTTTGTTTGTACCAATCCAGATCGCGCCTTTACGGTCAGCGAAGACTGTTTGGACCTGATCGCCGGGCAACGAATGTCCTGTGTAGAAGGATCTATGTCCGTGTTGCTGTATGAGGAGGACGCCACTCTTACCGGCAGCCCACAGCGCAGCTTCCGTGGCCAGTAGTTCATGTATGCCGCCTGAGGGCAGCGCTTCACGCCTTGCAAGAACCCTGAGCGATCCATTTTGCAAAAGGAACACGCCATCAGCTGACGCAAACTACAGCGATCCGCCAGTGCCGGTCGTCAGGGCGCTCACAGTTGCAGGCGACGCTTGCAGTATGCGTTTAGCGCTCCCGTTGTTCACCAGGAAAAGTCCGCGCGAGTCGGCAGCCCACACGCCACCCTCCGCCGCTTCCACAATGGCGTTTACCTCGCTACCAAGCGGACCATCGGACCGTGCGTAGTTGTGAAAGCGCATCTTCTCAGTCGTCAAGCTCGTTGCAGCAAGGCTCGCGAGTCCGCTACTTGTCAGCACCCAAAGAGTGCCATCGTTGCCCTGCAGCAAAGATCGAATATCGTCCGACGGCAGGCCGTCCGCAGAGGTATACGTTCGCGAAATGCCGTCCTGAAGACGCGTAAGACCGGATGATGTCCCAATCCAAAGCGCGTGAGACCGGCTCTCAAGCAAGCACCGGATGTCATTGCCCGCAAGGCGCGGCTCGCTATCACGATCAAAGATACGGAAGGCATAACCGTTGAAGCGCGCAAGGCCACCCTCCGTCGCGAACCACAGGTAGCCATCCGTCGTCTGTAGCATGGCGTGTACAGAGTTCTGCGGCAGACCGTTCTCTGTGCTCCAAGCCTGTCGGGCGTACCGCTGGGGGCTGCTCGCTGGCTGCAACGCGGGCGTACAGACAGACCAGCCGCCCACCAGGAGGAAACAAAGGAGTGTTTTGACCAGCCGCCGAAGCGCTAGAGGTACCATTGGCGTCGACTCCATCTTTTCACACAGAACAGCGTCGAATCCATTGCATCACGCGGGGTACTTAGCCCTGCTGCATGGGCGATCCGGCAAGGTACGACAGGTTAGTATGTTGAAGCATAATGGTCCTTTTGCCCGGTGCGTGTCGATTGACGGGCTAGTCGCCATTAGAGGAAGAGTTCTGCCAATGCCCCGTCGTCGCATGTCCGTCTTTGTCAACCTCCTGAGTTATGTGCTTCTTTCGCAAGCCCTGGTCGCGCAGACGACACCCGGCGGGGGAGCGCAGCGGACAAACGAAGGCGCGCAGCCTGTTTCGCGTGGCGGGGTCAACACTGGAACTCCCCACATCGCGATCCTTGATGATCAAAAGCGACCGATCACCGCAGGTGGTTTTGTAGCGACGGGCCCCGCCGTCTTTCTGGACTTGACAGAAAAGGCCGGACTAGACAAATGGACACATGTCATGGGCGCAGGCGACTTGAAATACATTCTCGAGACCGTGGGTTCGGGGGTGGGATTAATCGATTACGACAACGATGGCTGGCTCGACCTGTACTTCGTGAATGGGTCCACCTACGAAGCCGCATCGGGCGGCAAGCCGGCGCCCCACGCCGCACTGTTCCACAACAATCATGATGGGACCTTTACAAACGTAGCAGCGCGAGCTGGCGTGCAGAACGATCGCTGGGGTTTCGGCGTCGCTGTTGCCGATTACGACAATGACGGCTGGCCGGATATGTATGTGTCGAACTTTGGGGAAAACCGCCTCTACCATAACAATCACGACGGCACCTTTTCTGACGTGGGCGTGAGAGCAGGCGTAGCGCTGGGCAATTGGTCCACTGGTGCAACTTGGGGCGATTATGACGGTGACGGCAAACTGGACCTGTTTGTTCCTGGCTATGTGCATTACGACATCGCGCAGCCACCATCACAGGGCACCAAGGAGGTTCCACTCAGCTTCTGCCAATTCCGTGGCGTTGCGGTCATGTGCGGACCCAAAGGTTTACAGGGCGAGCCAGATCACTTGTTTCACAACAACGGCAATGGCACCTTCACCGACAGCAGCAAGCAAGCGGGTGTCGCCGATGACAAGGCCGGGTACTACGGCTTGGCTTCGCTGTTTGTGGATTAAAACAATGAGGGCAAGCCGGACCTTCTGGTGGCAAACGACTCTACGCCGAACTACCTTTACCTCAACAGAGGCGATGGAACATTTGAAGATGCCAGCTTCGCCTCAGGGTATGCCCTGAATGAGAGCGGACGTGAAACGGCTTCCATGGGTATTGCCGCCGGCGACATGCTTCACAACGGTCTTATCGACATCTTCAACACGACTTTTTCAGATGACTACAAGCCCCTATACCGTAACGATGGTGGTGGGAACTTTACGGATGCGAGTTACCAGCTGAAAATAGCTGAGCCAACCGTACCTTTCCTCGGTTGGGGCACCGCTTTTTTTGACTTCGACAACGATGGCTGGCTGGACCTCATGTTTGTCAATGGACACGTTTACCCCCAGGTAGATCAGCAGCGCTGGGGTACTACTTTCAAGCAGCGTTCCGTGTTGTTCCACAACAACGCGGGCAAGCTGCAGATGGTTCCGCCAGTGACAGGGAGCGCCTTGGCGAAACTCGCCGTCGCGCGCGGCTTGGCTTATGGCGACATCTTCAACACTGGCCGGATGGATATCGTTATCAATAATCTGAATGGCACGCCGTCGCTGTTCCGTAACGTCTCGGAGCAGAACAATCACTGGATTAGCCTGAAGCTAGTCGGAGGTCCAAGGAGCCCGCGCGATGCTGTAGGTGCGACCGTGTACCTTACGGCGAATGGTTTTCGGCAGCGGGGCGACGTAACCAGCGGCGGCAGCTTCGCGTCTTCCTCTGATACGCGGCTGCACTTTGGGCTTGGACGCGCTACCAAGATTGACGAACTTGAGGTGCACTGGCCAAGCGGTCTGGTTGAGCATATTCCATCGCCCGGTGTCGATGACGTAATTTTGCTTACAGAGGGCAAGGGCTTTAGCTCTAAGAAACTGTAGATTGACCTCCATCCGAAGATGGAGTTCTGCCTCTTCCTTTTGGACAAGGACACGAGTAGTGAACTGCGGCTAAACTTATCTTCTCGCTCTTTGAAGGCACGTATTTGAAAAGGCTGCTGCAATCTCGGTATGGCTGTGCTGCACTGTGCTTTCTGATGGCGGCGGCGGTGCTGTGTCTCACGGTAAGGCTGGCCCTGGACACCCCAGGAATCGCACTAGCCAGCGAAGATGGAAGCGCGGCTCGGAAGGTTTACAGCGACAGCGTTGCCGCGAAGTACTATGCACACTTCGATGATGCCGCGCCCTTTCTGCCGTCGAATGCAGCCACCGACACGGGTCAGTTCATTGATCCCAAATCTGTGCCTACGGCTGCCTACTGCGGCCACTGTCACGAGGAGTCACATAAGGAGTGGCGGCAGTCTGCGCATGCAAATAGCTTCCGCGCTCCGTGGTACCAAAAGAATGTCAAGCTCCTCATCGACACGAAAGGTCTGGAGTACTCCAGGCACTGCGAGGGCTGCCACAATCCCATCGCCCTGACCACCGGCACCATTACGAAGGGTGTCGAGCAGAAACGAAGCAGTGATGAAGATGGCGTCACCTGTATGGCCTGTCATGCCATGCGCCAGGGCGACAAGCGTGGCACCGGCAGCTATGTCCTCTCACAACCGGCAGTGATGGTCGATGAGGTCGGTAAGCCAGTCTACGGCGAGGTGTCTGATCTTGAAATACTTTCGCACCTGGATCGCCATTCAAAAGCAGTCATGTCCGGCTTCATGAAAAGTGCGGAGTTCTGTGCGAGCTGTCACAAGGCGGCTTTGCCTAAGACCTTGAATGATTACAAGTGGCAGCGTGCACTGTTTGTCTACGACGAATGGCAGATGTCTTCCTTCGCAAAGCAGTCGCCCTTGCCGTTCTACACAAAAGACACGGTCTCCACCTGTCAGACCTGCCACATGGTGCGTGAGCCACTCACACTGCGTGACCCCGGTGCAAAGGCAGGCACCCTCGCGTCGCACCGCTGGGTTGGCGCGAACACGTTGCTGCCCACCTACTACAAATATGACGCGCAGCTCGCGCGTACAAAGGCTTTTCTGTCCACGAACGTGTTCAACGTGGACCTGTTCGCAATGGAAAAGCCAGGAAGACCCGTGGCTGCGCCGTTGGGCTCGGTGCCAGTCACCATAGCACCGCGCGACGTCCTAACGGTTTCCGTCGTCATCCAGAACAAAGGGGCTGCGCACAGTCATGTACCGGAACAGCGGGATATGTACGAATCGTGGCTCCACTTCAAGGTGACGGACGCCGCAGGTGCTGTGCTGACGGATAGCGGCTATTTAAACCCCGATGGCAGCCTGGATGAGCGTGCACACAGTTTTACCAACCGCCTGATTAATGGACAGGGCACGTTGAATGAACATCACGAAGTCTGGACCAATCGCGTAGTCGCTTACAACAACACCATACAGTCGGGCCGTTCGCAGATCGTCCGTTACCAGTTCCGCGTACCTGATGCAGCAAAGAGCCCACTGACGATTTCAGCTGAAGTGGAGTACCGCCGTTTCAACCAGCACTTCATCGACTGGGCAATGGGCAGGCAGCACTACGACCAGCCAATAGTTACCATGGCCGCTCGGACGCGTAAGTTTACTGTCGGCACCACCGCACCGGACATGGCGACCGGTCCCGCTGACAACAAGGAATGGATGCGGTGGAATAATTACGGCATCGCTCTCCTCGACGCGCAGCAGTACGAGGAATCCGCTGCAGCCTTCACGAAGGTAACTGCCCTGCGTCCTGAGTACGCTGACGCTCAAACCAACATTGCGCTGGCGAAGTTTCAGGCTCAACACTATAACGAGTCGCGCGCCGCGCTGGAGAAAGCACTTTCGCTCAGTCCTGGCAACGCACGTGCGGAATACTACTTAGCGTTGGTAGAACGGAATGAGGGTGATCTGGACGCCGCCATCCAAAATTTGAGACAGGTGGTAGAGAAGTTCCCGGACTCGCGCGATGCTCGCCGGGAGTTGGGTTTTTCATACTACCAGCAGCATCACTACGACTTAGCACGTGAGCAGTATGAACGGCTGCAGGACATCGACCCGGATGACCTTGCCGCCCACTACAATCTATCGCTTATCTATCGACGTTTGGGCATGAAAGACAAAGCTGCGCTTGAAGCTGCAAGCTTTGCCGACCAGAAAGACGATCCCTCTGCAAACGCCTACGCCTTCGAATATTTAAAGAACCACACAGAAATCTCTGAACAGAATACCCCCTGGCATACGCATGTCGATCTGCCGGCCTCTGCTGACGAACTCGGAACGCCGCACGCGCCAACCCCCGGCGCGACCCAAATACCCGCTTTACCATGACGTTGGCTCCTTGCTTGATAGTGTCGGCAGCGACGGTAAAGAGCTCTCTTCGAGCTAGACTCGTGATGACAGTCTGCTCACGCCTGCTTTTGGCAACGGACGCAGGACGCGACGCCATGGCAGGGTTTTTACACACCTCGTTGTCGCATGACAGGCGCATCCTGTCTGCGGTCCCGCATCACTCGCCCGATCTCTCTGTTCATATCTGAGCGAGGCCTCTTGGCCGCTTTGCTGTCATTTCCAGCGAATTCCTCCCCCATTCTCGTGAACACGGAGGTGTCAGGTAGCCAACAAGGAAGCTTCAACTTCAAACGCCGACGCAAAACGATTGACACCCTCCATCAGAAGTATTACTTTTAGCCCCAACCAGAAAACTGTTCTGTCTTTCGGTGGGTCGGCAAAGAACGGCCATCGACAACTCAGGCAAAAGTATCGACAGCGATCTGCAAGACGTAGCACTTTTGGAGACCACATGACCACGGTTCCGCGCAAAGCCCTCAAGCATTCGGGCTGGCTATACTTTGTCCTTCTCGTCTTAGCGGCTTGCACACCGTTTACGTGTGCTCCCAAGCTCCACGCTCAAGCAGACGCGGGCCTCACCGGCACAGTCACAGACAACACGGGCGCTGTTGTCGCCGGTGCGACCGTCATCGTGACCAACCGAGACACAAACGTCGCGCAACGCCTCACAACGAGCACCGCCGGTACCTACACTGTGCGCGGACTCAACCCCGGCAACTACGACGTTCAGATTGAAGCCTCGGGGTTTCAGAAGCTCGTCAAAACCGGCATACCTGTGCAGGTCGCTACAATCGGTAGTGTCGACTTCAACCTGGTGACAGGTTCTGCCTCGGAAACGGTATCGGTCACGGCAGACCAGCAGGCCCTCAACACAACACAGCCGCAGAACCGCCCCACAATTGATCCGCAACTCCTCGAGTCTCTGCCTGTGGAGGTCTCCGGGAGAGGCCGCCAAGCCGATTCGCTCCAGTTTCTTTCGCCCGGAACCACCGGAAATACCTTCTCGCACCGGATTAGCGGAGGCGCAGACTTTTCACAAGAAATTCTCTACAACGGCATTCCTGTGCCACAGTCTGAGACAGAAGGCTACACCACCAACTACAACCCACCTTACGACCTCGTGGGTGAAGTTCGGGTTGAACGCACCACCTTCTCCGCGCAGTTTGGCCTTGGCCAGGGCGCGCTTACCTATCAGACCAAATCCGGCACGAACCAGTACCATGGCAATCTGTTTGAGATCAACCGCAACAACTTCTTTGATTCTGTAGGTTTCTACAATAGCAAGCCGCAGGGTGGCAACGGACAGGTACCGCTGGACCACGAGAACAACTACGGCTTCACCATCGGTGGTCCTCTCTCCATCCCAAAGATCTACAACGCCAAGAACCGCACCTTCGGCTTGTACAGCCAGGAATGGTTCAAGCAGAATGCGTCGGACCAGCGGCTCTCTACACTCCCATCGGCACAGGAAAAAGCTGGCAACTTCAGCGACTTCGTAGACGCGAGTGGGAATCGATTGCCGATCTACGATCCCACGACTGGTGCGCCCTTTGGCTGCACGAGCGCGGCACAGTACGCGGCCAACAAAGGCTGTAACACAAACATCATTCCGCAGTCGCGCTTTAGTCCGGCCTCCGCGAGCATGCTGCAGTATTTGCCTGATCCTGATCGTCCAGGCTCTGGTACCGGCAA
>CALMOM010000103.1:0-2245 GCA_937873305.1 uncultured Terriglobus sp.
ATCGTGCGCCGGTGATAGTCTCACTCCACGTATGCTTCGTGCTTTCCATCACTCCATGCGAATGTTTGCGGTCGCATTGCCGCTGTTGGCCGCTGTGTCGTGGGCGCAGGCGCCTGCCGGACAGCCTGCTGCCGCCCTCACCATGCCGCAAACGCCGTTGCTGCCAGACCATTTTGGCGAGTGGCAGGCCAGCGGTGCTGGTGATAGTTCCCTTGACATTCCAGACGATGTGGCCAAGGAACTGCTGCAGAGCCGCAGCGACGCAAAGAAGTACACGGCCGAGGGGAATGCTGCAACCGTATCTGCCGTGGAGTTTGCCGATGCCACAGGTGCCTACAGCGCCTTTACCCTCCTGCGCACGCCGGAGATGCGGCCCTGCGCCGGCGGCAATAGCCTGGGCGTCGACTGTGCGGTCTCTGCGGGCAAGCTGCTGTTCTGGCAGGGCGATACGCTGGTGTCCATTGCACCGTCAGGGCTTAAGGCTGTCTCGGCAAGCTCGTTCAACGAACTCGCCGGCATGCTCCCCAAGCCGACCGGCTCAAAAGGTGCCCATCCGCTGCTGCCCACGCGGCTGCCGCAGGAGGGATTGCAGAAAGAGACCCTACGCTACGCCGTTGGCCCCCTGACCTATGCGGCCGATGGTGGCCAGCTACCGCCCGGTGTTATCGATTTCAGCAAGTCGCCAGAGATCCTAACTGCACGCTACAACGGGCGTGGCGGCCACGGCGTCCTCACCACCATCTTCTATCCCACGCCGACGATTGCGGGTGACCGCATGCGCGCGATTGAGGCTGCCGCCAAGGATGGCTCGATCCCTGATGCTCGCGAAGCGCAGGTGGCGCGCTCCGGTCCCATTGTTGCGATTGCAAGCGGCGGCTTTTCAGCGAGAGAGGCGGCAAAACTTGCCGGCGGCATCAAGTATCAGGCCGATGTGACGTGGAACAAGCCCGAAGGTTATATGGAGCAGTTCAAAGTCAGTAATGCGGCCAGCGTGATGGTCCAGATCATGATTTTCGTGTTTGTCATGGTAGGTGCTGCCCTGGTGCTGGGCCTGGTGTTTGGCGGCGGACGAGCCGCGTTCCGAAAAGCTCGCGGCAAGCCAATCTCGTCGATCGATGACATGGAGGTCATCAGCTTGAACCTGCGCGGTAAGCCGGAGAACGGCATTCGCTAGTACACGCCCGACTCAAATAGCTCGGAGAGCCGCTGTGTGACAAGTTAGCCGAGCTAAATTCAAATA
This sequence comes from uncultured Terriglobus sp., assembly GCA_937873305.1. Classification (GTDB taxonomy): domain Bacteria; phylum Acidobacteriota; class Terriglobia; order Terriglobales; family Acidobacteriaceae; genus Terriglobus. Next base: position 1,241 of record CALMOM010000103.1, read on the forward strand.
CAACAAAATGAAGCATTTGCGATTCTTCTTGACACTGCCCTGAGCTGCGCCATAGACTTTCGCCAGAAAGTTCTGATGGCTTTGCCTCCGTCCGGACTATTCTCCCTGAAGAAAAGGCCACCTGTTCGCGGGTGGCTTTTTCATGCGCCGCAGCGCGCTTTGGTTACTCTGCTTTGCACAGGGCATGGCTCCGGTTAGAATCGGAAAGTAGGCCGACGTAGCTCAGTTGGTAGAGCAGCTGATTCGTAATCAGCAGGTCAACGGTTCAAGTCCGTTCGTCGGCTCCAGTCCCCTCCCTTACAATTTCTCGATTCCGGACTCGATATCCACTGCAATCTACCGTCTGAGCGTTTGTGTGCCTTGAAAGCTTAGCGAGTATGCCCGCATACTCGGCTTAACGGTCAAAGGGCGGACCGTTAGGAGTGCAGACGTATGCCAGCGATGACAGCGCCTGTTTCTGAAGTTTCGCAGCAGCAGGCTGCGCGCATGCTGCGCATCCCACGACGGCAACTGCTGGCATGGCAGCGGGCTGGGCTGCTGCTGCAGGAGGACAGGTTCAGCCTGCGCGATCTTGGCCGGCTCCGCAGCCTGCATGGCTTGCAGCAGCAGCGTCTGTCCACCCGACTAATACGTGACTCCCTCGATGCCATGCAGCGGATTCTGGGCGAATGCGATCCGCTGCGGGAAACTGGCACGGTCACGACTGGTTCGCGTTTGCTCTTTCGCCACGGTGGGGCATTGCTGGACCCCATCACGCAACAGCTAGCCTTCGACTTTGAGGCAGGCGTTTGCCGCGCGTGTGAACTGCAGGCATGTGAACGCGTACACCGGCAGCAAGGGCTCGATCAGGCCCGTGCACAAAGGCTGTTTCTGAGTGCCGTCCGCCTGGAGGAGCAGCCAGGGCAGGCAGAGGCCGCCGCGGCCCTGTATCGCGAAGCTTTGCAGGCTTGGCCGCGGCATGCGCCCGCGTGCATCAACCTGGGTACCATCCTGTACAACGCGGGG
>CALMOM010000103.1:2255-2629 GCA_937873305.1 uncultured Terriglobus sp.
GCACGGCCGTCGAAATCGATCCGGACTATGCGTTGGCTTTCTTCGACCTGGGCAATGTTCTAGATGAACTTAGGAGACTGCCGGAGGCGGTTGCTGCGTACCGCCGTGCCGTTCAACTTTTTCCGCGCTATGCCGACGCACACTATAACCTGGCACTCGCCTATGAGCGCATGAATGAGCGCCGCCGCGCCCTGCGACACTGGATGCTCTATGTGCGGCTTGACCCCGTGAGCCCATGGGCTACGCACGCGCGGATGCAGGCACGCCGTACGCTTACATCTGAGCGGCTGAGCATCGTAAAACGGACGGCGAACTAGCGAAATACCGCTGGCGAACGTGCCAGCGGCCGTCGAGACCTATTGCCTTACACCTGG
>CALMOM010000103.1:2639-18414 GCA_937873305.1 uncultured Terriglobus sp.
GGCTGATGTGGTCTTCTTTGCCGGTGGGGGCTCTACCCTTTTAGTCGGCGCGATGATGGCGTGCAGCGTAGTGCCTTCCATGCGTGGCATGAACTCGACCACACCTGCAGGACCGATGTCCATGATCAGCCTGTTCACGATCTTGTAGCCCAGATCACGGTGTGCCATCTGACGCCCACGAAAGCGCAAGGATGCCTTTACCTTATCGCCCTCGGTGAGGAATCGGACTGCCTGGTTCTTCTTCGTTTGGTAGTCATGCTCGTCGACGGTGACCGAGAATTTGACTTCCTTAATGACGATAACCTTCTGCTTCTTGCGCGCGGCACGTTCGCTCTTGTCCTTCTCATACAGGTACTTGCCATAGTCCTGTATGCGGCAGACAGGCGGAACCGCGTTGGGTGAAATTTCCACCAAGTCCAGGGAGCGCTCCCTGGCGATCTTCAGCGCATCGAAGGGTGCCATGATGCCAAGCTGTTCGCCACTGTCATCAATGACGCGGACCTCCCGCGCACGAATCTTCTCATTGGTACGAATGAAGGATTTGACGGAACGCTTGTCGGTAAACGGTGGAATAAGTCGCCTCCGCAACACACACTCTTGACACGGTGCGACCGTCAGGGCCGCATGCCGGTTCTGCGCGGCTGCACGTCGTAGTATACATCGCCCCCCAATTGTTGCCCCGTGAAGCACCCACTTCGCACGACTTTCCATGCAAGCACGCACGATGGCGTTCTCCCTGACGCTGTAGTTCAGCTTTCCGATACATGGTGTGGGCACGCTTGCGATATGCTTGCGTTCGTGTCGACGTTTGCTACTTTCCTCCATGGAGCGCGCGCGGCAAGGAGAGATAGAGACTGATGAAGCGTCGCATTCTGCTGGTGGATGATGAAGTTGCCGTGTTGCTCACGCTCAAGGCGGTGCTGGAGATCAGTGGGTTCGATGTTGACACGGCCACGTCTGCGCGCGAGGGCAAGTCGCGTATAAAACACCGTGAATACGAAATGGTCATCACAGATATGCGCATGGAGGCGGAAGAGGCAGGTCGCGAGGTGATCGCGGCTGCGAAAGAAGCGTCCTACGCCCCCGCTGTCGCGTTGCTGACAGCGTTTCCCGTTGAAGATGACGCAGTGGATGCCATGGGAGCAGACAAGATGCTGGTTAAACCCATGCACACCCGCGTGCTCCTGCAGCAGTTGGAATCGCTTTTTACGCGACACACTGCAGCCAAAGAGAAATCAACCAAAAAGGCCAGTGCAAAGCCAGCAGCCGCTGCAAAGCAGCCCACAAGAAAAGTACCCGCAAAAGCCGAACCTAAAAAAGGTTCAATGCCCGCCGTAACGAAGAAGCAGACTGCCCCACCCGCCAATGTCACCCGTAGCAAACCCGCAGCCAAGAAAGCGCCAGCGCGCAGCCGGTAAACGCATCGGGCCCTTCTTTCAGCGGGATGAGTGAGTTTTGATGTACGTGCGCAGCGCCATGTTGATGTCCATGGCTTTTGTCACGCCGTTGTCGAGCATTTGCAGCCAATCGCTGGCCGGGGATTTAAGGTCAGCGGTACTGAGCAGGTAACTGGTCTGGACGATAATCTCCAGCGAGTTGCTCAAGTCATGCGCCAGCTTGCGTATCTCCAATGCAAGATCCTCAGGAATTGTCGAGTCGTTGAAACTGGCGGCCGTGGCAGAGTGTTGCGTCTGGGGCTGTGACATCATCCTCTCAGTAGGAGACACGAATCGCCTCCGAGGTCTTATGGAATGTATCTTCGGATGCGAACGTAAAGGTGTGGGTTACTCGAGCTACTCACGCCGCTCACAACGACATCGAGTTTGACAGACAGCCCTTGCTTTGACAGACTGTGAAAGCTGCAAGTGACGCACCGGGCTTAGCCCACGCTCGCTCCCGTGCCGAAATGGCGGAATTGGCAGACGCGCATGGTTCAGGTCCATGTACTCGCAAGGGTGTGGAGGTTCGAGTCCTCTTTTCGGCACCAACTGATCTGCGAAAAGGCACGATGCCGCGCATCGTGCCTTTTCTCTTAGAAGCCGGACAGTTTGGTCACCGGCCCGCTTCGGTAGCATAGGCCTATGAACGCTGCCATGGCAGACACCCATCTCGGACGCATCCTGGCACAAACACGGGCCGACCTGCCTCTGCGGTGCACGCCCAAGCGGATGCACGAGTTGGAGCGCCAGGCTGCGCAGCATACGCCGCGAGGCTTCGCCGCCGGGTTGCTGGCCGCAGCAGAAACCCACCCTGCAATCATTGCGGAACTCAAGAAGGCGTCGCCATCGAAGGGGCTGATTCGGCCCGATTTGCACCCTGCGGAGCTTGCCCAATCGCTGGAGCTTGGGGGTGCGGCCTGCCTGTCAGTGCTGACGGACGACCCGTTTTTTCAGGGCTCACTGGAAAACCTGCGGATTGCGTCAGCCAGCGGCGGTCTGCCCTGCCTTCGCAAAGACTTTATGGGGGATCCATTTCAGGTGCTGGAGGCCCGTGCCTACGGTGCCGATGCCATCCTGCTGATTGTGGCCGCGTTGACGGATGACGAACTGAAGCACCTGCGCGCCAGCGCCCGCGAGTACGGACTCGACGTGCTGTGCGAGGTGCACGACCGCCAAGAACTTGATCGGGCACTGCAGTTGGACTGTGAACTGGTTGGCATCAACAGCCGCGACCTGCGTACCTTTGCCGTGGACAGTGCAGCGGCTGCAGAGCTGGCGCAACATCTGCCAGCCGGAGTGATACGCGTTGCGGAAAGTGGCATCGGATCGCGTGCCGACATCGAACGCATGACCCGCGCCGGCTTCGACGCCTTCCTGATTGGCGAATCGCTGATGCGCCAGCCTGACCCGGGTGCAGGGTTACGGGCATTGTTGCAATCGCCAGTCATGGCGGAGTAGCTCAGCCATGTGGGTGAAGATTTGCGGCAACACGCGGCTGGACGATTGCCTCTTGGCAGCGGAGCTCGGCGCGGACGCCGTAGGTTTCGTCTTCGCGCCGGGCAAGCGCACGGTGACTGCAGAAGCGGTGGCCGCCATCACGCCACACCTGCCGCAGACATTGGAGAAGATTGGCGTGTTCACCACCCACGATGCAGACACGATCACCCGAGCCGCTCAAGCAGCAGGCCTGACCGGCATACAACTGCACGGCGCACCTGATCGTGACTTGCTCAAAGTGCTGCTGGAAACGACGGACGCCCGCAAGCTGATCCAGGTACTCCACTGGCGCACGGACCTGCCGGCGCCGCAGCAGCGCGACAGATTCGCAAGGCAGGTTGAAACAGTGAACAGTTGGGATCTTGTCGAAGCGGTATTGGTGGACTCACAAACCGCCAGTGTGAGTGGCGGTACTGGAACTGCATTCGACTGGGCGTTTGTTGGTCCATTTCTGCGACGGTCCCAGCCACCGGTCATCGCCGCCGGAGGCTTGCGCCCGGCAACAGTCGCTGCGGCCATCTCAGTGCTTAAGCCATGGGGCGTAGACGTCTCCAGCGGTGTGGAGAGTGCACCGGGCATGAAGGACCCCGAGAAAATGCAAGCCTTTATCGCAGCCGCGCGTTCGCAGGCGCACTAAACGCTAAACGGCGTATCTTGTAGCGCGGTTCTTTTCTTCCCGCTTGTTTTGCGGTAGGCTTGCCAACATGATGCAGACGTTCTCCTGGCGATTTACTTACCGCGGCTGGTACGGTGCCGCGGCGCCCATGGGACACGCTCTCTAGACCTGCTCTACGCAACGCAGGAAGTCACCAGAGACAGAGTTTCATCGGAAGCCGTGGCCACAGGAGCCGCGGTTTTCGTTTTGCACGCAATCGTTCGCCAAGCATGAGGAGTGTTGAAGATGCCGGTACTCGAACAGGTCACTGAGGTTTCGCGGAGCATGGGCACGGGCCGGTTTGGCGCGTACGGCGGACGCTACGTGCCGGAAACGCTGATGGCAGCGCTGCTGGAGCTTGAGGCAGCCTACCTGAACGCGCAGCGCGACCCCGCCTTTCAGCAGGAGCTTGACGGCCTGCTGCACCACTACTGCGGACGGCCCACGCCGCTGTACTTCGCCAAGCGTATGACCGAGCAGTTGGGCGGTGCGCAGATCTGGCTGAAGCGCGAAGACCTGCTGCACACCGGCGCACACAAAATCAATAACGCGCTGGGCCAAGGCCTACTGGCGCGGCGCATGGGCAAGCAGCGCATCATTGCTGAGACGGGAGCGGGTCAGCACGGCGTCGCCACCGCCACCGTGTGCGCGCTGTTCGGGCTGGAATGCGTCATCTACATGGGCGAAGAGGACATGCGCCGCCAGGAGCTGAACGTCTACCGCATGCGCCTGCTGGGGGCCGATGTGCGCGGCGTGTCGTCCGGCTCGGCCACGCTGAAGGACGCCATCAACGAGGCCATGCGCGACTGGGTCACCAACGTGCGCACCACGTTCTACATCCTGGGTTCGGCGCTGGGCGCGCACCCGTACCCCACCATGGTGCGCGACTTCCACCGTGTTATTTCGAAGGAAGCTAAGCGCCAGTTCGCCGAGCAGGTGGGCCGCAACCCTGACGCCGTGGTGGCCTGCGTGGGTGGCGGATCGAACGCCATCGGGGCGTTTTACGAATTCATCCCCGATCAGAATGTGCGCCTCATCGGCGTGGAGGCTGGTGGACGCGGCCCCGGCCTGGGCGACCATGCCGCGCGCTTCAACATGCAGGGCGGTGGCATCCCCGGCGTGCTGCAGGGCACCTACAGTTACGTGCTGCAGGACGACGCGGGGCAGGTGTCGTTGACGCACTCCGTGAGCGCGGGCCTCGACTACGCCAGTGTGGGCCCGGAGCACGCCATGCTGCACGACCAGGGCCGCGCCGAGTACGTCAGCGCCAGCGACGACGAAGCGCTGAACGCAACCAAGGCACTCTCGCGGACTGAGGGCATCGTGCCCGCGCTCGAGTCAGCGCACGCCATCGCCCACGCCATGAAGCTGGCCCCGCAGATGGGCCGAGACAAGGTGATGATGGTGAACCTGAGCGGCCGCGGCGACAAGGACATGGGCATCATCAGCCGCGAACTGCACCTGGGTAGCGGGCCTGCTGAAAACAAGGGCACGCGATGAGAGAAACCGTCGGCCACTTCTCGATTTATGGAGACTTCAAGCTAGAGGAGATTACAGCAGCGCTCGGCATTCAGCCTACCGGTACCACTCCGAAAGGAACGTGGTACGAGGGCGCGGAGCATGCCTCTCGCGTTGCGGAATGGGAATTGCATTGTCCTGAAGAACTCACGATGTTTGAACAAGTGGTCTTCTTGCTAGACCGTCTTGAACCTGCGAGTACTGCTCTGAAGGTTCTTGCAGAACGGTACACCGCTGACTTCAACATCAGCGGTGAAGGAACGGAAGCGATGTGCTTGGGAAAAGAGATAGTGGCAAAACTTCATAGGTTAGGCGTGAACCTAAACTGCTTTACCAACTGATTGATCTCACGCGATGGAGGTAAATTGACATGAACGCCGCGTCCTCCTACCCTCAAGGCCATGGAAGTTCAACTGACACCCGACCTGCAAGCGAAGCTTTCCCGCATGTCCGAGCAGCAGGGCCGGAATAGCGCAGCCCTCATTACCGAGGCGGTCGAGCGGCTGGTGAACTACGACGCATGGTTCACCTCCGAAGTGGAGAAGGGCTTGGAGGCTGCCGATTGCGGCGAACTGACTGACCACCAGTCCATCCGCGCGATGATCGACAGTCGCTATCCTGCCTGATGCGGATTCGCTGGTCTGGTCCGGCCCTTGATGACTTCACGCGCATCTGCGATTACTCCACCTTGAACTTTGGCCCGGCGCGCGGACGCCGCACAGCACTGCAAATCTACGAAGCAGTCGATTCACTGGCAGACTTTCCTAACATCGGTCGTGTCGGTCGTAGACCGGGCACATTCGAGCTGGTGATCAGCAGTCTTCCCTTCCTCGTTGTTTACCGGCTTAAGGATGCAACGGTCGAGATCATACGTATCTTGCACGGCGCGCAAAAGTGGCCCTGAACGACAGAACCAGGATCCGAGATCGAATGTCCATCACCTTCCAAACCAAACCCGGCTTAGTTGTCTACCTCACCGCAGGCGATCCATCCCTCGAGGCCACGTATGACATCGCGCTCGCCGCCATCGACAACGGCGCGCAGGTCATCGAACTGGGTGTGCCGTTCAGCGATCCGTTGGCGGACGGCCCGGTCATTCAGCGGGCCAGTGAGCGTGCGGTGGGGCGCGGCGTGCGGCTGCAGGACGTGCTACAGCTTTGCGGGCAGATTCGTGCCGCGCGGCCCGCGAGCGGCATCATCCTGTTCAGCTACCTAAACCCGGTGGTGCGCATGGGCCTGCCCGCCTTCTGCGCGGCGGCCAAGGCCAGCGGTGCCGACGGCGTGCTGTTGACCGACATGATTGTGGAAGAGGCAACCGAGTACCTCGCCGAGATGCGCAGGAACGATCTCGCGCCGGTCTTCCTGGCCGCGCCCACCAGCCCCGACGAGCGTCTGAAGGCCATTGCAGAACACAGCCGCGGCTTCGTCTACGCCATCTCGCGCGTCGGCATCACGGGCAAGCAGGACGCCATCGGCAGCGATGCCGAGCAGCTTGTGCGGCGGCTCAAGCAGTTCACCGACCTCCCCGTCGCTGTCGGCTTCGGCATCTCGCGCGCAGAGCATGTGGCTGCCGTCATGCAGTTTGCTGACGCCGCCGTGGTGGGCTCTGCCATCGTGCAGTTGATTGAAGAAAGCCAGCCCGGCGATGAAGCGCGCGCCGTGGGTGACTTCGTGCGCGGCTTGGCCGGTAAGTAAAATAGAGCGACACACCACAGCAGGGGACGGAACGATGGAAATTGCAGACTGGCGGGCAAAGATCGATGGGCTGGACGAGCAGATCGTCAAGCTGCTGTGTGAACGGGCGGGCGCGGCGGCGGCTATCGGCCAGTTGAAGGTGAAGACCGGTGCCAACATCTACGAGCCGGACCGCGAGCAATCCGTCCTGCAGCATGTAGCAGGTTGCAACACGGGCGAGTTGCCCGCAGATCAGTTGCTGGTGATCTACGAACGCATCATGGACGTGATGCGCTCACTGCAGCGCCGCTAAGCTGTGCGCCTGTAGCGCACCGAGAGCTTCAACCCAGGCTGCAGACGCGCCGGGAGTACGGAGAGAGTGAAGGACGCACGATGATCGTCGTAATGCAAAACAGCGCCACCCCGGACCACATCCAGGCGGTGATTGAGCAGATGGTGGAACTCGGCTTCAACGTGCACCGCACCAGCGGCGCGGGGCAAATGATTTTGGCGGGCGTGGGCTCGCCAGACCAGTTCGACGTGACGGAGTTTCAGGTGATGGGCGGCGTGCAGGATGCATATCGCATCTCGTCGCCGTACAAGCTGGCGGGGCGCGGCTTTCGCCCAGGCGGCACGGTCATCACGTTTCCCAACGGCGTGAAGGTGGGTGGCGAAGAAGTCACCATCATGGCTGGCCCCTGCTCGGTGGAATCGCGCGAGCAGATTCTGCTGTCGGCCCAACAGGTGAAGGCATCGGGCGCGCAGTTTTTGCGTGGCGGCGCGTACAAGCCGCGGTCATCGCCGTACAGCTTCCAGGGTATGGGCGTCGAAGGCCTGAAGCTGCTGCGCGAAGTGGGCGACCAGACCGGCCTGCTGGTCATCACGGAAGTCATGGAGATCTCGCAAATCGAGCCCATGCTGCCGTACATCGATTGCTTCCAGGTGGGCGCGCGCAACATGCAGAACTTCAACCTCTTGCGCGAGTTGGGCCACGTGCGCAAGCCGGTGCTGATGAAGCGCGGCATCTCCGCAACCATTGAAGAAGTGCTGTTGAGCGCCGAGTACATCCTGAGCGGCGGCAACTACGACCTGATGCTGTGTGAGCGTGGCATCCGCACCTTTGAGACCTACACGCGCAACACCATGGACGTGAGCGCCATTCCGGTGCTTAAGAAGCTGACGCACCTGCCTGTCTTTGGAGACCCGTCGCACGGCGTGGGCAAGCGCGAGTTCGTGCCGCCCATGGCGCTGGCCTCGGTCGCTGCGGGCGCGGATGGCCTGCTCATGGAGATGCATCCCAACCCGGACAAGGCCATGAGCGACGGCGCGCAATCGCTCTTTCCGGATCAGCTGACCAAGCTGGTCGCCCAGCTGCGGCAGCTTGCGCCCGTGGTGGGCCGCACCGTCGCATAGATCGTTCAACAAGCAACCGAGGAGTTTCGAAGATGTCGGAGTGGGTAAAACTTACCGCAGCAGACGGTGTGGAACTGCAGGGATACGTGGCACGCCCCGCGCATGAGCCGAAGGGCGCACTGGTGGTTGTGCAGGAGATTTTCGGCGTTAACGCGCAGGTTCAGCACGATGCAGACCAGTGGGCGGCGGACGGATTTCTGTGCATTGCGCCTGCCATGTTCGACCGCATCGAACCGGGCGTGAATCTGGGCTACGACGAAGCGGGCTGGTCAGAGGCCATGAGCTTCGTGCCCAAGCTTGACATGGACAAGGCAACACTGGATGTGAATGCCGCCGTGCAATGGCTACGCAGCCAGACGAGCAGCAACGTGGGCGTAGTGGGCTACTGCTTTGGCGGCACCATGGCGTGGCTCTCGTCCACACGGCTCAAGGTCGAAGCCGCAGTTGGCTACTACGGCGGCAATATCGTTAGTTTCGTAACGGAAATACCGCAGGGGCCAATCATGCTGCACATTGGCAAACGAGACAGTCATATTCCGGCAGAGGCGATTGCAAAGATTCAGACTGCTCACCCAGAGGTGCCGATCTTCCTGTATGACGACGCGGGACACGCCTTCAACCGCAGTCTCGATCCCAAGTCCTACGTCGCCGACGCGGCGCGGCTCGCCAAGTCGCGATCACTGCTCTTTTTCGAACAGCACCTCATTTTCTAAATGGACAACATTCTCATCGTCGGCACCGGACTGATCGGCGCATCCATCGGCCTCGCATTGCGCGAGGCCGGTTTTGCTGGCGGCATCACCGGCATCGACGCCAGCGGCGACGAGCTTGCCGTGTCGCTTGGGCGCGGTGCCATCGACCGCACGGCCCGCACACCCGATGAGCACCATGAAGCGATTCGTGGTGCGGACAGCATCGTGCTCGCAGTCCCGGTACTGGCCGTGCTGCACTGGATGCGGCAGATCGCACCCACCCTGCGCAACGGTCAGTTGGTGACTGACGTTGGCTCCACCAAGGCGGTCATCGCAGAGGCTGCGACACAGCAGATGCCCGGTCGCTGTCTGCCGGGGCATCCCATGGCGGGTAAGGAGAGCGGCGGAGCGGCGCTGGCCGAAGCCGGGCTGTTTCGCGGAGCTACATGGCTCTTCACGCCGCTGCACGCGGCCACGCCTAGTGAGGAGGAATGGCGCACGTGGGTGGAGCGCTTCGGCGCACACACTCTGGATATGGAGCCAGCCGCGCACGACCGCATTTGCGCCTGGGTCAGCCACCTGCCACAAATGGTGTCCACCGCCATGTCGGCGATGCTGGCAGACGAATTCGGGGACTCGCCCGAACTGCGTGCCATTGGCGGCCGAGCCCTGCGCGAGATGACACGCCTCGGTGCCAGCCCATACAGCATGTGGCGCGACGTAGCCCACACCAACAGCGGCCCCATAGCGGACACGCTGCTGTCGCTGGAACAGCGCTTGCAGCACCTGCGTGAAAACCTGCGCACACCCGAGTTGCGCGACGAGTTCGAGCGTGCAAACCGCTTTCGCAAGGGCCTGCAATAGCAGCGCCTAGTGAGCCGCCATCTGCTCCGGGTCCACCTTGACGCGCTTGGGCGGCAGCCGCATCAGCCACACCAGCGGCGACAACGCCATGACCGTCCAGGCCAGAATGGCAAACGCATTTTTGTAAGCCAGCATGGTGGCTTGGCGCAGCAGCTGGTTATACGCACTGGCGCTGGCAAGCCCCTGTGCCTGCGTCATGCTCATGTTTGCAGCCGCTGCAAAGCGGTCGGCATAGGTTTGCAGCGCCACGCTGCCTGCGCTGATGTTGGCTCCCAGCACATTGGCATGCACCTGCGCAGAGCGGGCAAGATACGTCGTCAGTAGCGCAGTTCCGGCAGAGCCACCAATGTTGCGTGCAAAATTTGACAACGACGATATCTGGTTGCTCTTCTCGCGCGGTACGCCCACGTAATTCAACGTGGAGATGGGAATAAAGATGAGTGGCAGGCCGATAACCTGTAGGCCGCGCCACAGGGTGGCCGTGGCGAATGAGGTGTTTAGATCAAGCCGCGTCAGATTGTAAAGTCCGGCTGCCACGCCCAGGTAGCCGATCATCACCGTCATGCGTGGATCGCCTTTGCCCAGGCTGCGGCCAGCCACCACCATCATCACCATCATGACCAGGCCGGCAGGGCTCAGCACCTCGCCCGCGCGTTGTGCTGTGTAGTTCAGCAGGCTCTGCAGGTACTGCGGAATCAGCACAGTGGAGCCAAACAGAACCATGCCCAGCACCATCTGCAAAAAGACGGCAGTGCCAAAGTTGCGGTTCTTCAGCAGCTTCAAATCAACTACGGGGCTGTCGTGGTTCCACTCCCAAAATACAAAGAAGACCAGCACCACCGCTGCAATCAGCGCTGTTGCCTGGATCTCTCCGGAGCCGAACCAATCCTTCTCCTGGCCCTTGTCCAGGGTGAACTCCAGCAGTCCAACACCCACTGCCACAGACAGCAGGCCGATGAAGTCCACTGGATCGCGCCGCTTGGTGCGTTCCACCAATTCCGGCGGGTCTTCCAGCATGCGGTTCGAAAGATAGAGCGACAGCAGCCCGATGGGCAGATTGATAAAAAAGATCCAGTGCCAGTTGTAGTTGTCCGTCAGCCAGCCGCCCAGGGTCGGGCCGATAGCAGGTGCGATAACCACCGCGGTGCCGTACAAAGCGAAAGCCTGGCCACGCTTCTCGACAGAAAACGTATCCGCCAGAATGGCCTGTTCGCTTGGGGCAAGTCCACCGCCGCCCAAGCCCTGCAAGATGCGGGCAAGAATCAGAAAGGGTAAGGTGGGTGCCAAACCGCACAGCAGCGAACAGCCTGTAAAGATGACCACGCAGGACATGTAAAAGCGCTTGCGCCCAATGCGGTTCGACAGCCAGCCAGAGATGGGCAGGATGACCGCGGAAGCAACCAGGTAGCTGGTGAGCACCCACGTAGCTTCCTCCTGTGACGCGCCGACGGAGCCGGCGATATGTGGCAGCGCCACGTTGGCAATAGAGGTGTCCAGCACCTCCATAAACGTGGCAAGCGTTACCGTCAGAGCAATGAGCCATGGGTTGTGCTTCGGTTTCCATTCGGCTTCGTGCGGCGTGTCTGCCATATCAGCGTGTTGATATAGAGTATCAACAGGTTGATACGGATGCGGAAATCAAAAGAGGAAATCCGGGCCGGAGAGCGGCGGGAGTCCTCTGTTGGGATGAAACGGCTGCTGATCGGCTATCGCACGTTGATGGAAGAGTCGCTGGAAGTCGAGGGTGTAACGGTGGCGCAGTTGCGTATGCTGCGCGCGCTGGAGGAGCATCCAGAGATTCCAGCCGCGGAGCTGGCCCGTACTTGCTACATCTCACCGCAAAGCATGCAGGCCGTAGTCACGCGGGCCGAGCGCGAGGGCTGGATTACACGCTCGGCCGCCCCCGGCAATCGTCGCGTGCTGAACGCAACACTTACCGCGCAAGGCAAGACCGTCCTTGAACGCGGGTCTGCTCTGGCCGCGGAGATCGAACAAGATATCTGGCGCGACGTGAAGCGGTCTGAGTTGCAGCAATTGAACGCGACGCTTGCCAAGGGTTTGCTGCGGTTAAGTGAGCGTTTGCAAACACGGCAAAAGGCGGCGGCGCGGTATCCGCAAACGCAAGGCTTTCTGAAACAGGGCCGAACAGATACTCTGAGGGCACACGATGCCGCCGACCGAGACAGAGCAGACACTCAGCATCTCCCTGGATGACGTGCTGGCCGCACGCGAACGTGTGCGCGATGCGGTCTACCTGACGCCGTGCGGCCCATCTCAGACGCTAAGTGACGTTACCGGTCTTAGCGTCTACCTGAAGCTCGAAAATCTGCAGATGACGGGTGCCTTTAAGGAGCGGGGTGCGCTCAACCGGCTTTCGCTACTCACTCGGACGGAAGCGGCCAAGGGTGTGATCGCGGCCAGTGCCGGCAACCACGCGCAGGGTGTGGCATACCATGCGGCGCGGCGCGGCATACGAGCCACCATCGTAATGCCCGAGCCAACGCCACTGGTCAAGGTGACGGCCACCCGCCGCTTTGGTGCGGAGGTAATGCTGCACGGCGCCAACTACGACGACGCCTATGCCGAAGCGATGCGCCGCTGCACGCTGGATGGCAGCACCTTTATCCATCCGTTTGACGACCCTTCGGTTATCGCGGGGCAGGGCACCATCGGACTGGAAATGCTGGAGCAGGTAGACGGCCTGGAAGCCGTGATCGTGCCCATTGGGGGTGGCGGCTTGATTGGTGGCATCGCCTGCGCGGTCAAGTCCATCAAGCCGCACGTGCGCGTGATCGGCGTGCAAACGTCACGGCTGCCCAGCATGCAGGCCGCGCTCGCCGCAGGCGCGCCCGTGACCATCGACGCAGCCACTACTATCGGCGACGGCATCGCAGTGCGGCGCGCCGGCAGCAAGACGCTGCCCCTGGTGCAGCAATACGTGGACGAGGTAGTCACAGTCGATGAGGACGAGATCGCCGCCGCAATCCTTGTCCTGCTGGAGCGCGAAAAAACGCTGGCAGAAGGTGCTGGCGCAACCGCGCTGGCTGCTCTGCTGCAGCGCCGCACCTCGCTCGCACCCGGCACACGCACCGCGGTGCTCATCTGCGGCGGCAACATTGATGTGACGCTACTCTCGCGCATCATCGAGCGCGGCCTGGTGCAGGATGGCCGCCTAATCCGGCTTCGGATCCACCTCTTGGACCGCGCAGGTGCCTTGCAGGACCTCACCACCATCATCGCCGCGCATGGCGTCAACATCGTGGACACGCTGTACAACCGCGCCTACTACGGCGTGAACCTGGGCGACACCACCATTGACATCACCATGGAAACGCGCGGACGAGACCAGGCTGACGAACTGCTGCAGGTGCTGTCCCAGAACGGCTACCGCTATAGCCGGGTAGTATGAGCAGAACCGCATGAGTACGACAGCAATACCCTCACATGCCAACAGCAGCGCGCCCGCCGAACTGCGTGGTGTCACGCATCGGTACGGATCGCACACCGCGCTGCAGGGGCTATCGCTGCAACTCAAGCCGGGTGAGGTGGTGGCCCTGCTCGGGCCGAACGGCGCGGGCAAAACCACGGCAGTCAAGCTGATGCTGGGCCTGCTGCAACCCACGTCCGGCACGGTCAGCATCTTTGGCGGCAGCCCCAGCCAGCGCAGCACGCGGCAGCGCATCGGTGCCATGCTGCAGGTGGCCCGCGTACCGGAAACCATCGCGGTGGGCGAGTACCTCGACCTCTTTCGCAGCTACTACCCGCACCCGCTGCCTGCGGAGCAAGTCATCCAGGTCACCGGTCTGCAGGGCATAGAAAAGCGCCAATTTAAAGACCTGAGCGGCGGCCAAAAGCAGCGCATGCTGTTCGCGCTGGCGCTGTGCGGCGACCCCGACCTCATCTTCCTGGACGAGCCCACGCTGGGCATGGACATTGAGACCCGCCACAACCTGTGGCGGCAGGTGCGCAGCTTTGCCGACCGCGGCAAAACCGTACTGCTCACCACGCATTACCTGGAGGAGGCCGACACCCTGGCCGACCGCATCCTGGTCATCGCACGCGGCAAGGTCATCGCAGAGGGTACGCCGTCCGAGATCAAGAGCCGCGCAGGCGGACGCAAAATCCGCTGTGTCACTATCCTGCCTGAGAGCGAACTGAACAGCATCCCCGGCGTCCGCCGCGTGGAGCACACCGGTGCAGGCGTCACTTTGACGGTGGACAGCGCGGAAGACGTACTGCGCATACTCCTGCAGCGCGACGCCACGCTACACAGCCTGGAGGTCACCAGCCCCGCGCTGGAGGACGCCTTCCTGGAACTGACCCGCGAACCTGACAGCGCACAGACGGAGGCGGCATGAGAACGGCAGCAATCACGCACTCCGCAACCTCGAGCCTCACGCCATTCATCAAGGAGACGAAGTACGAGTTCCTTCGCCTGTTGCGCGCACGCTCGTTTTCGGTCGCTACCATCGGCTTTCCCATCAGCTTTTACCTGCTGTTCGGCATTGTGGTGGCCTCCGCGGAACCAGGCGGCTTTGACCGTGCCAAATACCTCCTGGCGACATATTCGGTGTTCGGACTGGTCGGGTCATCGCTCTTCGGCTTGTGCAGCACCATCGCCAACGAGCGCGCGCAGGGCTGGCTGGAGCTCAAGCAGGCCAGCCCCATGCCGCCGGCCGCGTATCTGCTGTCGAAGCTGCTCACCGCGATTGCCTTCGGCGTCATCATCTTTGGCCTCTTGCTGCTCTGCGGCGAGACGATGGGCCACGTGCACTTCGCGGCGGCGCAAATTCTGCGGCTGCTTGCGACAGTGATCCTGGGCGTCTTTCCGTTTGCCGCCATGGGCATTCTGCTGGCCACTGTGGTGCCGCCCAATGCGGCCATCGGCTTTGTCAACCTCATCTACTTGCCCATGTCATTCCTGTCGGGCCTGTGGATCCCTTTGGAGGGCCTGCCCAAATGGCTGCGCACACTGGCACCGGTGTGGCCCACGTGGCACCTGGGCCAGTTGGCCACGCACAGCATCGGGTACAAGATGAGCTGGTCGGTTGCCGGGCATGTGTTGTGGCTTGCCGTGTTCAGCGTGGCGTGCCTTGCGCTGGCCCTCGTGCTGTTCCGGCGCAGCGCGCAAAAGGAGTAAGCGCGCACCGCACGACCCACATCTCACGGAGCTAAGGTGCGGAGCACCCCCAACATGAGGTGAGAGAGCTTCGTCATCCTGAGCGGAGCGTAGCGGAGTTTAAGGACCTGCTTGCCTGCCGGCTGCACTGCTGCTTTGGGATTAAATCAGTCCTTCGCTGCGCTCAGGATGATGACCTGCGAATGGCAAGAATGAACGTGATGGAGCGTACGATTCTAGGCGGGAGTGTTCCCCATGAGCGAAGCGCACATCCATCGCAGAGCCTTCTTAACGGCTGCCGCTGCCGCTGTACCAGCGCTGGCGATTGAGGCCGGCGCGCAGATCACGCATGTAGACACCAGCAGGTACGGCCCGCAGCTCAAAAGCAGCACGGTGCAGCTGGCGGGCCTGCCCGCGAAAGGCGACAGCCCCGGTGCAAAGGCCTACGTCCAGTTCAACGCGCCTACCAAGCAGCAGGCCGCCGTAGCCGCCGGTGTGTGCACGCTGGAGCCCGGCGCGCGCCCACATCCGCCACACACGCATCCGGAAGAGGAACTCATGTGGATCGGCAGCGGCACCGGAGAAATCGTGGTGGACGGCGTCACCACGCAGGTGAAGGCGGGTGACTGCATGTATGCCGAGGCCAACGTGCTGCACGGCATCGTGAACACGGGCAGCACACCCATGACGTTCTACTTCACCAAATTCCTGGCGCGAGTCCCATAGAGATCGTTCCTTAATTTGCTTGGTACTCTCGCGCCTTCCATGCGGCAGGACGTCGTAGAACCTTGCGCCCCAGTGCATACCACTGCAACAGCAGGAGAACCCCAACGCTTACCGGATGCAGAACCGTACCCAGACAACTCTGCAGGTAGCGGACGGGGTTCACTACGCGCGGCAGGTA
>CALMOM010000104.1 GCA_937873305.1 uncultured Terriglobus sp.
GGTGCTGGGTCAGGCGTTCTGCGCGGGCGACTGGTACTGGGCTCGGCGTCGC
This sequence comes from uncultured Terriglobus sp., assembly GCA_937873305.1. Lineage (GTDB taxonomy): Bacteria > Acidobacteriota > Terriglobia > Terriglobales > Acidobacteriaceae > Terriglobus. The sequence continues at coordinate 53 of CALMOM010000104.1, forward strand.
TGGCGGTCTGCATTGCGCTCCGGGTTGCGTTGAATTATCATGCACACGCCGTCCAGCGTAAGGTTGTCGTCCACTGATGCAATGCGGCGCGAACTTTCCGCCAGCAGCCGCGCGTAGCCTCCCGTGGCGACCACTTTGGTTTCCGGGCCCAACTCCTCGATCATGCGGTCGCAGATGCCGTCGATCAGCCCAATGTAGCCGTAGAACAGCCCGATCTGGATGTTGTCCACCGTGCCTGTGCCCACGACTTTCGCAGGCTTGCGGATGTGGATGCGACTGAGCCGCGCAGCCTTGCTGAACAGCGCATCGGCGGAGATGCCCAGCCCTGGCGCGATGGCCCCGCCCAGAAACTCGCCTTTAGAGGAGATCACGTCAAACGTGGTCGCCGTACCCAGGTCCACGACAATCGTGGGGCCGCCATACCGCTCAAAGGCCGCCACGCAGTTCACGATGCGGTCCGCGCCCACCTCCGCCGGATTGTCGGTTAGCACGGGCAAGCCGGTCTTCACGCCGGGCTCGATAAAGAGGGGCTTGATGCTGAAGGTGCTTTCCACAACGTCGCGCAGCAAGGAGTCCACCGGCGGCACTACAGACGCGATCGCAATGCCTGTCACAACGCTTGCATCCACGCTATCGATGGCGAACAGGTTGCGCAGGGTCAGCCGCAGTTCGTCAGCAGTGCTCTGCAGCGGCGTGGTCAGCCGCCAGTGGTGCAGCAACGTGGGCGATGCGTCGGCACTAGCGCGCCCATACAGCCCCATCACCATGTTGGTGTTGCCCACGTCGATTGCCAGCAGCATGTGTTCCTTTCGGCAGAGGGGGCCGTCTGCTCACAGCTCGCGCACGCCGCCATGGCGCACGGTGCGTTCCACACCGCTGTGGCAGCGCACCCGCAGCAAGCCTTCGGCGGTTAGCCCTGCGGTGACGCCAGTATAGCCGCCGTCCTCCTCAACCCGGACCGGCTTGCCGCTGGTCCATGTGCTTGCCCGCGCAAAGCGTGCAAAGACGTCCATTGCAACGTCAGCCTGCGGGGAACTGCTGGCCAAGCGCACTAGCTCAGTGTGCAGCGCGCACAGGAGTGCGACGGCCATGGCTTCCCGCGACACCGCCCTGCCGAGTTCCAGGCGTAGTGAGGTGGCGCTGTTCTGCAGTTCCGGCGGAAACACCTCCTGATTCAGGTTGATGCCGATGCCGATCGCTGCATGACGCAACACTCCATCAGGCATGCTCGCCGCTTCTGTCAAAATGCCGCCCAACTTGCGCGAGGGCCGTGGAGCGGAGACGAGGTCGTTTGGCCAGCGCAGGTCGATGCGGAGGCCGGTGACCTGCTGAATCGCCTCTGCCGCTGCCAGCCCTGCGAGCATGGACAACTGCAGTGTCTGATTGCTGCGTAGGCGCGGCTTTACCAGCACGGTGAGGTACAGCCCCTGCCCCGGTTCGGAGCGCCAGCTGTGGCCTCCCCGGCCGCGGCCCGCGGTCTGCTCGTCGGCGATGTATACCTGCCCGGCTGCGGCGCCGGCCTGCGCGTCGGCAAGTGCCTGCGTGTTGGTGCTGCCGATAAGGGGAAAGTGGTGCAGCCGCCCGTGAAACTGTGTGCTCGCCAATGCGGCGTCGACTCGGGCGATGGGGAACGCGTCACCCGACTCGTCGGTCGCAGGCGAGTTTAGCCGGTCCTCCTGAAAATGGGTCAACATCCGAACGTCTCCCTGTGCATCTACTGTATCCATGCAGGCTGGCGTGCGCTGCCAACCTGCTGGAGGGAGCAGCGAATGCCGTTGCCATTGACCCTGCTGCACCAGGCTGGCGTGCTTTTCCTGTTAGCGATCCCGATTGCCTGCATGAGTTGGACCGTGACGCACGAAGAGGTCTTTCGCGAGCCGCGCGACTACTGCAAACAAGAGAGCCAGCGAGAGGACTCCGTCCTCAGACGCAAGTTCTTCTACCTGTTCACCTGCGAGTACTGCTTCAGTCATTACGTGACCGCGCTTGTGCTGTTTTTCACGCGCTTTCAGCTGCTCTATGTCGGCTGGCGAGGGTATGTGCTGGCAGAGTTCGCTCTGGTGTACATCGCAAATCTGTACATGAGCACGTATAACCGGCTGCGGCTCGACATCAAGCACGAGAACGTGAGCATCGCTGTGGAACAGGCGGAACTGCCCAAGCCGTAGCCGTTCATGCAAGCTTTGCGTGCGGGCAGCAAACCACCTGCGCAGATCGTAGCTCTTAAGGCTAGGGAGATGGACCATTGCAACCGCGAAGAAATCCGCACCGAAGAAGGTGGCAGCGCCGAAGAGCATGCCCAAGGACGGCCGTAATCCAAAGGGTGGCCTGACGCAGAAGGGACGTGACTTTTTCGCGGCGCGCGACGGCAATCACCTAAAGCCGGGTGTAACCGGCAAGGCGGACACCCCGGAAAAGATGAAGCGCAAGGGCTCCTTCTTGGTGCGAACCTTTACGCACCCTCGTGGCCCTATGCAGGACGAAAAAGGTGAACCCACTCGCCTGGCGCTGAGCGCCCATGCCTGGGGTGAAAAGGTGCCCACCACGGAGGCACAGGCGCATAAGCTGGCGCAGACCGGCCACCGCTTGCTGGAGCAGTACCATCGCGCCATGGGCGATGCGCCGCCTGCGAAGAAGTCCGCGAAGAAAGCGTCGGCGGCAGCGAAGAAGTCGAGCGGCAGCAAAACGGCAGCCACGAAGTCTGTTCGCCAGTGATGGTACCCCGCGCGAGCCGCCTACAAGGCGCAGCGGCTATGCTTGGGGGGTATGCGGTTACGTGTCCTTTTTTTTGGCGTGTTGCGGGATCGCTTCAGCGCCGAGGAGCGGCTGGAGCAGTTTCCCGGCCGCACCGTCGCAGACCTGCTGGGATACTACCGCGCCGTAGCGCCAGAGCTTGGTACGCTTTGGGGAACGCTGGCCGTCGCCGTCAATCAGCAGTACGCCGCAGGCAATGTGGAACTGAAGCAGGACGATGAGGTGGCACTTCTACCGCCCGTCAGTGGCGGTGCGCCGTGTGTGAGGAACCATGCAGGTTGAGCTTGTGTACAACGTAATCCACACGCAGACCATCACCGGACGTTTGAAGGCGGGCGAGGATGGTGCGGTGACGGTGTTCGACGGCATCGTGCGCAACAACACTAAGGGCAGGCAGACACTTTACTTGGACTACACCGCGCACAAAAGCATGGCCCTGCAGCAGATGCAAACGCTGGCCGATGATGCAGTGGCCCGGTTCGGGGTGCGCGACGTGGCCATGGTGCACCGGCTGGGACGGCTGGAGGTCGGCGAAACCAGCATCCTGATCGCGGTTGCGTCGGCCCATCGCGGCGTCACCTTCGACGCATGCCGCTGGCTCATCGACACGCTCAAGAAGCAGGTGCCTATCTGGAAGCAGGAGTTCTTCGTGGACGGCGCGGTGTGGGCCCCGGGCGAGCCCTTTCCGGCGGAGTTGCAGGCGGACAGCCCGTTCAGCCAAAGGTAGACGTTTGCGGGGGCGCACCCGTCCAAGGGGCAGTGCATGCCCGTCGGTGCACGTGAGTCCGAACCTGTCAAAGCTTTCTCTCCTCACGACTGCAGCTTTGCTGCTTACCTCTGTACCGCTACCGGCAGACGGCCCTGCCGCGCAAGCGAGCCCACAGCAGGACCAGTCCGCGCCGATTCTGCGCGTGGAAACCCGCCTGGTGAATGTCCCGGTGAACGTGACGGATGCCCATGGGGTCGCGGTCCCGAATCTTACCCAGGACGACTTCACCGTTAAGGAAGATGGCCGCACGCAGAGAATAGCGATCTTCGAGCGTGAGGCGAGTACGCCGCTCTCCATCGTGATGGCGGTCGACACGTCCGGCTCGGTCTTTACGCAGTTCAAGACAGAGCGTGAAGCGGCAAAGCGTTTTGCCGAGGACATCCTGCGTCCAGAAGATGAGATGGACCTGATCGCCTTCTCGTACCAGGCGAACGAAATCGTACCGTACACCAACGACCCGCACCGTATTGACGATGGCATCAAACATCTGGCGAAGGGCGACGACACGGCGCTCTATGACGCCATTTACGTCGCCAGTGAGCGGCTGACCGAGGCCAAGGCTGACGCCACGCGCCGCCGGGTGCTGGTGCTGGTGACGGATGGCGGCGACAACACCACCAAGCGCGAGATTGGTTATACCAAGGCGATTGCCGAGGCGCAGCGTGCGGGCGCTGCCATTTACCCCATCATCATCGTGCCCATTCTGGCGGACGCCGGGCGCAACGTGGGCGGGGAGCATGCCCTGATCCAGATGGCCGAGGACACGGGTGGGAAGTACTTTTACGTGACCGAGCGGGACGACCTGAAGACCGCCTTTGCGCACCTGTCGGACGACCTGCGCTCGCAGTACCTGCTGGGCTACTACGCGCCGAAGCGCGGCGCAGACACCAGCTTTCGCCGCATTGACGTGCAACTGACGGATCCAGGAAAGGCGGCTGCGCTGGCCCTACGCAGCCGCACCGGTTATTACGCCGACGCCCGCTAAACCTCTACAGGTACCAGGGAATGTTGACCACGACGATGCGCTGATTACCTCGCACCAGCAGCAGCAGCTTCAAGACCTGTATGCGCTGATTGTGCAGGAAGTTTTCCCACCAGTGCTTAACCACCAGCTCCGGCAGCAGTACGGCCACTTTGCGGCCCGGGTTGTCGTCTTCCAGCTTCAGAATGTAATCCATCAACGGTGAAATGACGGTTCGAAAGCTGCTTTCCACCGTATCCAGCATGGGTACCGGCAGGCCGCTGTCGCGAATGGGATCCATCACCATGCGGTCCCACACGTCATGGAAGTCCGGATTGACATCATCGTTCTGCACGTTGACCACGCGGACTTCCTTGCTCATGATGAGACCGAATCGCACCGCCTTTTCGGCAAGCTTGTCCCATCGCGCCACGGGAATAATGACGATGGGCTGCTCGAGATCGGTGAGCCGAATCGGCTTGATCTCCGCCGTCTCAATGGTCACGCGGTCGTAATGCCGTTTGATCGCGTACATGATGCCGATGATGAGTGGGACCAGGATCGCAGTGATCCAGGCACCGGAGGTGAACTTGGCGACCAGCACCACCACAAGCGTGATGCCCGTGGCCACAGCACCCAGGCCGTTCAGGAACATTTTGAGGTGACGGTGCTTCTCGTCCTTGGCCTTGATCCAGTGGCGCACCATGCCGGCCTGGCTCAACGTGAAGGCCAAAAAGGCTCCGATGGCGTACAGCGGAATCAGCCGGTCTGTGACCCCGCGAAAGATGATGAGCAGCACAGCCGTGAAGCCGGACAAAGCGTAAATACCGTGCGTGAACAGCAGGCGGCGTCCGCGCAGCAGGAACACGTGCGGCATGTAGTCCTTCATGGCGATGGCACGAGCCATACGCGGGAAGTCGGCAAAGGCGGTGTTCGCGCTAAAGCTGAGCGCGGCCAGCACACTGCCCATCGTCAAAAAGTAGAACCAATGGCGGCCAAAGACCGCGGCCACCTGGATGGAGAGCACGCTTTGGTAGGCCGGGTCATCCGAGTTCATGGCTGTCACGCCATACGCCTTGGCCACATAGGACAGCCCGGCTAATAGCAGGATAAGAATTGCAATAATGACCGTCAGTGCCTGGTTGGCCTTGTGGGAGCGGGGCTCCTTGAAGGCAGTCACACCGTTGGAGACGGCTTCTACGCCGGTCATGGCGGCACAGCCGCTGGCAAACGCTTTTAGCAGGAGCCAGATCGTTAGGTACTGCATGGTGGCTGGAATGGGCGGCGGCGGGGCTGCTACCGGGATGGGATGACCACCCGCCTGAACCGCATGCAGAATACCAACCACAACCGTTGCAAGCAGCGTACCGACGAAGAGAAACGTCGGCAGCATAAAGACAAAGCCTGATTCCTTGACACCGCGCAGATTGACAATGACGATGAGTGCCAGAATCAGCAGGCATAGCCCCAGCTGGTGCGGGTGCAGCGCGGGCACGGCACTGACCAGCGCTGTGACGCCCGCGGAAATGCCTACGGCGGCGGTCAAAATGTAGTCGATCATCAGCGCGGCTGCGGCCAGCAGACCCGCCTTGTCGCCCAGGTTCTCGCTGGCCACGGTGAAGGAGCCACCGCCGTTGGGGTAGGCCTCGATCGTCTGTCGATAGCTGAAGTACAGGATCGTCAGCAGGAGCAGGATGGCTGAAAAGATGGGCATTAGATGCTGCTGCACACCAATCAGCCCTAGTGGAATCAGCAGCGACATGGCCTGCTCTGGCCCGTACGCCGCGCTGGTCAAGCCGTCCAGGCCAAAGATCGGAATGCCAGCGGCGACGCCGATGTGTTCGTGTTGCGCTTCGCTGGTGGCCAGCGGCTTTCCAATGACTACATCTGTCAGTTTCACGTGTCTGCGGTTCCCTCAACTAGCCCTTCTATTACACACGAAAGTGTCCCGGGAAAACGGAACACTTGGGTAAGCGCGCGACCGGGTTACGAGTTCACGCAAATCTTCGCTGGAGGGCGGAGTCACTGCCAGGGTGCTACGCTTCGCCGCGATCGCATGCTCGGCGGAGAGCGTCTTGTAGCCAAGCGGACTGAGTGGCGTCGTATCCTTGCAGGAATGAGCCTCTTTGATCCTGCCCAATTTCCATTTGCCACGCCCGCCTCCGGAGTGGCGCGGGAAGCCGGTGCGCTGCTGCGCCGCTATTACGAAAAGGGCGTCGCCGCAGAGTTCAAGGGCGATGTGGACATTGTGACCGAGGCAGACCGCGCCAGCGAGGCATTGATCGGCGATCGGCTGCACGCGCTGTTTCCCCACCACGGCATCTTTGGCGAGGAGGGTACGCGGCAGCAATTAGGAGCGGAGTACCGCTGGTACGTGGATCCTCTGGACGGCACCACGAATTTTGCCCACGGCTTTCCATACTTCTGCGTGTCTCTGGGCTTGGAGCACCGCCCCGCGGGTACACCGGTCGATGCCGATGGCGTGCTGGTGGCGGCCGTCATCTATGAGCCGCTGCGTGACGAGCTGTTTCTAGCGGAGCGAGGCAAGGGTGCTTATCTGAATGGACGACGCATCCACACGTCGAAAGCTAACCTGCTGCAGGAATCGCTTTTGGCCACGGGCTTTCCGTCGCGCAAACGGCATGAGAGCCCAAATGTGCACTTCTACCATGAGCTGACGTTGCGCACGCATGGCCTGCGCCGAGCCGGTGCGGCGGCGGTAGACCTGGCCTACGTGGCCGCGGGCAGGTTGGAGGGCTTTTGGGAATTCAAGCTGAACCCCTGGGACACCGCGGCGGGAGCGCTGCTGGTGGAGGAGGCTGGCGGCGAAATCAGCCGATTTGACGGCAGCCCATTCCGGCTCGACTCGCAGGAGGTGCTTGCCAGCAATGGCCGCATCGGCGAAGAACTGCGCTCCGTCTTCGCCGATCTATTTGCTGGCAAGAATCTTTCGCCGATCCCCACACCCGCCGAGTTCAAGCAGCGGCGGGAAGAAGCAGCGGCGCGGTAAGCAGCCGTGGGTCACGACCGTACGCACTCGGTCGCTTTTGGAACTGTTATCATCTTTCCAAGCCTCAGAAGTCGTTTTGAAGGGAATTACGCACCATGGCATACGTGATTGCAGAACCATGCATCGGCACCAAAGACACGGCGTGCGCCGATGCCTGCCCGGTGGATTGCATCCACCCCAAGAAGGGTGAGGACGGCAGCGACACCGCCGACCAGCTATTCATCGACCCTGTTGAGTGCATCGACTGCGGTGCCTGCGTGCCGGTGTGCCCGGTCTCGGCCATTTACGCGCTCGACGATCTGCCTGACAAGTGGGTGGACTTCGCCCAAAAGAACTCCGACCACTTCGGACGCTAAGACAGATAGCATTGCACAAACGCGCAGCCTGGCTGCGCGTTTTCGTGTTTGGAGATCATGCTCATGCCCGCCGCGCACCAGTCCGAGGCCATTGTTCTGCGCACCTGGCCCTTTGGTGAAGCGGACCTGATGGTGGCGTTTTTCACGCGGGAGCAGGGGCTCGTGCGCGGGGTGGCGCGGCATGCCATGCGGTCGCGACGACGGTTCGGGGGCGCGCTGGAGCCCATGACCCACGTGCGCGCCGCCTGGACAGAGCGGCCCAAACAGGACGTGGTGCGGCTGGACCGCTTCGAGATCCTGTGGTCACCCCTGCGTGACCCCGTGGACTATCGCCGCGCGGCAGGCCTGGCGTTTCTGGCGGAGATCCTGGAATCCGCCCTTCCGGAGCGCGCACCGGAAGACGACATCTTCCGCTTATCGCTCGTGGCTGCGCCCGCGCTTGGGGGCGGCAGCCTGCTGCCGGTCACCTACTTTGCCCTGTGGATCACGCGGCTGCTGGGCTGGATGCCTGACCTCAACACCTGTGCCGTGACAGGCGCATCGGTACGGGGAGAGACGGCGTACTACTCGCCGCTGCGCGATGGCGTGACCTGTGCGCGTGCACGGCCCAGCGGCTCGCTGCCGCTGACTGCCGAGACGATTGCAGCGGCGCACCGCATCTTCCAGCATTCTCTGCCCACATTGCTGCAGGACAGCCCGGCCATGCCCGTCCTGCAGCAGCTGCGGCGCTTTGTTGTGTCCACGCTGGAGCGCCACTTGGAGGAGCGGCTGCGCAGCGCCCGCGCCCTTCTTACGCTCTAGCTCCCCGCTTTGCCGCCCGCCGCAATCCACGCGTTCACGCGGCGCTCCAACACGTCCAGCGGCAGCGCTCCGCTGTCCAGCACCTCATCGTGAAAGGCACGCAGGTCGAATTTTGCACCCAGCGCTACTCGTGCGCGCTCCCGCAATTCCAGCAGCTTCAGCTGGCCTGACTTGTAGGCAAGCGCCTGCGCTGGTGTGGCGATGTAGCGGTCCACCTCGGACTGCACGCTGCTTTCGTCCACGGCGGAGTGATCGTGGAAGAAGTCGACCATCTGTTGCCGCGTCCAACCCTTACTATGCACGCCCGTATCGACCACCAGCCGGATGGCGCGCCAGATGTCAGCCTGTAGACGGCCATAGTCGTCATGGGGATCGGTGTAGAACCCCGCATCCTTGCCCAGGCGCTCGGAATAGAGACCCCAGCCCTCGACATACGCGGTGTAGCCGCCTTCCTTGCGGAACTCTGGCAGCCCTTGCAGCTCCTGCGCGATGGAGATTTGGAGATGGTGGCCCGGCAAACCTTCGTGGAAGGCGATGGTCTCCGCAACGTACAGCTGGCGATCATGCGGGTGGTAGGTGTTCACAAAGAAGACACCGGGCCGCTTGCCATCGGGCGTGCCATGTTCGTAATAGGCCGGGGCTGCGGCCACCTCGTTGTACGCCGGCACGGGCTTCACTTCGAGCGGAGCCTTGGGTAGCCTGCCAAACAGCTCCGGCAGCTTCGCCTGCATCGCTGCCAGCGGCTTGCGGTAGGCATCCAGCAGCTGGTCCGCGCTCGCTGGGTGCATCTTTGGGTCAGCTTTGAGGGCAGCGTTGAAGCTCTTGAGATCGTTGTAGCCCAGCTTTTTGGCAATCGCGAGCATCTCCGCTTCATCGCGCTGTACCTCTGCCAGGCCAAGCTGGTGCAAGTCGTCCGCGGAACGGTTCTGCGTGGTGTTTTGCCGAATCAGGTACTCGTAATACGCCTTGCCGTCCGGCAGTGCAGAGGCAGCCAGGGTGGTTCTGCAAGCTGGGATGTACTGTGCGGTCAGAAAGCGGCTAAAGCGATCGTAGGCAGGCAGCACCTGCGTGGTGATGGCCTCCATCGCCTCGGTACGGATGCGCTTTTGCTCCGCAGCCGACACACCGACTGGAAAGTTCTTCAGCGGCACGGCGAAGGGCCCATCCTCCGCTTTGGCCGCGGCCAGCGCGGCTACCTGGGCCTGTACCTTTTGCGCCAGCGGCTGCGGTAGCGTGCGTCCGCTGTCCGCACCGGCGCGCATGCTGTCCTGCACCTGTGCGAACATGGTAGGAATCGCTCGTAGCCGAGAGATGTAGTTGTTGTAGTCGCCAACGGTTGCAAACGGCATGACCGCGATGGTCTGCGGAAAGGTCAACTGTGGGCCAAATTGTTGCGATACCGGCATCTGCCATGTCTTGAAGCGGGCACCGGCCTGATCATCGACCAGCTGGCGCAGCAGCAGTTCGGCCGAAAGCTGTTCCTGCTCCGGCAGGCCGTCCGTCGGTATGGTACCCAGGCGGCTGATGAACTCTGCCTCGCGCTGCAGGTTGCTGTTCGCCGCATCCGCGCTGTAGTCGCTCCAGCGGTCGTTATAGCGTGGGTCGCCCACAGAGGTGGCTGTTTCAGGCGAGGCCTTCAGCGTGTATTGCCAGTAATCGTCAAAGAGCCGGTCCAGGGCGCGGGTACGCTCCGCCACACTGGCAGGGGCGGCCTGTGCTGCCGCAGGTGACGGTGTCGCCTGCGCAAACGCCGCTGGGCAGAACACTGC
>CALMOM010000105.1:0-242 GCA_937873305.1 uncultured Terriglobus sp.
GACCAGAGCCGGAATTCGCACCGCTGCCGACCCATCTACAGGCACAGGCCGCGGCACAGCTTGAGCGCAATGACCTCCTGAATGAGGAAGTTGCCGCAGCGTACCCGGCCGAGGCTGAGCCAGAGAGCGCGCCGTCGTTTGAGGGGCGGCGCGAGGCTGATTTCTCGTGGCTCACTCCGGCGGCCGCGGACGGGCAACGTGCGACACCACGGACGGCAGAGATCGTGCCGTTTCCCGCTCTC
>CALMOM010000105.1:252-17273 GCA_937873305.1 uncultured Terriglobus sp.
ACCTACCTCCATGCCCGCCCCGGCAGTGTCCGCCCAGGTACCGGCCACGGCAACAGCCCCGCCGCCCGAGCCGGCAGGCTCCATCGCATTTGGCAAGCGTGCGGACGAGAGTGTAGCCCCTGTCACGCTGACTGCCAAGAGCGTGCATGGCTATAAGCTGCCACCTTCGTCACTGCTCTACCGCAACGACGAGCACGCCGCCGTGCGCGAAGAAGCGCTGCGCGATGAAGCACGCATCCTGGTAGAAAAATGCGGCGAGTTCGGCGTGGACGGCCAGGTTACCCAAATCAATCCCGGCCCGGTGGTCACCACGTTTGAGTTCCGGCCTGACGCGGGCATCAAGTACAGCCGTGTCACCGGCCTGGCGGACGACCTTTGCCTCGCCATGGCCGCCGAGTCCATCCTGATCGAGCGCATGGCAGGCAAAAGCACGGTGGGCATTCAGGTGCCCAACCACGAGCGCGAGACGATCTGGCTGCGCGACGTGGTGGAGAGCGAAGGCTTTGCCAACAGCAAGAGCAAGGTCGAGATGGCGATGGGCAAGGACATCAACGGCCGCATTGTGACGGCAAACCTGGCCGCGATGCCGCACGTGCTGATCGCTGGTTCGACAGGTTCGGGCAAGTCGGTGGCCATCAACGCCATGATCATGAGCGTCTTGTTCAAGGCCACGCCGGAGCAGGTGCGCATGATCCTGGTGGACCCGAAGCGCGTGGAACTCGGCATGTACGAGGGTATTCCCCACCTGTTCACGCCCATCATCACGGAACCAAAGCTGGCGGCAAACGCACTCAAGAACGCGGTTCGCGAGATGGAGCGCCGTCTCAAGCTTCTGGCTTCGCGCCACGTGCGCAACCTGGACCAGTACAACCGGCTGTTCGACACAGGTCAGCTGTTCGACGAAGACGGCATGCCGCAGGAGCCGCTGCCCTACATCATGATCATCATCGACGAACTGGCCGATCTAATGATGCTGGACAAGAGCAACGTGGAGGAAAGCATCACGCGGCTGGCGCAGATGGCACGGGCTGTCGGCATTCACCTGGTACTCGCCACGCAGCGGCCCAGCGTGGACGTGATCACCGGCCTCATCAAGGCCAATGTGCACACGCGCATGAGCTTCCGGCTGGCCACCAAGGTGGATTCGCGAACCATCATCGACTCGAACGGTGCGGAGAGCCTGCTGGGCCGCGGCGACATGCTGTTCCTGCCGCCCGGCACCAGCCGTCTGCAGCGCGTCCATGCACCCTTTGTCACGGAGAAGGAAATCTCGGACGTCGTCGAGTTCTGGAAAGCACAGGGCGAGGCCGAGTACGTCGAAGGCTTCCTAGAGGGGCCAAAGGACGACAAGGGCAATGATCTTGATAGCAGAGAGGATGGCCCAGAAGACGAGCTCTTCAACGACGCTGTGCGCCTCGTGTTCGAATTTGGCAAGGCCAGCACTTCCCTGCTGCAGCGCCGTCTGCGCATTGGTTATGGGCGCGCGGCTGCCCTCATCGACATGATGGAGCGCGACGGCCTGGTAGGCCCGGCAGACGGCTCCAAGCCGCGCGAAATTCTGAAGTCGCCTGATTTCTACCGCGAGGTGGACGAGGCCTTGCGCTAACCCGGCGCTTGCCCCGTCGATTCACGGCAAAGTGGAGACGCTGCTACACCCTGCCTCGCCCCGCGAGGAGTGCAGCGTCGCCATCAGCACGAAGGCCAAGAAGAGGGCGCACGCCAACAGCACAGCGCGCCTTCCTATCCACCAGGGAGCATGCACAGCGGGACTGCGGTACGCCGGATTGGGCTCTACCGGCCCCAAGTGCGCCAGAACGGGCGCTGCCAGCGGATGGTAGTACAGCATAGAGTCGTATCGCACCGGCTTGGCGTGCTCATTGCCAAAGACCATACGCAGCGGCAGACCGGGAGACGGTCGAAAGCAAAGCAGGCGCTGACGCATCTGCAGCAGTACCACGGCAAACTGCTCAGAGGACACAGCCACCGAGACCCGGGCGTCGTTCTGCAGGTTAGCGCCAATGGCAGTCAGCCGGACGGGCGACGCCGCAGGCAGAACATCGTCGATCACTTCACTGTCTGGTGCAAGGCTGGAAGGTTCGGCTCCTCGCGTCAGCGGAGTCGCAGACAAGGAGAGCTTCACCGGCGTGCGTTGGGCGTCGGAAAGGCCGTTCGGCCCAGGTACCAGTTGTATGCGCTCCGCAGGCACATGTGCGGCCAGCACAGCCTCGCCGCGATTCGTAGGGGTAGATGTCTCTCCAAGGTCACGCAGGCCCAATCGGGACGCGTGCAAAGGAATCTGCAGCACTGTGGTGTACAAGGCTCGGTCCCCCGCGGGATTGCTTAGGGCAGACTCGTCGAAGCTTTCCTCCAGCGCGTACGGCACCTCGAGCCCACCCTGCAGCAGGCGCAGGTCACGAAGACCGGGAGCCGCGTGCGCATATAGCTCGCCGTCCAGGACCACACATTGCTCCGCTGCAGGTGTACCAGGAACGACCACGCGCTGCCACTGCCACGCATAGAGCTCCTGTGCCGCAGACCATCCGAGGCGGCATGGCAGCAGAAGCATGGCGACCATCGTTAGGCGACGGAACACGTCTCAACACTATAGCTATTCAACCTCGTCCACATCGACGCTGCTCTGGCTGGCATGGTGATTTCCCGTTCCTGCAAGGGTTATGCCTGCAGCAAAACAGAGCAAACATCGGGCGGCCACTCTCTGGCCTACTATCGACGTCTAAACATTGGATGCCGCCACCTGTGGGGGACGGGTCTCCCTGTGTCTGGGACGAGAGGAAACATGATTCGAATAGCAATCCGGTCTGCGCACCTTGCCGCGACCCTGTTGATGGGCGGTGCGCTGTGCTGCGCCGCTGTTGCACCTGCCCAGGAGCTGAATCCGACAGCCGACGCACGCACCGCGAATGGTGTGCAAAATGGCGGCCGTCCCGTGGGTGAGTTGAATGGCGTGCCCCTCTACCGCGTCAATGTGGTGCAGCGCGACCTGGATGCGGTCAACTACTTCCATCGCAGCGGTTCCACCAAGATTGCGATGACCGGCACCAGTCTCTTGCCACGCGTCAAGGGCGAGGCCAAGGTGGGCAGCGAAAAGGGTCGCATCAGCATTGATGTTCACCTGGAGGGCCTGACGCCTGCGAACGGTTTCGGGCCGGAATACCTCACTTATGTGCTTTGGGCCATTACGCCCGATGGCGCACCCTCCAACCTGGGTGAGGTGCTGCCCACCGGCGGCGGCATGAAGGTCGACATGCAGGTGACTACCAATCTGCAATCCTTCGGCCTAATCGTGACGGCAGAACCGTACTTTGCGGTCAAGGTCCCGTCCGACGTAGTTGTGGTGGAAAACCACATCATTGAAGACAAGACAGCGGGTGTGCTGGGCAAGGTGAACGCGCACTATACCCTGCTGCCCAAGGGCTTGTACGCCGAAACCGCTGGTTCAAAGACTGTGTTTGATCCGATCACGCGCAACGAGCACAGCCCCCTGGAGTTGTATGAGGCACACAACGCGTACAACATTGCCCGGCTGGCTGGGGCGGACAAGTACGCGCCCGACATACTCGCCCAGGTACAGACCGCGCTCAAGAACGCGGACGACATGGACATGAGCAAGCACCGCGACGAGAAGATGGAGATCACCTACGCGCGCGACGCCGTGCAACGTGCCGAGGACGCTCGCATCTCGTCACTGCGTAAGCGTGAGGCCGAGCGCCAGCAGGCCCAGGTGGACGCGCGCCAGGTCGCAGAGTCACAGGCCGCCGCATCGCAGCTGGCTGCACAGCAGGAGGCGCTGAACGCAGAGCGCGCACGTGCCGCCGCCGACCGCGAAGCAGCCGAGCGTGCCCGCGCTGAAGCTCAGGCCGCCAACGCGCAGGCTGCTGCAGCAAGTGCAAATGCTGCCGCCGCTGACTCTGCCGCTAAAGCAGCGGCTGCGCAACAATCAGTGGTCGCCATGCGTGAACGGCTGAAGGAGCAACTCAATGCGGTGCTGGCTACGCAGGAGACCGCACGCGGCCTGGTCGTCACATTAGGTGACGTGCTCTTCGACACCGGCAGAAGCAATCTGAAGCAGAATGCGCAAATCTCGCTTGCCAAGGTCTCAGTAATCCTGCAGCAATATCCCGATCTGAAGTTGCAGATTGAGGGTTATACCGACGCTGTAGGCAGCGATGAGTACAACCTGAAGCTCAGCCAGAGCCGTGCCGATTCCACCAAGGCCTTTCTGGTCACCAACAACGTAAACCCGGAGAGCGTCACCGCAACCGGCTACGGCAAGTCGCACCCCGTTGCCGACAACAGCACAGCCCAGGGCAAGGCGCAAAACCGCCGTGTGGAGATGGTGGTGTCAGGCCCCTCCATCGGCGTGCAGACGCAGGCACCGACAGACGCCGGACAATAACCGTAGTCTCCGAACCGGAGGGCTGCCACATGGCAGCCCTCTTTCTCATGCGGTTCTTCGATCTTTACCGGAGTCATCCTGAGCGAAACGAAGGATGCCACCGAGGCTAACGTAAAACTACACTCCAGAGCTTTCGCCCAAGAAAGCCGGCAATCCATCTCGGGTAGGAATGCGCAGGAATCCTTCGCTACGCACAGGATGAAGCCGTGGACGTACCGCAGAGCGGCGGCAGGCATCACACCTCGCATGGGCATCAGCATCCGCAACAAGGTCGCGTTCATCACGGGCGCAAGCGCCGGCATCGGCAAGTCAACCGCATTCGCACTGGCAGCGGAAGGTGCACGCCTCTTGCTGTGTGCGCGTTCGACGGACGCGCTCACGGCCATGCGCGACGAGTTGATTGCAGCGGGCGCGGCCGACGTGTTCAGCTTCGCCCTGGACGTGAGTAAGCGGTCTGAAGTCCAGGCCGCCCTGCAGAGTATCCCTTCCGACTGGCAGGAGATCGAAGTCCTCGTCAACAACGCCGGCCTGGCGCGTGGCCTTGAAAAGCTATACCTGGATGACCCGGATCACTGGGACGAGATGATCGACACCAACGTGAAGGGTCTGCTGTACGTGACGCGCGCGGTGCTGCCGGGCATGGTGGAGCGCGGCAGAGGTCACGTCGTCAATCTCGGTTCGACCGCCGGGCACATGGCGTACGCGGGCGGATCGGTGTATTGCGCGACCAAGGCGGCAGAAAGGATGCTGAGCGAAGGCATGCGCATCGATCTGCTGGGCACACCCGTCCGCGTCACCAGCATCGATCCCGGCATGGTCGAAACACGTTTCAGCCGGATCCGCTTCGGCGGTGACACGGAACGCGCGGCCAAGGTGTACGCCAACACCACGCCGCTGACACCGGACGATGTCGCGGACGCCATCCGATGGGCAGTAACGCGACCTGCGCATGTCAATGTCTCGAGTGTGTTGCTCACGCCCATCACACAAGCAAACTCTCTTTCGATTCATCGCACAGCCTAGGCGACATCTTCTGTCCTGTGGCCTCTGCATGTGTGGTGCTGCGCGTGGGCAGTCTATCCTTGTGGGATGAGTTGTTTCAAAGCCCGCAGGGGATGGCCTGCCGCGGGCGCACACCGCACCACTGTTCCGCTGCTTGCCTTGGCAGCCGTGGTGCTCAGCGGCACCGGCGCGCTTGCGCAAGGTGCCAATGCGTCCCTTACCGGGATAGTCCGTGATAGTAGCGGCAGCCTGGTCTCGCATGCAACCGTCACGGTCACAGAATCGAATCGCTCTGCCGAGCGCAGCACCGCCTCCAACGACGCGGGTTTGTATGCCCTGCCGCAACTGCCAGCCGGGCAGTATCGCATCACGGTACAGGCGCCAGGTTTTGCACCCACACGACAGGATGTGGTGCTCACAGTAGGTCAGCGGGCCAGTATCGACCTGCAGCTACAGGTACAGGCCGCGCAGGCCGACATTACCGTGCAGACCAACGAAGTCTCCGTTGAGCGCGAAGACGCGTCGCTTTCCGCGGTCACGGGTCCACGCGCTATCGAGCAGCTGCCGCTGAACGGGCGCGACACAACGCAGCTTGCACTGTTGTCACCCGGCGTGGTGCCCTCGAGGCGTGTCAATCCCGATTCACAGGGCCTTGGCCGCCAGGTCAGCATCGAGGGTCGCAGGCCCAACCAGGTGGAGTTCCTGCTGGACGGCACCGACGTGAACGATGCGTACAACAATACGCCCGGCGGTGCCAGCGGCGTCATCCCTGGCGTGGACTCCATCGCCCAGTTTCGCGTACTCACCAACGGGTATGGCGCGGAGTATGGACGCACGGGCGGCGGCATCATTGATGAAATTACGCGCAGCGGTACCAATCAGCTGCACGGCAGCCTCTTCGAGTTCGCCCGCAATTCCGCGCTGGATGCAAAGAACTATTTCGACAGCAAGACCCTGGCCATTCCCGCCTTTCAGCGCAACCAGTTTGGCGGCTCCGTGGGCGGTGCCCTTGGCAAGACACGTACGTTTTACTTCGGCAACTACGAAGGGCTGCGACAGAGCCTTGGCACCACCACGCAGGCCCTGGTGCCCAACGTCGCGGCGCGTATCACTGCTGTCGCGGCAGTTCGCCCGTTTTTGCCCATCATTCCCGTGCCCAACAGCACGGTGTTCACCGACGGTACGGGCATCTACCAGTCCACCAACACCGGCGTCACGGACGAAGACTTTTTCGTCGTCCGTGTAGACCACCAGCGCAACGACCGCACGTCCTACTTCGCGCGCTTCCAGTTCGACAACGCGAATGCGCGAACACCAGACAGCCTGCAGCTTTCTGCCAGCCACAACGGTTCGCGTGCGCAGTACAGCACCGTGCAGATGACGCACAGCTTCAGCCAGCGGCTGGTGAACCAGGCTCGCGCCAGCTATAACCGGTCGTACTACACGCTGGAATACAACATTCTGCCGAATCTGGACCCATCACTCTCCTTTGTGCCGGGCAATCCCTTTGGCTCCATCAGCATCACGGGCCTGGCCATGATCGGCCCCATGCGCTTCGGTCCAAATGTTAACGTACTTAACTTGTTTCAGGGTAGTGACGACCTTACACTTGTGGCAGGCCGTCACACGATCGCCTTTGGCGTGGACGAAAAGCAGATCCTCTTCCCGCAGGAGGCGGCGCAATCGCAGAACGGCTTTTACCAGTTCACCTCGGTCGCCAATTTTTTGGCCGCCAAACCTTCCGCGGTCGAGATCGCGCTACCCGGTTCCAACCCGCGCAGGCACTGGCGGCAGCACATGGATGCGGCCTACATTACCGACACTTATCGCGTGAGCGACGCACTGAATGTGACCGCGGGGCTGCGCTACGAGCGCGCCAGCGTGCCCACGGAAGAAGACGGCCTGCAAGCCACGGTACGTGATGTGCTGCACGACACGGCCGACACCGTCGGCCCGCTCTACACGAATCCGGCGAACCTCAACTTTGCACCGCGTATCGGCTTTGCCTATTCTCCCGGCGCGAAAACCACCAGTGTGCGCGGTGCTTTTGGCGTCTACTTCGACCCGCTGTGGACTGACTTTTACCTGAACGCGGGCAGTCGCCAGCCGCCCTTCTTCATGGTAGGCAGCGTCAATAATCCGACCTTTCCGCGCGTCAATATCACCCCGGCAAACTTCGTGCTGGGCCGCATCGATGTGGTGCAGTACCACCCCGCCAGCCCGTACGTGATGCAGTGGAACACGAGCGTGCAGCAGCAGGTGGCGCGCAACGCCGTGCTGACGCTGGCCTACTCTGCCAACCGTGGCGTGCATGACCAACGCATCGTGGACGAGAACCAGGCCATTCCGCAGATCGTAAATGGTCGCAAGTTCTTCCCGGTGAACTCTGTCGTACGGAACACGGCCTTTACCAGCATCCGCTACAAGGAAACCAACGGCCTCTCCAGCTACAACGCAGTACGCGCCACGCTGGACTATCGCCTTGGCAGGCTCGTGCAGCTGCGCAGCAATTACACGTGGAGCAAGGCGCTCGACACTAGTTCGCTGGTCACAGCGCAGGGCACCGAGAACGACCTGCCGCAGGATCCCGACAGCCTCGCCGCGGAAAAAGGCCTGTCGAACTACGACCTGCGCCACTACAGCAGCACCTCCATCACCACCGAGATTCCACGCGTGACCGGGCCCAGGTGGCTCACCGCGGGCTGGCAGGCCAACGGCATTGTGGTACTCGCCAGCGGTGCGCCCTTTTCCACGCTCATCAGCTACGACAACGCGCGCGCACGCATCGGCACCGGCCCATCGCAGGAACGCCCAGACCTCGTGCCGGGCCGCAGTGCCAACCCCATCAAGGGCGGTCCGGTGCAATACTTCGATCCCACGGCATTTGCGTTGCCCACTCCGGGCTACTTTGGCAACTTGCCGCGCAACACGCTTATCGGGCCAGGCTTGGTCTCTCTTGACGGTGCGCTGAACAAGAGCTTCTACTTCGGTGAGCGCAGCCACCTGCAACTGCGCGGCGAAGTGTTTAACATCCCGAACCGCGCAAACTTCGCCATCCCAAGCCAGCGCAACGTCTTCACCACCACAGGCCGTGTCGCCAGCGCAGGCCTCATTACCAACACGCTGACGAGCTCTCGACAGATCCAGCTGGGAGCACGCTTCGATTTCTAAGCGCGCGCATCTCAACACGCATGGCAAAGAAAGCAGCACCGCAGCAGCCTTTGAAGAAAGCAGCACAGGCAAAGAAGGCAGCAGCAACGAAGAAAGCAGCAACGAAGAAAGCAGCAACGAAGAAGGCAGCTATGAAGCTGACGGGCAAGAAGGCGGTACCTGCAAAGCCCGCTCGTGCGGCGGCGCGTAAGGCAGAACCGCTCACGCACCGGCTGGATGCCCTGCTGCACACGATGCGCACCATCGCTCAGCATGAGGACGAGCTCTGCAGCCTGCTGCATGACGCCCGCCGTACGGGCTGCGTCAACACTGCCCTGCTGCGCGACCTCAGGGCCGTGCTGGCCGCGCTGCCTGCTGAGGAATACACAGACGATCTGCACGCGGTGCTGGAGATTGCTGACGCGGCCTGACACGCGCCATTGGAACGCTCCGGTTATACGTCGAAGGTCGACATAGCCGCACGCGCCCGCGTGTACCGCGTCATATACAGCGCAAACAGCAACACCGCGACGTATCCATACAGCGGCAATTGATAGCTGGCGGCGGTGCTGCGGGTGCGCTCCGCCACAAAGCCCATCAGCGGCGTGACGATTGCACCGCCAATGATGGCCATGACCAGCAGCGACCCTGCCAGGTTCGTGTTCGGGCCCAGGTCTTTCAAGCCCATGGCAAAGATGGTGGGGAACATCACCGACATAAAAAAGCTGGTGGCGAAAATACAGACCAGCCCGCCCCAGCCGGGCCGCGCGATGCCTACGCCCAGCAGAACAATGTTGAGCAGCGCATACAGCGACATCAGCCGTCCCGGGAGCACATACCGCATCAGGTACGACGACGCGAACCGCCCCGCGCCGAACGCGCCCAGCGTGCCCGTCAGCAGCAGCCCCGCCGTGCGCTCGCTCACGTGGCCGTATTCCTGCGAGTACTGGATGAAGTAGCTCCACGTGCCCACCTGCGCGCCGATGTAGAGGAACTGCGTGGGCAGCGCCAGCACAAAATGCCGCTGTCGAAACAGTGTCGCCCAACTGCCGCTGACCTCGGCACTGTGCTCCCGCGCACTAATGAATGCGGGAAGCTTCGTAAACAGGATCATGACCGCCCACAGCAGTGCCAGTGCACCCAGCAGCAGATACGGCGTCACGACGCGCAGCGTCTCGCTCTGGAGGTAGGTTGCATAAGTACCCGCAGCCCACATGGCAGCCTTTTCGCCCGCGGTTGGCTCCATGCCGCTGAAGATAAAGCGCGTTCCCACCAGCACGCCCAAGATCGCACCCACGGGATTGAACGCCTGTGCCAGGTTCAGCCGCGACTCCGACGTCGCCGTCGGCCCCAGCTGCGCGATGAACGGGTTTGCCGCCGTTTCCAAAAACGCCAGGCCGCTGGCCACCACAAACAGCGCCACCAGAAAGTAGCTGTACTGCCCCGCCCGCGCCGCCGGCCAGAACAGGAAGCACCCTGTGCTGAACAGCAGCAGGCCCGTGACAAAGCCTGCCTTGTACCCCTTGCGGCGCATCAGCATGCCCGCGGGCAGTGCCAGCAAAAAGTAGCCCAGGTAGAACGCCGACTGCACCAGCCCCGCCTGAAACCGGCTGATAGCGAACGACTTCATGAACTGACGGATCAGCACATCGTTCAGGTTGTTCGGTATGCCCCACAGGAAGAACAGCCCCGTGATGAGAATAAAGACACGCAGCACACCGGGAGGCAGCAGCGGCGCGGAGACATCGCGAGTCGTCGCAGAGTGCGTGGCGGAAACGAGCATAGGCTGAAATCCCTGGCGTAACGCTACATGCTGGCGAGCGCGCTCGTAAACCCGTTTAGGACCAGCCTGGACTATGTGTCAGCGCACCGCCTGCACCAGCTTTGTTAGCGGCTCCATGAAGGTGAAACGCACAATACCGGACGACTTATTTGCCTCTGCCAACAGCGTGCCCGCATTCGCACGCCACTCCGGCGTGGCCTTCTTGTCCGCCTGCAGCAGGGCAAGCGCCTGCAAGGCAAGCTGGCACAGCGGATCGAGCTGGGTGGTGCGCGATTCCACCGGCTGCAGTCGCGGCTCCTGCACGATCATCTTCTGTACCGCGGGCGCGGTCGCCGAGGTCTGGTGAAAAAAATCGCGCAGCATCGCGTACGACGCAGCCGATTCAGCCGAAGCAGGCGCGGCGAGCACCGCATCCATCGCCAGCGCAAGCCGGTGCTTGATCGGTGGATCCGGCACCACCGCATCCACAAAGCCCGTGAGCGGCGTCAGCTGCGAGGTGTGCTGCTGCTGGTAGCGTTCGCTGAAGCTGACCGGCTCAAAGGCTTGCGCAAAGGTGCGCAGCGCGTCGATCTGCGTGCTGTCTGCCAGTGAGCGCAAGCCCGCGTCCTCGCTGCTCAGGTGCTTCACGCCCAGTGACTCCAACTCGAGGGACACGGGCTGCAACCGGCGATACATATCGTCCACATCGCGCACATCCTGCGCCGACCAGAAGCGCTCCGCAATGGCAGCCGTGCGCGGCCAGATGCGCGAATCGATGGTGCGCTGGTCCAGGTGCTCGGCCCACATGCACACCTCGCCACCCAAGATGAGTTTCTGCTGCTCCGGCGTCAGCGTTGTGTCCGGAGGCACAGGGTCGGCCAGGTAGTGCACGCCCGCGGGCCGCATGCCGTCCAGGTAATACGGCGCGGAGAGCACACCCTGGTAGCCCTGCTGCGCGCCCTTCGCCAGCGACGCCTCGCCACGCCACGACTGTACCACCACGTCCTTCGGCAGCGCCGGGTTGAAGATCTCGTCCCAGCCCACCATGCGGCGGTGCAGCTTGGTCAAAATCGCCAGGATGCGCGTGTTGAAGTACGCCTGCAGCGCCTCGTTGTCGTGGAGGTTGTGCGCCTGCATAAAGCTGATAATTCTAGGATTCTTCTTCCAGTCCGGCGCGGGTGTCTCGTCCCCGCCGATGTGGATGTACGCATCCGGAAAGATGCCGCTCATCTCGGTCAGAAAGCGCGTGAGGAACTGATACGTCGCCTCGCGCGTGGGGTCCAGCGCCACGTCCGACACGCCGAACTCGCGGCGTATGCCGTCCGGTGCGGTGCCGCTGTTCAGCTCCGGATACGCCACCAGCCAAGCGGCGGAGTGGCCCGGCATCTCGAACTCCGGCACCACGCGGATGCCGCGCTCACGCGCATATCGCACCAGTTCGCGCGCGTCGTCCTGCGTGTAGAACTTGCCGTCAGAGCCCAACTCCGTCAGCTTTGGGTACAGCTTACTCTCGATGCGAAAACCCTGGTCTTCTGTCAGGTGCCAGTGGAAGACGTTCAGCTTTACCGCTGCCATCGCGTCGATGTTTCGCTTGAGCACATCCAGCGGCTCAAAGTGCCGACCGCAATCGATCATCAAACCACGCCAGCGAAAGCGCGGGCTGTCGTCGATGCTCACCAGCGGCAGCACATAGCCCTGCGGCGTCGCCTGCAGTAGCTGCACCAGTGATTCCAGCCCATGGATCGCACCCACGGTGGTCGGCGCCGTCAGCGTCACACCCGCTGCCGTCACGGCGAGCCTGTAGCTCTCATCCTCCTCAATGCCCTGCACCGGCTCGCCGTCGGCGGCAACGTTCAGGGTCAGATTGCCCGACGTCGCACTGCCAATGGCTCGCGGCATAGGCAGGCCGGTGGTGTCCTCCATGCGCTTCAGCGCGCGCAGCAGCGCGGCCTGCATGCGTGCCGAACGTGCCCCTGCAAGGGCAACCGTTAGCCCACTGTGAACTGGGTACGCAGCCCCTGGAGCCAACTGCACGGTGCGCGGCTTCGGTAAAAGGACAAGGGACGCTGGCTGCTGTGCCGCTGCAGTCTGCGACGCAGCCACGGCCAGAACAGTGGCTGCTGCAGCAACTAATCGCTTGGTCATGGTGCTGAACCACTCCTACAGGGACTAACAGGAGTGTAAAGCGCTGCAAGTGTGAATCTTTCAAAAGAGAAAAGGCGCGGCTGGTATGCCGCGCCTTTCACACTGCAGAGTGCCTAAGGCTTACGCTGCGCCTTTGGTCGGGTACTTCGCGAAAATCTTGTCCACGGACTGCTGCAGCTTCTTGCTGTTCTTGTCTTCCTTGCTGGACAGGGTTTCGCTGGCCATGCCGCGGAACAGCAACTGGTGCTTGCTGCCGTCGTACACGTCCACCACCAGTGTGCCCACAGGAATGTTGATCACGCTGGTGTCGGATATGCCTTCGCCGCCAAAACCTCCACCAAAGCCGCCGCCACCAAAGCGGCCAAAGCCACGACCGCCCCAGCCATACCCGCCACCGCCCAGGCCGTCATAAAACGTGTTGTATTCCTGCTGACTGCCCCGGGAACCGATGGCCGTGATGCTCAGGTCGCCGCCCTGCGGTACCATCTGCAGGCCACGCGCTGTAAGGTCGCGCGTCAGGTCGTCGCGCAAGCGTTGCTCGACTAGCGGGTTAGAGGCCTGCAGCTTGTAAATGCTGAAGGTGTGGTACTGCTGGAAGTTTGCTGAGTGGTCGTAATCTGTGGAGACCTTCTGAGCGCTTGCGCCTGCAAGAAGGAACACCGGCAGTGCGGCTACCAGTAATGTTTTTGCCACCAGTGAAGTTGCCGTACGCATGTTCGTCATAAACCCTCTTCCACGTGCCTCGATGGTGAAGTTAAGTGTTGATCCGCAAGGCGAAAGGGCAGACGGACCGCAATTGCCCGGCACGGGCGTTCTCTCGATCAGACGCGGCGCGGCAAGGCAATGACTGGCAAAGTCGGGTAATAGCGTAGTGCTTGCTCGGCAGTGGCTACCGGCGATGGAGGATTGGTGGCCCGGGCAGGAGTCCAACCTGCGACCTTCGCGTTAGGAGTGCGCCGCTCTATGCATCTGAGCTACCGGGCCAACAGCGTTAGTGTACCGCCTGCTTTGGTAAACTTCCTGTGAGGTTTCCATGCCCGAAATCGTCCGCCGCAAAGCCGTGACCGTCAGAGTGGGTGGCGTGCGTGTCGGTTCTGACGCGCCTATCGTCGTGCAGTCGATGACCAACACCGACACCGCCGACATCGAGAGCTCGATCCAGCAGATTGCCGCGCTGGCACGTGCCGGGTCTGAGATGGTGCGCGTCACCGTAAACAACGATGCCGCCGCGGAGGCGCTGCCGTACATCGTCGACGGCATCCGGGCCAAGGGCTGGAACACGCCCATTATCGGCGACTTTCACTACAACGGTCACCTGCTGCTGGCCAAGTACCCGGCCTGTGCCGAGGCGCTGGCGAAGTACCGCATCAATCCCGGCAACTGCTCCATCGGTAAGAAGGACGATGCTAACTTCCGTACCATGGTGGAAGTTGCCGTCAAGCATCAGAAGCCGGTGCGCATCGGCGTGAACTGGGGCTCACTCGACCAGGCGCTGCTGACGAAGATGATGGACGAGAACAGCCAGCTGCTCAACCCGCTGCCCGCGCGCGACGTGATGCTGGAGACGATGGTCCGCTCCGCCCTGGACAACGCCGCCGCCGCCGAGCGCTACGGCCTGCGCCGCGACCAGATCATCCTGTCAGCCAAGGTGTCCGGCGTGCGCGATCTGGTGGACGTATACACCGACCTGGCGAGTCGCTGCGACTATGCCCTGCACCTGGGCTTGACCGAAGCAGGCATGGGCATGAAGGGTACCGTGGCCTCTACCGCGGGCCTTGCACCACTGTTGCTCGCGGGCATCGGCGACACAATCCGCGTCTCGCTGACACCCACGCCGGGTGGCGATCGCGCGGAGGAAGTGCGCTGCTCCCAGCAGATCTTGCAGGCGCTTTCCATTCGCAGCTTTGCCCCGCAGGTAACCAGTTGCCCCGGCTGCGGCCGCACCACCTCGACCTATTTCCAGATGCTGGCGGAGCAGGTGCAAAACTACATCACCACGTCGATGCCCGAGTGGAAAGAGCACTATCCGGGAGTGGAAGAGATGAAGCTGGCCGTGATGGGCTGCATCGTGAACGGCCCTGGCGAAAGCAAGCACGCCAACATCGGCATCAGCCTGCCCGGCACGTTTGAGGACCCCAAGGCCCCGGTCTACATCGACGGCAAGCTGGCCATGACGCTGAAGGGCGACGGCATCGTGGATGAGTTTAAAGCCATCCTGGATGAATATGTGAGGGGTCACTACGGCAAGGCGCAAATCGAGGATCTGGTCGGCGTTTAGCCCTTGCTCTTAGTGCGAGTCGGAGATTACAACGGTGCAAGCGAAGAGGCAGAAGCCGGGACCGACACAGCGCGAAAACGAGTACGCCAGGCGGACGCTACTGCGCGAGGGCATGCGGCCCAGCGAGGCGCGCGACGAAGCCTTTCGCCGCATGATTCTGTCAATCCCGCCGGGAAAAGTAAGCACCTACGGTGCAATCGCCGCAGCCGCAGGCTACCCTCGCCTGCACCGTGCCGTGGCGAAGCTCCTGCGCAGCGATCCTGTGGTGGACCGATTGCCCTGGCACCGCATCGTGGGCGCGGGTGGCGACATCCGCTTGCGTGAGGGTGGTGCGCTGGAGCAGCGGCAGCGGCTCGAACTGGAAGGTGTTCGTTTCCGCGGCGACCGCGTGGATTTGGCCCAACACCTGCACGTACTGCGGCCCTGGGAGGCGTAAGTGCATCCTGCCAGGGCCGTTGTTTGCTGCTGATTATGACTTAGGCGACGGTAAGTTTCACATCGATATTGCCGCGCGTGGCGTTGGAATAGGGGCACACCTCGTGCGCTTCATGCACAAGCTTTTCTGCCTGCTCCCCCTCCATGCCCGGAATGTGGATGACCATTTCCACGCCGATGCCGAAGCCCTTGCCACCATTCGCCAGCGGCCCAAAACTGACGCTGCTCTAGATGGATGTCTCCGCCGGTAGCTGGATCTTTTGCGTTCCTGCTACAAACTTCATTGCTCCGATGAAGCAGGCTGCGTACCCGCCTGCGAATAGCTGCTCCGGGTTGGTGCCGGTACCTCCGCCGCCCATGCCTTTGGGCGGGTCGAGCTTCACGTCGAGCTTGCCATCATCGGACTTGACTGTTCCCTCACGGCCACCCACCACCTCGGCATGCGCTGTGTACACCACTTTTTCGAGTGCCATTTCTGCTCCTCCAGCAATACAAATGCGAGTGCTAATAGAACAATCTCGCGAGATAGAAAGCACTGCGCGTTCACAATGCATTTTCGCACGTAACACCGCACGTTTCGCCCGCTTACGCTGCCACCAAATGCGATGTCTGCACATCCTGCGCAGCCTCGGCAAGAATGCCGTAGGAGCGAAGGCGATCTGCCTGGTCATACGTGTCCGTGACAGCCAGGACTTCATCCAGGCCAAGCCAGTCCACCGTGCGCTGCAACTGCGTCTGCACGCTCTTGCGGTCGCCCACAATGGCCAGCCCCAACCGTGCCTCAACCGCCTGCCGCTCTGCCAGATTCCACAGGCCGTCCATGCTGTCGACCGGCGGCTTCTGCTCGATGGGCTGGTTGCGGATCAGCGCAAGAAAGCGCTGCTGCGGCGTGGTCAGCAGTCGACGCGACTCGGCCTCCGTGTCTGCTGCTATCACCGGTAAACCAGCCATCGCGTAGGGTTCTGCCAGTGTTGCAGAGGGCCGAAAGCTGCGGCGGTACAGTTCCAGCGCGGGCTCGACATACTGCGGCGCAAAGTGCGCGGCAAACGCAAACGGCAGGCCGAGCTCCCCCGCCAACTGCGCGCTGAAGCCGCTGGAGCCTAGCAGGGTCACCGGCACGTTGGTACCCTCGCCTGGGTAAGCATGCACCTGCTGCCCAGGCCGCGGCGCGCCAAGGTATCCGCGCAATTCGGCCACCAGCTCGGGAAAGTCGTCGCCGGTTGAGCGGATATCGCGACGCATAGCGCGCATCGTCGCCTGATCCGAACCGGGCGCGCGGCCCAGCCCCAGATCGATGCGGCCCGGGTACAGGGACGCCAGCGTGCCAAACTGCTCGGCCACGGCCAGCGGCGCGTGATTCGGCAGCATGACTCCGCCACTTCCCACGCGTATGGTGCTGGTCTGCCCCGCAACATGCCCGATCAGCACCGATGTGGCCGAGCATGCCAGGCCCGCAATGCTGTGGTGCTCCGCCAGCCAGTAGCGCGTGTAACCCAGGCGCTCCACGTGCTGCGCCGTGTGCACGGTGCGCGCGATGGCCGCACCGGCCAACTCGTCAGGACGCATACCGACCAGGTCAAGAACCGAAATCTTCAGGTGACCGCTCATGTTGAATTGGATCAGCCAAGACTGGAGTTGGCCGCTTGGCGGCAGCCGTCGCCTGCGGGTCGCTGGTCTCCGGCGCGTAGTGCGAGCCCCACAGCTGAAAGCCCGACGACGCTACCAGCGCCAGTACCGATACACCGAGGCCCCAACGCAGGTTACTTCGGTCGCTCACAAAGCCGATGATGCGCGGCGAAGGCACATCGCCAAACAGGTGGATCAGAAATAGC
>CALMOM010000106.1:0-3042 GCA_937873305.1 uncultured Terriglobus sp.
CTCTGCTGGTGGTGGCAACTCTGGTGGCGGGTATGGCGGCGGCGCGCAGGGCAGCGACGAGTATGCCAATGAAGGCATCACGGACGACGACATTCCGTTTTAGCTGCTGACCCGCACGTGGTCGCGGCATGGCATCTGGCTACCACTCCGAAGCCACTTATCCGGCGTTGAAGAGTCTCATGGATCTGAAGGGCAAGCGCGTACTTGTGGTGGGGCTAGGTAAGAGCGGCGTGTCTGCGGCGCTGTACCTGCGCGGCCTCGGTGCTCGCGTGACGGTCAGCGATGCGCGGCCCAGCAGCGCGCTGGCAAAGGAGATTCCGGCGCTGCTGGACGCAGGCGTCATGGTGGAGACGGGCGGCCATGGCGTGCTGACGTTTCGGCGTCAGGACCTGGTGGTGGTGTCGCCGGGTGTGCCGTTGTCCACGCCGGAGATTGCCCAGGTGCGCGCGTATGGCGTGCCGCTGATCGGGGAACTGGAGCTGGCCTCGCTGGCACTGCGCGGCAGCACGATCGCCATCACCGGATCGAATGGCAAGACGACGACCACGTCGCTGGTCGGCCACATTCTGCAGCAGGCTGGGCTGCCGACGCAGGTGGGCGGCAATATCGGGCTGCCCGTGGTCGAGATGGTGGCGGGCTCGAGCGACGCGACGTGGAATGTGCTGGAGGTCTCCAGCTTTCAGCTTGAAACCGTCGATACGTTTCGACCCAGAATTGCGGCAGTGCTGAACATTACGCCGGACCACCTGGACCGCCACGGCACGTTTGAGAATTACGCGGCGGCCAAGGCGCGCATCACGGAAAACCAGACAGCGGGCGACTTCCTTGTGCTGAACGCGGAGAATAAGCCCACGCAGATGGTGGCCGCAAAAACAAAGGCGCGGATCGTGTGGTTCAGCGCGGAGCGGCGCGTGAAGCAGGGTGCGTTTGTGCACGGCGATGGCATCTACTTTCTGCCGAACGAGGGTGGCACGCCAGAGCCGGTGATGCCGCTGGTGGAGGTGCCGCTGCGCGGTGCGCACAACGTGGAGAACGTGCTTGCGGCTGTGGCCATGGTACGGCTTGCGGGCGTCGCCGCAGAGGCTGTGCGCAAGGCGGTTGCCAGCTTCCAGGCCGTCGAGCACCGCCTGCAGTTTGTTGCAAATGTGCGCGGCGTGGACTACTACAACGACTCCAAAGCGACGAACGTGGATGCTGCCATAAAAGCGCTCGCATCGTTCCCAGGTGGCGTGCGCATCATTCTGGGCGGCAAGGATAAGGGATCGGACTACACCGAACTGCTGCCTCTGCTGCAGGAGCGGGCTGTGGCCGTGTACACCATTGGCACGGCAGCCGAGATCATCGAGCGGCAGCTTGGCGAGGCTGTGCCGTTCACACGTGCAGAGACGCTGGCGAACGCCGTGCTGCTTGCCGCCACTGCAGCGCAGCCGGGTGAGACCGTGCTGCTGGCTCCTGCCTGCGCGAGCTTCGACCAGTTCGAGAACTATGAGCATCGCGGGCGCGAGTTTGCGGACCTGGTGCGTGCCTTGCCTGAGTGAAAGCAGAACGCAGAGGGTGCGGCTGCTGTACAGACCGAGCGTACCGAGTTTGGTTCCGCTGCTTGCAACGTCCTGCGCAGCAGCACGGTGAGTGACGATACTCTGCAAAAGATATGGCAAAGCGGGTGGGCGCGGATAAATGGCTGTTTGGAACGGTGTTGGCCATGTCGCTATTCGGTCTTGTCATGATCTTTTCCACCAGCGCCGTCATGGCCAAGGAGCAGTTCGGCTCGCCATACCGCTTCGTCCTTCAACAAGCGGTCTTCGTGGTGCTTGGCATCGTGGCCCTCTTCGTTCTGATGAAGGTGGATTACCGGCGCTATAACAATCCGAAATTCGTGTTCCCCTGCGTTGCCGTCACGGCACTGTTGCTGATCGCAGTGTTCTTTATGGCCGGTATGAACGGCGCACACCGGTGGTTGCGTATCGGCGGCCAATCCCTGCAGCCGTCCGAGTTGGCAAAGCCCCTGACCGTGCTCTTTTTGGCCTATTTCCTGCAAAACCGCATCCACCAGATTGATGACATACGCGGCACGCTGCTGCGCGCGGTGGCGGTGCCGCTGCTCTTCATCGCGCTCATTATCAAGGAGCCGGACCTGGGCACGGCGCTTGTCTGCGCCGGTGTCACGTTGGTCATGCTGTGGCTTGCCGGTATCCAGGGACGGTACATCGCGATAGCTCTCGCCGCCGCCGCACCGCTGCTGTATTACATGCTGTTCCACGTGGCATTTCGGCGCGCACGCATGCTGGCCTTCTGGAACCCGGATGCCGACCCGCGCGGTGCGGGCTTTCATATTCTGCAGTCACTGATTGCGGTGGGCACGGGCGGCTTCTTTGGCCGGGGCCTGACCGAGGGCATGCAGAAGCTGTTTTACCTGCCGGAGCCGCAGACCGACTTCATCTACGCGACCGTGTGCGAAGAGTTGGGTCTCATCGGCGCGCTGTTGCTGCTGGGCGGTTTTGTGCTGCTGGGCTACCGCGGCTTGCGCGCGGCGTACCTGTCCACGGACCCGTTCGCGCGCTTTCTGGCCTTTGGCATGACCAGCGCCATCCTCATCCAGGCGTTCTTCAACATGAGCGTGGTGCTGGCGCTGCTGCCCACCAAGGGCATTCCGCTGCCGTTCATTTCGTCGGGCGGCACCAGCGTCTTTATAACGCTGGCCAGCATGGGCGTCCTGCTGAACATTACCCGCGAGATCGACTGAGTTGGCGCAGGCTGGCCCATTGCGGGTGTTAATCGCAGGCGGTGGTACCGGCGGGCACGTGATTCCAGCGCTGGCCATTGCGCGGGAGCTGCGCGGCACGTATGGCGCGGAGGTCGAGCTGCTGGGCACCTCGCGCGGCATTGAGACGCGGCTGGTGCCGGAGGCAGGCTTTCCGCTGCACCTGGTGGAGGTGGGGCAGCTGGCGAATGTGTCGCTGCTCACGCGGGCGCGCACCTCGCTGGGCCTGCCGCTGGCGGTGCGGCAGTGCCTCGGCCTTTTCCGCAAGTTCCGGCCAGATG
>CALMOM010000106.1:3052-3803 GCA_937873305.1 uncultured Terriglobus sp.
GTGTGGGCGGCTATGCCAGCGGACCGGCAATGCTGGCGGCCGTAGCACGACGTTTGCCCACCATGGTCTACGAGCCGAACGCCTTTCCCGGCATGGTAAATCGGTCGGTGGGCCGCTTTGTAAGTGGTGCGGCGGTTGCGTTCGCGGAGACGATGCCCTACTTTCGCCGCGCCGTACTCACCGGCGTTCCTGTGCGGGAGGAGATCGTTGCCGCCGGGCCCATCCAGCTTGACCCGCCACGGCTGCTGGTCACGGCAGGCAGCAATGGGGCTCGGATCTTCAATGAATCCTTGCCGGTCATCGCGCCCGCTCTGCTGCAGGCCGTACCCGGCCTGACGGTGGTGCACCAGACGGGCGAACGCGCCTTTGCCGCGACTGAGGCGGCCTACCGCAGCGGTGGCACCAGCCCCAACCAGGTTCATGTGGCACCGTTTCTGCAGGACATGCCTGCGCAGCTGAACCGGGCGACGCTGGTGCTGGCACGCTCTGGTAGTACCGTGGCGGAGTTGGCGGCAGCGGGTCGCCCCTCACTGCTGGTGCCCTTTCCATGGGCGGCAGATGACCACCAGACCAAGAATGCTCTGGCCATGGTGCGCGGCGGCGCGGCAGAGATGCTGCCGGAAGCCGAACTCACTGCACCGCTGCTGCTCCAGCGCCTCTGCCATCGGCTGCAGTCGCCAGACACACTGCTGCAGATGTCGCTGAGTGCCCGTAGCATGTCGCGCCCTGGCGCCCTGCGCGAGATTGCCAC
>CALMOM010000107.1:0-6359 GCA_937873305.1 uncultured Terriglobus sp.
CATCTGGAGTAGAGCCGGGTGGGTATTCATCAGTTACCGGCAGCAATTCCTCGACACTGCCCAGTTTGCGCTCGCACCAATCCCATGCAATGGACAAACCGCGCAGCAGAAATCCGCGAAAGAAGATTTCCTCACACGCAGGCGCAACGAGTGTACCGAACAGCGCCACCACCCATACGTCCGACGGGTGCCGGAAGAACTCGTCGATGGGCATGTCTTTCTGCAGGTTCAGGCGGCTTTCCAGCAGTTGCGCCACAATGCTCAGCAGCACACCGCCTGGAATGAGCCAGCCCAGGTAGCGTCCGGCCACATGGCGACGCCAGCCGATACCCGTACCAAAGCTGCGGTGCCACATCCGCGGGAAGACAAGCGCAGCGAATGCAGCGGTCACGGCAAAGGTAAGCGCTTCAATCAGGATGTTGGTCTTGGGAAAGCCGTGCGTCAGCTGCGATACGTCACGCGGCAAGACATGCAGCCGAATGCCGACGGCGGTGACTGCGATGCCGGTGATCAGCAGGGCGATGAACCCTACCAGCAGCAACAGCAGCGTGTACCCGAGATTGGGCTGCGGCTTCTGCGCAGCAGCCTCGTCGACAACTGCAGCACCCGCAGTGCTGAGTGTGCGCATGTACTCTTCGGGCCGGAACTCGGTGCTCATGCGGCCTTGGGCTCCAACTGTTTCTTTGCCTTGCTTTTTGCGGCGGACTTTTTTGCTGCGGCTTTGCGCCGTGCCGTCCGCTCTTCCACGCTGGGCGCGAACTTGGTGGCGTTGGCGACTTCCGTCTTTACGGAAATCGGTTTGACGTACAGCGGTGCAGCGCCGCGTTCGCTGCCGGGGCGTTCCGCGTACAACTTGGCGAGGAACGCCCCGGTGTGCGATGCGGGTACCTTCGAGACCTGCTCCGGCGTGCCTTCCGCGACCACCGTGCCGCCGCCCTTGCCACCCTCCGGCCCCATATCGAGGATCCAGTCCGCGTTGCGGATGATGTCGAGATTGTGTTCGATAACCAGCACCGTATTGCCAAGATCGACCAGCCGCTGCAGCACTTCAAGCAGCTTACGCACGTCGTCGAAGTGCAAGCCGGTGGTGGGTTCATCCAGCAGGTATAGCGTGCGGCCCGTCTGGCGTTTGCTCAGCTCCTTGGCCAGCTTCATCCGCTGCGCCTCACCACCGCTCAGGGTGGTGGCGGACTGGCCCAGGTGGATGTAGCCGAGACCGACGTCCACCAGTGTCTGCAGCTTCTGCTTGATGTTGGGCAGGTCGCCCAGCACGGCCAGCGCGTCGGCGATGGGCAGGTCCAGCACGTCGGCGATGCTGTAGCCGTTCAACTTCACGGCAAGCGTTTCCTGGTTGTAGCGGCGGCCGTTGCACACGTCGCACAGCACGTACACGTCGGGCAGAAAGTTCATCTCGATGCGGCGCTGGCCATCGCCCTGGCATGCCTCGCAGCGGCCACCCTGCACGTTAAAGCTGAAACGACCAGATTTATAGCCACGTTCGCGCGACTCCGGCAGCATGGCGAAGTATTCGCGGATGGCGGTGAACACGCCGGTGTACGTGGCCGGGTTGGAGCGCGGCGTGCGGCCGATAGGCGACTGATCGATTTGCACGGCCTTGTCGAGCTGGTCGATGCCGAGCACCGCCTTGTGCTGGCCCGGTTCTTCCTTGCTGCGGTACAGCTGTTTGGCGAGCGAACGATACAGGATGTCGTTCACCAGCGTGCTTTTGCCGCTGCCGCTGACTCCGGTAATGACCGTCATAACGCCAAGCGGAAAGTGCGCCGTCACGTCCTTCAGGTTGTGGCTTTTCGCGCCTTCGACCACCAAATCCTTGCCGCTCAGGGCGCGTGGCGCGTCGTTGCTGCGGATGTCGATCTTGCCGGAGATGTACTGACCGGTGAGCGACTCATCGACAGCAGCCACGTCGTCCGGCGTGCCCGCCGCGATCAGCGCGCCACCGTTCTTACCCGCGCCAGGGCCAAGGTCGAGCACGTAGTCGGCCTTGCGAATGGTGTCTTCGTCGTGCTCTACGACGAGGACGGTGTTGCCGAGGTCGCGCAGGTTTTCCATGGCTGCGATCAGCTTCTGGTTGTCGCGCTGGTGCAGGCCGATGCTGGGCTCATCCAGCACGTACAGCACGCCACGCAGTCGCGAGCCGATCTGCGTGGCCAGCCGGATACGCTGGCCCTCGCCGCCGCTGAGCGTGGCCGCGCTGCGATTGAGCGACAGATAGCTGAGGCCAACGGCGTTCAGGAACTCCAGCCGTTCGATCACCTCTTTCTGCAGGCGGTCAGCGATCAATTGCTCGCGACCCGTGAAGAAGAAGCCGCGTGCAGCCTGCATGGCGTCGTCGAGCGAAAGCGAAGTGAAGTCGCTGATGCTATTACCATCCACCTTCACGGCCAGCGACTCGGGCCGCAGCCGCTTGCCGTTGCACGCGGGGCACTCCGTTGCCGACATGTACTGCATGTAGAACTCGCGGAAGCTCTCGCTCTTCGACTCCTCCATGGTGTCGCGCAAAAAGCCGAAGATGCCGTGAAAGCCGGTGCGCCCCGCCTCGCTGCGCGGCGGCCCGTGCAGCAGCAACTTTTGGTGTGGCTCCGGCAGGTCCTCGAAGGGACGCTTTAGGTGAATCTTGTACTTGTCCGCAGCCAGCTTGATGAGGCGCTGCAGGTACGCCGATCCCGCGCCCGGCCCCATGGCACCATCCAGCAGCGGCTTCGACCAGTCGGTGATCGTTTTGCCGGGGTCGAAGTCGTAGATGCTGCCCAACCCGTTGCACTCCTTGCACGCGCCATAGGTGCTGTTGAACGAGAACGAGCGTGGCTCAAGCTTGGGCACGTTGATGCCGCAGTCCGGGCAGGCCATGGTGCTCGAGTAGAGCGTCTCGTCCATGCCGTGGATGGCGATGAGCACCAGCCCCTTGGCCATCGCGAGCGCCTTTTGGACGCTAGCCTCCAGGCGTCGCGTGTCGGGCTTGCCGTGCTCGTCCAGCTTCAGGATCACACGATCTACCACGGCTTCCACTGTGTGGTTCTTGCGCTTTTCCAGCCGCATGCCCTCGGTGATCTCGATCATTTCGCCGTCGACGCGGGCGCGAAAGCCCTGCTGGTCCAGCGCCTCCAGCTCCTCACGGAACTCGCCCTTGCGGCCACGCACCAGCGGCGCGAAGACGGTGATGCGTTCGCCGGGCTTCAGTGCGACGATGCGCTCCACAATCTGGTCGGCGGACTGGCGCGTAATCTCAAGCCCGCAGTTCGGGCAGTGCGGCTTGCCCACGCTGGCCCAAAGCAGACGGAGGTAATCATAAATCTCCGTGATGGTACCCACGGTGGATCGGGGAGAGCGCGAGGTCGTCTTCTGCTCGATGGAAATAGCGGGGGAGAGACCATCGATGGCGTCTACGTCGGGGCGCTCCATCTGGTCCAGAAATTGCCGCGCGTAGGCGGACAGCGTCTCGACGTAGCGCCGCTGGCCCTCCGCGTAAATAGTGTCAAAGGCGAGCGAGCTTTTGCCCGAACCCGACAACCCAGTCACCACCGTCAGCGAGTTCCGCGGAATGCTGACATCGATGTTCTTCAGGTTGTGGTGGCGCGCGCCGCGAACCGTGATGTGCGTGATGCTCATGGTG
Source organism: uncultured Terriglobus sp. (assembly GCA_937873305.1). Classification (GTDB taxonomy): domain Bacteria; phylum Acidobacteriota; class Terriglobia; order Terriglobales; family Acidobacteriaceae; genus Terriglobus. Next base: position 3,632 of record CALMOM010000107.1, read on the forward strand.
TACTGGAGCGGCAGTCAGGCCGCATCTCCTAGGGTACGGCATGCGCCGCGTGTGCGTTTGGCCCATGCACAAGGCAGCGTTGAGCCAGTTTGACGCGCCCCGGTTGAGGGTATCTGCGTAGCCACTGCCGCGCCGTTCTATGATGCAGCAGACTAAGCAGTAGCCGTGTGACAGCCTGCATCACACATGGCGCGCTTGTTGTACTTTAGGAGACCGTTGTGACGACCGTCATGTTGTTGTGTGCTGTGCTCGCGAGCCTTGCCGGTGGCGTCCTGCTGGCCTATGGGTTGTCGAACGCCATGTTTTTCGTCTTCCGCATTCATTCCATCCAGGCCGCACAGCAGCGTGCCGCCCGGCGCGAAGCAGCGCAACTTGCCTCCGCGGGGCTGGACCTGGCGCTGTAGCTGCTACTGGCTGGCACCCTGCTGCCGCTTGCGCAGCTCCTCAAAGATCTGCTCCGGAGTGCGAACACCGTTCGGTGACTGCGGTGTACCATTTGCGTCCGTCGGCGTTGCAGTGGTTGACCCACTTGTGTCATTGGGATTGTTCATTGGCGGCAGGCTGGGAGCAATGCCCCCCGCCGGTATTCCTGCACCCTGCTGACCGTCGCCAGGCTGAGGCGTGCCTTGGAAGCTGTCCGGCGACGTGTGCCGTCCTGGGCGGGGCTGCGCCAGATTAGCGTCTGCGGGGTTGCCGTTAGGCGAGCCCGCCTCAACCGTCACATCCTGCGTGGGCGCTGGCGGTGTGGCTCCACCCGTGCGAGCGGTCAGAATCAACTCTTTTGGCTTGGTTGGGCTGTCGTTCACCAGCAGCATGTTGATGTTGAGGCCGTCGAACAGCGACGCCATCACGTCTTGCACCGGACCAGGCCCATACGTTCCGAAGACCGGCTCGCCCGGTGCGCCGCCCGTAACTTTCATGCCAGTCAGCCGTGCGATCTGCCGCAGGATCGCAGGCAGGCTCTGCCCGTTCGCGCGAACACTCAGCACTGCTCCGGTCCAAGTTACAGCGGCAGGCGTGTTGACCGTGCCGCTCGTGGTTTGCTGCGCCAGAGGCAGGCTGCCCGTGGCCTGCGTGGGCGCGGTCGAGGGAATACCCGTCCCCTGCGCCAGAGCGCCACTTGAGGGCAGCAGGGCAAGTATGGTCAGGAACAGCCGATTGCGAGATACCCTCATCGGTTACGAGTGCCCCCACTCTCACGTCTCTCGGTATGACGGCGGTGTTGCACTGCAGGGCGCGCGACTTATGGGCACACTGCACTACACTGCTTGCCACAACGATACGCCTGTACCCACCTGGAGGCACCCCTATGCGCTACTGCTCTCTTCTGCTCCTCACCGGAGTGCTTTTTGCTGCTACGACAGGCGTACAGGCGGAGTCCTGTACAACCCAGTCCGGGATGACTCCCCAGGAGCGCGGTACGCTGGCGGAGGTTGGGACCGAGTTCGCCACGCTAACCGCCGCCGGCGATGCAGAGGGCGTGCGGTCCCGGACCATGCCTGCATACGCACAGAACTTCGGCGGCATCCAGGACGCGATTCGCTCCGCTGCACCGCATTTGCAGGGTGCCAGCTTTTCTCCGCAAACTTTGTGGATCCTTGACAATTCCAACGCAAAGGCTGGCGCGGATGGTAGCGCCCAGGATGCGCAGTTTTCCTGCACACTGAACCGCAGCGCGCATGGGACGACATTCTTTATCCCGGCATTGCCAGCTGGCCGCTATGCCTTGGTGGTGCTGGACAGCGCAGGCACCGCAGAGCCGTGGCAGGTGGCCATGCTGCTGCGGCAGAGCGCGCCGGGAACGTGGCAGATGGGTGGGTTGTTTCCGCGTGCGCTCACCGCAGCCGGCCACGACGGTCTGTGGTACTGGCGTACAGCCCGCGACTACGCTACAAAAAAGCAGCCCTGGAACGCCTATGTGTACTACACCGAAGCGGAACAGCTTTTGCGCCCGGTAAGTTTCGCCAGCAGCACCAACCTGGACACGTTGGAAGAAGAACAAGGCAAAGCTGCGCCTCCGGCGCTTTCTGGCGGACTTGGACCGCAGCAGCCACTGGTGCTGACACCGGCGCAGGGTGACGAGGTGCGTGTCACGAGCTTGAAGGCGGAGAACGCACCGGACCGCAGCGGCACACTGGACCTGCTGGCGCACGTGCAGGTGAGTGGACCGTTGGCCGATCCCATTGCCTCTCGGGCGCGCAATGCGCACGCCGCAAAGGCCATCCTCGCCGCCTACCCGGAGTTGCGATCTGCGTTTCACGGCGTCTGGATCGTGGCCGATCTGCCTGGCGGCGGAACGTACATCAGTGAGTAGCCCATGACCGCGTTGTAGTGTGGTCAAGGTGTGGGCGCTACACTGGTCAGAATGTCTTCTGTACCTAAACCGCTCGATGAGATCATTCGGGAGCGCCGTAGCACGCCATCGTTCGACGGTCGTGAGATCGCCGCGGAGGATATCCGCACCATCCTGGAGGCGGGGCTGGCAGCACCCTCCGGCTACAATGTGCAGCCCTGGCGCTTCGTGGTGGTGCAGTCTCCTGAGCAGAAGAAACGCCTGCGTGCGGCTTGTTTTAACCAGGCCAAGGCAGAAGAGGCCTCCGTCGTTATCGTCTGTTGTGGCGATGCTGACAGCTGGCGGCGCGACGCGGACGACATCGTTCGCATGGGGCTGGACGGCGGTATGAGCGAGGGCTACGCAGCGCAACTGAAGGGCTTTGTGGAAAGCTAC
>CALMOM010000107.1:6369-7127 GCA_937873305.1 uncultured Terriglobus sp.
GCTGAATACCGATCAGATGCACGGCTGGCTGAACAAGCAGGTGACCTACGCCGCTACCCAGATGCTGCTCACTGCGGAGTCGATGGGCTACGACACTGCCGCCATGGAAGGTTTCGAAGAGGATAAGGTCCGCGAGGTGCTGCGGCTGCCACTCAGTTACTGGGTGGTGTCTCTGCTGGCGATTGGCTACCAAAAAGGGCCGGATAAATACTTTGGCGGCCGCTTTGGGATCAGCCACACCTGCTTTGCCGAAGAGTTCGGCAAACCTCTCAAGTGACCGCACCGCCGCAAGGCCGACGCTGGCCGTACGTTGCAGCGGGATTGGCCCTGCTGCTCTGCCTGGTTGCCGCACTTGTGTACCAGAACCCGTTCTGGCTCATTGATCGTGGTGTGCATGTCTATCTGCGAACCCACGGCGTGCAGGACCGCTATGTCGACGTGAACGGTGATCGGCTGCACTACCTTGAAGCCCAACCCGCGGCGGGTAATGCAGGGCGGTCGATCCTGCTGATCCACGGCTTGGGAGCGCGCGCCAGCGACTGGGCACCGCTCATACCGGAGCTTAGCCGCAATGGCTATCACGTCTATGCGCTCGACCTGCTGGGCTATGGAGCATCCCCAAAACCGGTGGACGGCGACTTCTCGCTGCCGGGCGAGGAACGCGTGGTTGTTGGCTTTATGCATGCAGTGCACCTGCAGCAGGCTGATGTCGCTGGCTGGTCCATGGGCGGGTGGGTTGGCATGCTGCTGGCGCTGGA
>CALMOM010000107.1:7137-7751 GCA_937873305.1 uncultured Terriglobus sp.
GTGATCGCATGTTCCGAGAAGCCCGGATGCTACCGCTGGATCATCCAGAGCAGGTGCGGCGCCTTCTGCTGTTCGACAGCGCCGGCCTCTACTTCGATCCGGACTTCGACGGATCTCTGTTTACGCCAAGCGACCGTGCTGGACTGGACCGCCTGCTAGCGCGCATTGAGCCGGACAGGCCCAACGTCCGCATACCGGCCTGGGCGGCGCACGGTATGCTGCGCCGGATGCAGGGGAGCCGCTGGATCATCGAGCGTTCGTTCCGCAGCATGATTTCCGGTCGTTCCGTGGTCGACTTTCGGCTCTCACAGGTGCACCAGCCGGTGCTGATTGTGTGGGGAACAGAGGATAAGCTGACGCCGTTTTCACAGGCCGAGCGCCTGCATGCATTGATGCCGCAGTCGGTACTCTACGGCCTTCGCGGGTGCGGTCACCTTGCCGCCGCAGAGTGTGCCGGTGCGGTCGTACCTGTGATGTTGCACTTCCTGGACGCCGATCCGCCAGAGTCGCCCGGCGCAGCCATCCTGGACGGACGCGCGAAGCGCCACTAGCCTGGTACGTTGGTATCCAGCTTCCAGCGGAACGCTTCCGCCTGTGGCAGACCTAGATGCGCC
>CALMOM010000107.1:7761-11105 GCA_937873305.1 uncultured Terriglobus sp.
AAAGTACATGGCGGGAATGACGGGAAAGATCGTGGCTCCGGCTTCTGCTGCCAAGGTCATGTTACGCAGGTGGATGCGATTGAAGGGTGTCTCCCGGACGCACAGCACCAGTGGCCGGCGTTCCTTCAGGCACACATCGGCAGCGCGATCGATAAGCCGGGCCGCCAGCCCGTTTGCAATCGACGCAAGTGTGCCCATGGAGCAGGGCAGCACCACCATGCCGTCACTGGGATAGCTGCCGCTTGCGATGCTGGCCCCAACGTCGTCGTTGCGCAGCAGTGTGACCTTGCTGTGGTCCTCACCCGCCAGGGCAGGCAGCACGGCTGAGCGCCCGCTTAGGCCGAGCTCTTCGGCTACGACGCGCAGGGCATGGTCGGACACCGCGAACTGCACCTCAGCGACACGGCTGTCAGCCTGGAGCATGCGCAGCAGCGTCCGGGTGAAGATGGCACCACTTGCACCCGTCATCGCCAGCGTCAGATTTCTTGGTTGTTCCACAATCACAGTCTGATTATCGTCGGCTTTTTACACCCACACCGCGACTTGCAGCACTCTATGTGCGTCCTACGGTATGAAAACTACTTCTTGCGACTGCTGGAATGTCGTTAGGAGAAGGTGCTATAACCTGTGCGCTCTTCCACATATTTGATTCGCGTTGTACTTGGCCTGTTCGTTGCCGCGGCAGGGCAGGCTGCGCACGCGAGCGCAACCCTCTTAATGGAAGAGCCGTTCGGCACCTTTGGCGCCTTCAATCCCACGGGGCATGCCGCTGTGTACCTGAGTGGTGTTTGTGCAGACGAGCCTACCCACCTGCGGCTGTGCCGCCCGGGCGAACAGGGTGTCGTGGTGAGCCGCTATCACCACGTGGCTGGCTACGACTGGCTCGCGGTGCCGCTGATACCGTACCTGTATGCCGTGGACTCGCTCGCCGAACGGCCTGAGTCCATCACACCTGCTCTTCGGGCTCAGTTACGCGACAGTTATCGGCGCGATCACTTCCGTGACATAGCGCCAGACACGAACAATGGCAGCACGCCACGGGGCGAGTGGATCCAACTGGTGGGTGCAAGCTACGACCGTCGCATTTACGCCTTTCAGGTAGCTACGACGCGCGATCAGGACACGATGTTAGTGGCCAAGTTAAACGACAGCCACAATCGCAGTCGTTTCAACCTGTTCTACCGCAACTGCGCTGACTTCTCGCGCAGTATCATGCGCGCACTGTACCCAGACACCCTCCCACGTAACGCCCTGGCCGACTTCGGCCTGACCACGCCAAAGCATCTTGCTCGGTCCATGCTTGCGGCAGGTGCTCAGCACCCGGAGATGAACGTAAGGGTATTCGAGATTCCGCAGGTCGCCGGCACCACGATTCGAAGCCACCATGTGGATGGCATTGCAGAGTCGCTGGTTCGTTCCAAGAAGTACATCGTTCCACTTGCGTTCCTGTCGCCGACTACAGCCGTGACACTGCTGGCAGCGTATGTGGGCACGGGTCGCTTTATCGTGCCGAAGGGATCCCCTTTGCTGCCTGAGCTGGCGCAGGAAGAAGAATTGCAGCGGTATGCCAACACGTTGTCTTTAGACTCGACGAGCATCGAGTTGCAGAGCGCCGAGCCTCAAATTACAACGGCCTTGGCTTGCCAACCGACATTGGCGATGGCGTCCTCTGACAGCAACCATACACCGCAGGTGTTGGGCGGCGCTAACTGAGGGCGGGCCTGAACGCAAACGTCACGACTGTCTCGCCCTGGTACCCGATCGCGCGACTCAGTTCTGCTTCAAACCCAGCAGGTGGCAGGTGCATCTCCGCTGCGGCGACCTCCGCCTGCGTGGCGCCCTGGAAGCACAATTCACAGGTGCCCAGCGCGTCTTCATCGGTCCTGACAGGCGGGCCAAAGGTTCGGCAGGTCATGGGACGGTGTGCATAGAGGCTGCATGTGCCGGATACGGGGTCCAGAACCGGGCAAACCTCCTCATTACCGAAGTCCTCAAATGCTGTGTCGGCGTCCTCGCCTTCGTGGAGAATGCCTGTGGAACCGTCGCCGGGAAAGGCAGGCGCGAGGCGCAACGTGGATTCAGCCACGCGCGCCAGCACCTCATCCGCTTGTTGTGGGCGCACCTGCCGCAACTCCGCTAGACCCTGTCGCAACCGTGCGGCATCCAACTGCGAGATGCGGAAGACGCCCGTGCAGCACTGATTGCACCCGGGCCGACAGGCAAGCCAGGTGCCGCTGCGGCGTACCGCGTCCTGCAGAGCAGCATCCACGATGCGAACCAACTCTGCATCGCCGGTGGGTAGCACGTCAGCTCCGCGCCTGCTTCAGCCCATCCAGCGGCTCGCCGAGCACCCGCTCAAAGATCGCCGGAACATTCGAGAGACGACGCGTCACATCGAAGGCGCGCTCAATCCGCTCCCGTGGCAGCAGGGAGGTGAGGTGTGGGTCAGCCATCACCAGGTCTCGGAAGACCAGATCTTCGGCCCAGGCGCGCATGGCGAGTGACTGCACGGTTTTGTACGCGTCTTCGCGTGACATGCCCGCCTCCGCCAAATCCAGCAGAAGTTGGCCGCTGAACACCAGGCCGCCGGTCAGGTTCAGGTTGCGTAGCATGCGTTCTGGGTACACCATCAGCCTGTCAATCAACCCGGTCGTCTTTGCCAGCAGGTAGTCCGCAAGCGTGGTCTGGTCGGGCAGGATGACGCGCTCCGCGGATGAATGTGAGATGTCACGCTCGTGCCACAGTGCAACATCCTCAAGGGCAACCTGCGCGTTGGCGCGCATCACGCGAGCGAGGCCGCAGATGTTCTCAGCCGTGATGGGGTTCCGCTTGTGCGGCATCGCGCTGGAGCCTTTCTGCTTGTCGCTGAAGAACTCTTCCGCCTCACGCACCTCCGTGCGTTGCAGGTGCCGAACTTCGGTCGAGATGCGATCCAGTGAAGAAGCCAGAATGGCCAGCGCTCCGACGTAAGCCGCGTGGCGATCCCGTTGCAGCACCTGTGTGCTGACGGGGGCGGCGGTCAGCCCCAGCCTGCGGCAGATTTCAGCCTCCAGAGTCGGTGTGACCGTGCCAAAGCTGCCTACCGCTCCAGACAGCTTGCCTACGCGCATATCCTCTGCCGCAGCGGTAAAGCGGGCGATGTTGCGTTCGCATTCGGTGTACCACAACAGCAGCTTGAGGCCAAAGGTTGTCGGCTCTGCGTGGACGCCGTGGGTGCGTCCAATGCATGGCGTGGTCGCAAACTCCACCGCGCGACGCCGCAAGACCGCCGCAAGATCCTGCATGCCGCGCAGGATCAGCTCTGAGGCCTGCCGCAGCAACAGGGCTTGCGCCGTGTCCACCAC
>CALMOM010000108.1 GCA_937873305.1 uncultured Terriglobus sp.
CCTCCTAACACCTCTTCCCCTTTGAACTCTTCTGTTTCACGTACCAGCCACGACCTGCCCAACAGCTTCGTCTACGGCGGCTCCGTGCTGCTGGTTGCCATCATGTGGGCCTTCCTTGAGTCCAAGCCCGTGCCGGGCGCGCAGGTGGGCGCGCTGGCCAACCTGGCGGCGGCGCTGCTGATCGTCGTCTTCGGCTTTCTGTTTGTCACGGTCAGCGCGCGCATCGTGGGCATTGTGGGGTCGTCGGCCAGCCCGGTCAGCGGCATGACCATCGCCACACTGATGGCGACGGCAGCCATCTTCCTCGTCCAGGGATGGACGGCACCCGCGTTTGGCGCGTTGGCCATCACCATCGGCGGCGTAGTGTGCATCGCGGCCAGCAACAGCGGCGACACCGCGCAAGACTTGAAGACCGGCTACATCATTGGCGCAACGCCGTGGAAGACGCAGCTTGCCGTGATGATCGGTGTGGTGGTCAGCACGTTCGTCATCGGGCTGACACTGAACGGCATGAACAAGGGTCTGGAAAGCTTTCGCCAGATGCCCAACCCCATCGCGCTGAACACCGCCGCGCTGCCCGAGGGGCTGCAGGACCGTGGAGCGTTCCCGCGCGCGCACCTTGCCATGGTCGACCCGCATGACAGCGCGAAGCGCGTCGAGGTAAGTAATGCCACGCGCTATGAACTGATCAACGCGATCGGTTCGCCCACGCTGGAAGACGGTAAGTACCTCTTCAATCGCGCTACCGGAAAGCTCGAGATTCAGTGGGTGCAAGGCATCGGCAGCGAGAAGGCCGCGGCGCCGCAGGGCCGCCTGATGGCCACGGTCATCAACGGCATCCTTTCGCGCAAACTGCCGTGGTCGCTGGTGCTGCTGGGCGTAGCGCTGGTGCTGGCGGTAGAGTTGCTGGGCGTCCGGTCGCTGACGCTGGCGGTGGGCGCATACCTGTCCATTGCCACGACGCTGGCCATCTTTGTGGGTGGCGTCGTGCGCTGGATGGCCGACGCGGCCATCGCCAAGGCGCGTGCACGCGACGCGGCGAAGCGCGAGGCAGACGTGCTAGCCCGCCGCATCGCCGCCGCAAACCCCGGTGCGGATGTCGTCGTTTTGGCGGACACACCCGCTCTCTCGCTGACGCCGCAGCCCACGCTCGACGAGCAGGAGGCCGCGCTGACCGGCAACGAAGCCTTCACCGACCCCGAGAACGACGAGATCAGCCCCGGCTCGCTGTTCGCCAGCGGCCTGATCGCGGCAGGCGGCATCATGGGCCTGCTGGGCGTGGCCATCCGGCTGTACGAGTCGGCCACGGAAAAGACCATGCCTCGCTTCAGCGAACATAATCCACTGCACCACGACCCGGTGAGTGTGCTGATGTTCGTCCTGCTGGCCTTTGCCCTGTACTACTTCGCCAAGAAGCCGATGGAGACGAAGTGAATAGCGTCCGAGCCAAGTTTAGGAATGCAGCAGCGTTCTTCTGGCAGCACCCGGTGCTTTGGCTTCCTGTGCTGGGTGCTGACCTGTGCAAATCAGTCTTCGCACAAGCAGATGCGGTCTTCCGTCACGCGGTCATCATTTGGTCGATGCCGCAATCCGTGATGGGAGATTATGGCGGCGGCACCTCACTACCAGTGGTTCCGATCGTACTTGGCGGTTTCCTTGAACGGCTCGCAAACGTCTTCGGCCTGTTCTGCTACCTGTACGCCTTTGCAATGGTGGCCCGGAGCGTGCCACGTGTGCAGCAGGGTGAACGAAGTGGTCGTTTCTTTCTGGAAGCATTGCCGAAGAAGCTGTGGCAAACGCTTGGCTGGTCTGCTCTCGCATGGACAGCCCTGCCGTTAAGTTTTGCTTTGGGTGTATGGTCACACCACTATTTTGTCGAGGCATTGCTTTTGTTGGCGTTGGTGCTTCTTGTCCCGGCGCTATATCTGCTGGCACCTGTGCTGCTGCGCTATGCTTCGGCAAACAGCGAAACAGACCTCATACGTCAGGATGACAGGTTGGCTGACACTTGCTTTCTGCTGTTTGCGGTGGTGGGAAGTTCAGTACCTGGTTACGTCTTTTTACAACTCACAAAGCAAGGCTCCCAACTCAGCCAACTTGCAAATCGTGCACTTGCGTGGTTTCTCGTGACGTGTTGTTTTTCGCTGCTTAGCTCCTTGCCGTATGTCTACGCCATGATCGGGTTGACGGTGCGTGAGTTGCCACTAGGACTCTTCGTATACGGCACATTGCATCCAGACCGTGCACCGGCTGAGATTCGAGAAGAAGCGAAGCAACTTGTGTGGCGGGGTGAGGCGAGTGTAGCTGGCCGGTTACAAGACTTAGGTGAGTATCCTGCGCTGCTCTCCAGTGCCGTTGGCGCAACTGTAGAAGGTGCTGTCTTCTCTCTGCCGAGTAGTAACGAGGCTCTACTTGCTGCCTTCGACCGCTATGAGGGGTTACGACCCAGCGTCGCCTAAAACGAGTCTCTTCCTGCGCGAACTCCGGCGAGTAACATTTCCCGACGGTCACACGGAGCGGCACTGGGTGTACGTTTACAACCAGGAGCTGCCCGCGGCGGAGTAGGCACGCGGGGTGCCCCCGACAGCTTTCTTGTCTGCCCGTGGAGCCGCCCATTGAACCAGGTACGAGACCTCTTTCGCCGCACCAGCCTCCTTTTTGTGAAGTATCCGGTGCTGTGGCTGCCGCTGGTGCTGGCAGACGTGCTGCGCACGCTGTTGCAGTCCTATACTCAGCCGCTGACGCGCGGCGCGCTGCTGGCTGCCGCGCCACGGTCGTCTATTACGGGCGGCATTGCCGGGCCGCCGCCACAGTGGAAGGTGGAACTGATCGTGGGCGGCATTGGCTTTGCCGCGGTGGCGCTGGGCCTTCTGCTGTTGCTATACGCGTTGGGCGTGGTGGCGCGGGCAGTGCGGCCAGAGCGCGGCATCGACCGCCAGCAACCGGAACTGCACTTTGAGATTCCGGTGGGGCTGGGTGCGGCATGGGTACAGATTGCTGGCCTGGCGCTGCTGTTCTTCCTGTTTCTGGGAAATTTTGTGAATGCGGTAGTGGTGCCGCGGGCAGTGCGTGCACACATGGCGGCGTCGCACCTGCAGTGGCTCATCTTTGCGGTGACCGCCCCCGCGTTTTTGCTGGTGCTGTACCTGGCGGTGGGGCCGCTGCGCCGCTACGCACGGCGGGTGCAGGCTGCTGCGCATACAGCGGCACCTTCAGATGTCGTTGAGGCAAGGCTGCCGTACTTCCTGCTGCTGGCCGCGGCCGCGGTGTGCAGCAACCTGGCTTCGCTGGGCATTGCGCTGTTGCTGGAGCGGCGGTTGGGCGCGGTGCGGTTTGCGCCGTCGCTCACGCTGCTGCTGCTGCAGGTGATAACGTCGGTTGCCACAGCGCTGCCGTACGCGTACGCCATGTCAGGATTTTCGCTCTCGCCCGCGCCGGCTAACGCAGATTAGCGGCGCACGGCGACAAACGCATACGTCAAAGCCACCATGCCCAGGACAATCAGGGCCATCAGCGTTCCAATGAAGTACGCCGCGCGGCGCTCGCCCTCCGGCCCCGGCTGCGTGATGCCAAAGGTGTTGACGAACGCACGTGTCAGCAGCAAGAGAAGACCCATCGCTTCCCCAGTGTTGCACGCGGGTGCTTACACCGGCTGCTTGGCTGCGGCGTCTGGCTTGGCCAGGTCGCAGGCACGCCACAGGTACCAGCTGGCGACGGAGCACCACGGATGCCACCGCTTCGCCCGGCGTTCCATTTCGGCGGGCTTGGGCAGGTCCGCGGGTGTGACCTTGTCGGTCGGCTTGAGCTTGCCAAAGGTCAGGGCAAAGCCCTTGCGCACGCCATAGTCGCTGGTCGGTAGGATATCCGGGCGCCCCAGACGGAACATCAGCATCATTTCCACAGTCCAGCGACCGATGCCACGTACCTGTGTCAGGTGTTCGATGATGTCCCCGTCGGCCATGCGGCGGATACGCGCGAGCGAAGGAACGGTGCCGTCCAGCGTTTTGGCGGCCAAGTCGCGCAGGGCGAGCGTCTTGTTCGCGGAAAGGCCTGCACCGCGCAACTGGGCGGTAGGGCAATCGAGCAGGTGTTCCGGCAAGGGATGTACGCCAACGCCGCAAACCTCGTGGAAACTCTCCAGCATGCGCGTGTGGATGGCTGCGGCGGCCTTGCCATGCAGTTGCTGATAGATGATCGACTCAGCCAGCGACTCGAAGGGCGACAGGGCACCGGACACTCGCAGCCGGTACGGTCCGGCCTGCTCCATCAGGCGGCCGAGCTTCGGGTCCGCAGCAGCCAGCGCGGCGACTGCTTCTTCGGCGTCGTAGGGCGGTTTGCGCGTGGCACTGGGGCGCGGCATCGCCTCCTGTTATAGCGTGTCTCGATCATTGCGGGCGCGGACGTGCGTGTATCGAACTCGGACTGGAGCGGACGCAATTTACAAGCGGGATGCGCCCACGCGAAGGTAGATATTGTGGTGTCTGGCTGCCATTCGCCGCACCTGCACGACATCTGGTGCTCGGCTCGCAAGCCTGCAAGTCGATTATCGAAGACGACCGCTAGGATGTCGCTTCAGGTTGCCTTTTGCCGCAAAATTGGCGCTAGTCGCGCTGGTATAGTGGCATTGTCAGCCGAGACAGAAGCCGCTCCCGAATTCGGTGAGCAACGGTTGGAGAGGGGCTAGTAGCCCTTCTGGTGATGGTTAGAACCACCAGCCAGTGCGTTTCCGGCGAAACGCACTGGCGGATTAGAGAGAGCAGGACGCACTCATGGCGCAAGTTTTTGACCGCAGTTCGAACGCTCTGGCCCGCGCCGCACTGGTGCTGACGGGCTTGATCGTGGTCGCACTGGGCGTGGCGTTGAACCAGTTGCAGCGCTCGCCGTGGGTAACCCGGCAGGGCCAGCGCGCCGACCAGCCCGTGCCGTTTTCGCATAAGCACCATGTACAGGGCCTCGGTATTCAGTGCCAGTACTGCCATGTTTCCGTGGAAAAGGCAGCGTACTCCGGGATTCCGCCGACCAAGACCTGCATCAACTGTCACGCGCAGATCTGGACCAATGCAGAGATGCTGGAACCGGTTCGCCATAGCTGGGCAACAGGGGAATCCATCAAGTGGACTCGCGTCCATGACCTGCCGGATTATGTGTACTTCAACCACTCCGTCCACGTAAACAAGGGCATCGGTTGCGCCAGTTGTCACGGCCGTGTCGACCAAATGCCCATTATGTATATGGAAAACTCCCTACAGATGGAATGGTGCCTCAACTGCCATCGCAACCCGGTCAAGAATCTGCGGCCGACCAGCGAAATCTACAACATGGCCTGGGCGGGCCCCTCGACCATGAAGCCTGTGTGGTGTGCTGAGACGGGTAAGTTCGCTCCCACGGCTGAAGGCGTAACCTGCACCACCAAGGATCCGGGCACCGGCAATCCGCAGATCGCTATGCTGCAGCAAACCAGCACCATGACCGGCCAGCCATTGACGCCGCAATCCAACGGCACCCTGGATACCCAGGGGAATCGCATGTCGCGCACCTCGAACGGTCAGCCAGCCGCGGGCAGCGGTGTGATGATGGAGCCGAATGCGATCCATGGCGGTGGGCAGACCGTGTCCGACGTGCCGCCCCTGCCGATGCTGCCGGCCAGCTATCACAAGTTCACGTCGCAGGACGCGCTGGGCACCTACCTGGCCGACAAATACCGCATTCGCACACCGCACGAGCTGCAAAGCTGCGAGGTGTGCCACCGATGAGCACGTTTGCAAAGGAACAGAACGGCATGGCTGAAGCAGGCACCACTTCCGCAACGGTTGTCACGAGCATCGCGCCGGCAAAGTTGACGCTGGCAGAAGTGCGCGCGCGGCTGGACGGCAAGCGTGGCAAGCGCTTCTGGCAGAGTCTGGACGATCTGGCCGATGCACCCGGCTTTGAAGACATGCTGCGCGAGGAGTTTCCCCGTCAGGCGTCGGAGCTGACGGACGGCGTCAGCCGCCGCGGATTCATGAAGGTGATGGGCGCATCGCTGGCGTTGGCCGGCATGACTGGCTGCACCAAGCAGCCGGACGAGCAAATCTATCCCTACATCCGGCAACCGGAAGACCTGGTCATCAGCAAGCCGAACTACTTTGCCACGGCTTACCCGTTCCCCACGGGTGCCGCACCGGTCCTGGTGAAGAGTGACACCTTTCGGCCAATCAAGGTGGACGGCAATCCTGAACATCCGGTCTCTAAGGGCCGTTCTGACCTGTTTACACAGGCCACGCTCCTAGACCTTTATGACCCGGATCGTTCCGCACATGTGATCAAGGTCGCTGCAGGGCAGGCGCAGAACAGCGAGTTTGGCGACTTTGGCGATGCCCTCTTGGCAGCCGCCAGCGGCGCCACGGGTGGGCAGGGACTGGTGTTCCTGTCGGAAACCATCATCTCGCCGTCCCTGGCAGCCCAGTGGAAGCAATTGCAGGCAAAATACCCGCAGGCCAAGCTGGTGCAGTGGGAGCCGGTCAATCGCGACTCGGCACGCATTGCCTCAAAGGCCGCCTTTGGCGACTTCTACGATGCGCAGTACAAGCTGGAAAATGCAGACGTAATCCTGTCGCTGGATGCGGACTTCCTCTCGTCCAGTGCATTTCCAGGCTTCCTGCCCATGTCCGCTGCCTACGCGGAGCGGCACCGGTACGAGCAGGGCAAGCCCATGAACCGGTTGTACGTGGTGGAGAGCATGCCCACCGTAACCGGCGCAAAGGCGGAGCACCGTTTGCCGCTGAAGCAGAGCGACATCGAGCAGTTCGCTGCGGCGCTCTCAAATGGCGGCAGCTACAACGGTCCTGAGTATGCGCAAAAGTTCTTTGCCGCCGTCTTATCAGACCTGAAGAAGTCTGGTGCCAAGGCGGTCGTAGTGGCGGGTGAGCAAAGTTCACCCGCGGTACAACTGGCAGCACATGCCC